>DAIOWH010000120.1:0-9914 GCA_036758585.1 Planctomycetia bacterium
CCTGCGGCTTCCTTTGACGACATTGCAGGCGGGCCGCCTGCACTACGCTAACGACTCGGCGTCTGCCCCTCTTCGGCGATCGTGCGGAAGTACCGCTCGATCATGGCTCGATACTTGGGTAGCTCCTTCTCGCCGAACGCCTGTTCCATCTCATCGCGCATCTTCTCGGGCAAGTGGCCCCAGACCGCCCTCACCAGCCGGCCCGTCGCCTTCAACTCGCCTTCGGCCACGTCGCCGGGCTTGGCGTTCACCTCGCCCTCCTTGGGTTCCGATCCCTTGCCCGGCTTTTGCGGCGGCTTCCTTCCCTGAGCGTTTTGACTGGTCTGCCGCTTCTTCGAATGTTGGCTGCACCCGGCAGCCCCGCACGTCGGTCAGCCGCCGCCCTTGCGCATCTGCTCGATGAGCTTGTCCAGGTCCTGCACAATTGCTTCTTGCAAGTTCACCGTCTCATCTCCCGCGTCGGTCTTGACCAGCCGAGTCTCGACTTCGCGCATGCGCCGGCCCACCCGGACCAGCGGCGCTTCCTCATCCGCTTCGGGCGCCGACTTCTCTTCGAGCGCCTTCAGCAACTCGGCGTCGAGCGGCTTGGCTGGTCTGTCGGACTTGCCCGGCTCGTCGGCAGCCGCGGGCTGCGGCTTCGCCGCTTGCTGGTCGCTCGGCGGCGGCTCGTCGGACCTGGCGGCGGCGACGAACAACACGACGCAACCAAGGGTCAGGCAGAGTCCTGCTCTGCCGAGACGCGCGTACATCATGGTTTTTCTCCTTCGTCGGGTGGCTCGTCTTGCGACGGCGCGGTGATATTTCGAACGATGTCGGCCAGAGTCCCCTGATCGGCGGCGAGCGACTTGGCCTCCTCCACCTGATCGGGCGACAGCCTCTGTTCTCGCTTTTGAAGTTGTGCAAGCTCCTGCGTACGTTCGTTGATTTCGATCTGGAGCGAACGAAGCAGTTTCAACTGAGCGATGGCTGGGATGCCGTCGCCCTGCTGGCCGCTCCCCTGGCCTTCCCCTTCGCCCGACTGTTGCTGTTGTTCGCCCTCCTGATTCGCCGGGTCGTTCTTGAGCGAATCGAGCAACTGAGCTAGGCGATTGATCGCCGCCTGCTGAGCGGCCTGGGTCTCGGCGTCGGCGTTACGGTCCTTGAGTCGCTGGGTCGCCCGTTCCATGTTACTGATGGCCCGGCTCAGTGCCAGTGCAAAGACCGGGGCCGAGGTCAGCACCTCGCGGGCTTTGGCGGTGTCTTCGCGAATGGTGTCCTGAGCCTCGCTGGCGGTCCGCAGCGAAGCGAGCAGCGGGCGAGTCCAGTTGCCCTTTCCTTGTCGCGCCTTTTCAAGACGCTCAGATTCCTCCTTGGCCGCCTTCTCGCGATTGTGCAGGGCGGCCAGCGTGTCGCCGATCCTTGCGAGCTGTTCCAGCGCCAACTGCGCCTCGGCCTCGCGTCGCGCTTGGGCGACTTCCTGCTGCGCCTTTTCCAGTTCCTCGAGCACTTTCTGCTGAGCGGCCTGGGCGGCTTCGGCATCGGATTCATTGAACTGCTCGCCCGCCTGAGCCATGCGGCCTGCGGCGGACGACGAGGTCTTGGCGGCCTGGTCCGCGGCAAGTCGCCGCAGTTGCTGAGCGAGCCGAGCGGTCTCGCGCTGAAGTTCCTGCTCCTGACGCGCGAGTCGTTCCAGCTCGCGCTTGCGCTCTTCGGCGTTCTGGTTCGCCCCGGCCTCCTGGGTCCGCTTCAACTGTTCGAGCTGCCGCTGCCGGATTTCGGCAAGCTTCGTCTCGGCCTCGCGCAGTTTTTGAACTATCTTGGCCAGATCGCGCTCGCGGTTGTTCTCCAGTGTGTCGAGCATCTGCTTCAAATCTTCGGCCGCTTGTCGCTGAGCCGCCTCGGCCGACCCCACCTGGTTCTGGCGGATGCCTGCCGCCGCCTGCTGCATCTGCTCGGCCGTGCCGGCCTGCCGCGAGCTTTCGGCGGCGTCGCGCAGCGCCTCGGACCCGACCGGATCGTTCTCGGCCAGTCGGCCGCTCATCTGCTCCATCTTGCGTTGCACGCGACCAAGCTGTTCGCGAGCCTGCTCCTGGCGACCGGCCAACCGATCGAGTTGGGCCTGGACGTCGGCAGGCAAGTTTTCTTTGTTCTTGCCGATCGACTCGCGTCCGACCTCGGCCGTCTGTTCGCCGAGCTTGTTCTGTTCCTCGGCCAACTCGCGCACGTCGCGGGCGATGCCGCGATATGTTTCCCACTTGCTCATGCGCTCGAGCAGGTCGTCGAGTCCAGCGACGACGGCGTCTTGATGCTTCTCGGCCTCTTCGAGTCCGGCTCGCGCGGCGTCGCGCTGGGCCGCATCCGCCGGCCGCTCGGTCGCCGCCTCGGCCGACTTGCGCACGCGGCCAAGCTGCTGATCGATCAGCGGCAGATGCTCGCGAGCGATTTGTTCCAGACCCGATTCGACCGCCGCCATTTGCGCGGCGACGGCGGCGTCTTCGATGTGATTGTTCGCGAGGTCCTGCTGCACCTGCTCGACCTGGGCCTGCACCCCCTCGGTTGGGCTGGTGATGCGCCGGCCGACCTGCCGCTGTAACATCTCCGCCGACTGCAGGCGCGCCACGTCGGCCTTGCCGAGCTCAGCCGAGCGGGCCAGTTGTTCGCCGAGGCCGCTGACCTGAGCCTTGGCGTCGATCTGCTGTTTGCGGATTCGCTCGAGTTCCTGGTAGATCACGAGCTGGCGATCCTCGATCCGACGGGCCAGGGCCTCGGGCGTGACCACCATGAGCCGCAGTTGTCGGCTCTGTCCCACGTTCGGCCCGCGCAGATCGTCGCCGTCGCGAGCTGCCGCGCGATACGTGACCGATGAGCCCGGCGTGAGCGCGAGATCGGCCAGGTGCCACACGTGCTCGACAACCTGACGCTGCGGCCGTGAGTCGCCGGCCCAGAGCGGTACGGATTTCAACTCGGGCGCCGAGCCGGACACGCTGTATTCGAGCGTAGCGCTCTCGATCCAAAAGTCATCCTTGATGACCACACGCAGCGGCACGTCGGCAGTCGGCGTCACCTCGATATCGGCCGCCGGTCGCTCGACCGTCACGTCGGGCGGTTGATCTTTCTGGACAGCCAGGTCGTATCGCGAGACGCGGCGGTTCTCGAAGCCTTCACGATCGCGCAGTGCGAACCAGTACGATCCGCTTTCCTCCAGCTTGAATCGCGCCGTCAGTTCGGTCCCATCGGGCGAGACTGAGGCGGGGATTGGTTGGCCCGGCTCCAGACGCAGTTCGGCCCGGTCGAGGGGCTTCGACGACCGCGCGGTCACATCGACCACCGTGCCCCATACGGCGCGGACCTGGCCCTTGTCGGTCGGCAGTTCTTCGGGCGGCCGCGCGGTGTACGTTGGATAGGTCAGCCGGACGCGCAGGCCCTCGACTTCGGGCGGCGGCACGACGTCCACGTGAACCGGGTCGATGAAGCCGTCGCCCGCGCGAATGTAAAAATCGAAGCTGCGGGTGACCGCCTCCAGCCCGCCGGTGAACTGCGAATCGCCGCGCGGCCGCATCGGCTCGGTGGCCGTGTCGCCGCCGTCGAATTGGTAGTGGATCTCGGCGCGGTCGGGCATCTGGCCACCCAGGGACTCGACGGCGACCGCAACCTGAAACGCGTCGCCTCGTGCGATGCGTCGCGGCGAGTCGAGCAGCCTGAGCCGAATGTCGCGCGGCCAACTCACATCGCCAAATGGATTGATCAACCGAGCTAGCGCCGTCCGCGCCGATCCGGGGCTGGCCAACACCAACGCACCGGCCAACAGCACGATCGATCCGGCCGCGGCCGCCACTCGTCGCGCGGGCCTCCAATCTATCGCCGAATCGAACGACATCGCCGCCGTCTGCCGCGCCGCGTGCTCGACCACTTCGCGACGTAATGCGGGCGAACCGGTGCGATCGGAGTCGGGCAACTCGCGTAGGAACTCTACGGCGCTGGCGAGTTCGTCGTTTAGCTCCGGAAACTTGTCCTCGACGCGCAACGCGAGGTCCACATCGCGCAGCGGAAGGAGTAGGGGAATGAGCAGAAATCGGTAAGCCGTCCAGGCCGTGCCGACAACAAGCGCCGCCAGCAGGATCGCTCGCACGCCCGTCGAGAGGTCAAGCAGCCAGTCGCCCAGCCCGCTCGCAACGGCGAGGCCAATCGCGACGGCAACGACGCAAGCCGCGCCGTGCAACCCCAACACCTGACGACAGCGGCGGCGAAAACCGCGCAAACGAGCTTCGATCGGCGAATTGGTCATTCGGCCCTCATCTCGGCGCACTCAGGTATCGGTCGCGCCGTCGTGCAGACGGCACGCGGGTGGGGCGGCTGGCGATTATACTCGGCGCGCTCGCCCTCGTGCCAGCCCCGCCATATGAGTTGAGGGAGTTGAAGAGTTGAAGAACTTGAAGAAGAGCTGCGGCGCGTTCTGACTCCCTCAACTCCTTCAACTTTTTCAACTCCTTCAACTTTGCCTCACCGTATCAGTTGCTCTATATGGGCGACTAGGTCGCGTCCCGATCGGAGGTACGACGGCACCTGATCGGGACCGCCTGCCGCGGCCGTGGCCGGCTTTGCCTCGGGCAGCGGGCGGCTCGTCATTGCGTCGACGTACAGGTCGGGGAACAGGTGCCGGGCGCGCGACCAGTGGCTGGCGACCGAGTCGGGCAAGTTGCGGATGTAGTCGCCTGCCTTGTCGGGCGTCGTCACGATGATCCCCTTTTCGAGCAAGACGTATTCGCAGCCGGCCAGTTCAGTCGCCAGGCTGAGCACCGTCTCGGCCGAGACGCTGCGTGCTCGCAGGTCGACCGTCGTGGTCAGCGTGGTCTTGGCCGCCTGGATCGGCGAGTCGACGATGAGCGGCAGTCCGGTCGATTCCTGAATGTCGTCGAGCACAAGGCCGAGTGGCATCGCGCGGTAGTCGACCGACATGGTGCGTCGCAGGGCGGCGCGCATGCGTGTGTACCACGCCGGCGTCTGGTCGCCGGACAGGCGAGCCAAGCGGTAGGCGTTCGACGGCGCGCGAGGGAACTCGTAACTGACCGGGGCCTCGGGCTTGCCCAGTCCGATCGGATCGTTGACTGGCGGCGGGCCCGCGTCCTGATTGGGTCGGATCGTTCCGGTCTGGACGCCGACGCGGTACTCGATCAGTTCCTTTTGAGCGAGATCGCGGTACAGCGAGACGTCGGCGGCGGCCGGGAACTTCGCGGCGGCCTCGATGATGCCGTTGAGCAGGTCGAGCGCCTCGGTGTAGCGACGTTGCTGCATCAGAACCTGAGAGCGTGTGAGCGCGGCGGCGAGGTGCGCCTTTGCTCGATTCTGAGTGGCAGTCGCCGCCTTGGCGAGCGTCTGTTCCGCCTGAACCGAGACGAGGAAGCCGGCGATCGCCTTCGACTCGGGATACAGGCCGCTCGCCTCGCGGGCGAGCACGGTGGCCCGGGCGGTCAGGCCCTGCTCCAGGGCCATCTCGGCCTCGGCCAGCAGTTCGAGCGCGCGGCGGCGATTATCGGGCGACGATTCGGGTCGTGCGGGCACCGCCGCCTTCTTCAACCCCTCAGCCACCGGCTCCGACGGCCGTGGCTCCTGGGCCGCGACGATCGGCAAGGCCGCACCCATCAGAATGGCGAAACCGAACATCTGGAAATGACGCGAGACGTGTAGTTGCATCGCTAAGTCCCTCCTTGAACTTTGTACGAGTCTCCCGCCGCAGCGGATCGCGCGGCGACGTTCCGAACGGACGGCCATTCCAGGCCGTCGACAACCGTCAGTCGTCGAGCGGCCGACGGTTCTTGAGTTCATCGCGCTGCTTCTGGCCGGCGAGCCACCGCCGCCACGCAGCCTTGTCGTAACCGAAGTCTTGGTCGGTGATCGCGGTCAGCGCGCCCAGCACCTCGGGATTCTCCACCGGCACAACCACCACCTCGGTGATCGACTTCGTGAAGCCCCCGCCCTGAGCCTGGTAACCGATCACCGGGTTGAATGCCACAACGCCCGACGCCACCACCGGCTCGAAGTCGACTATCGTGGGCGTTTGGACCCCCATGAACGAGCCTGGCGCATTGCGCGTGACTACTTGCTTGTGCTTGGTCACGAGCGCGTCGATCAGCGCCGGGACGGCGCTCGAATCTTCCAACGCCCCCAGCGCATCGGCCGCTCGGCGGACCACCGTGTTGTGCTCGGACGTGAGAATCTTCATCAGCGCCCGCACCGCTTCGGCGTCCTCACGCTCGACCAGCGCCTCGACAGCGGCCCAACGTACGTCGGCCGACATGTCCATGATGCACCGCTTGACGAGTTCCAGCGTCGCCTGCTCGCCGGGCAAGCCGCCGACGATCTCGCACATCATCACGCGACGCGACTCCTCTTTCTCTTTGCCGAACTGGTTCACCAAGGCGTCCATCGCCCGCGGGTCGTCGATCGATCGAAGCTGCTGTTCGGCGTCGCGAGCCTTGGCCGGCTCATCGCTCGTGAGCCAGCCCTTCCACATCTTCACGCGCTGATGCCAGTCGCGCACCACGCTCTCTTCGCGCTTCTTTTTTTCGAGAATCTCCCGTTCCTGCGGTGTGACGAACCGGCCGCCGAACCGCACCAGCCCTTTCGCCTCTTGCTGCTGGTCGCGAGTCAGCCACTTGCCCTCGTGTCGCAGGTAGCCGAGCTTCTCGCGAGCGGCGGCATGGTCGGGTTCCAGTTCGATCACGCGATCGAGATGCTGCTTGCGTTGCCGGTACAGCTTCTGTTTCTCGCACCACATCGCCAGCCGAAACTGATCGTCGGCCGTGTCGGCGTAGTCGGCCTTGATCTGGTCGTATTCGGCCAGCGCTCCCTTGTCGCGAATGACTTCTTGAATCTTGTCGCGTTCGATCGTAACCTCGCCGCCGCCGATCTGAAGCTTGACGACCAGGGACTCCTTGGTGCTCTTTTCGTCGAGAATCTGGCCGCGGACCGTGCCGCCGCTCGTGAGCTTGATCGTGTCGGCCGACAACGTGTTCATCAGGGCGACGAAGCCCAGCGCGGCACACAGAATCGTCGAGACGCGCGACATGATGTACTCCAGCCGCCGGCCGCCCAGCAAACCGGCGGGATTATAAAGGAATCCGAGATGTCAGGTCAATCGAGCCAGCCGCTCTCGGGCGCCGCGGAGCATCGCGAGGCGGCGCCGCCGTCGATCGCCTGTGCCGTCGTGACGATCAGCGATACCCGAACGACCGCAACCGACCGGTCGGGCACGCTGATCGTGCAGTTTCTCGAGTCGGCCGGCCACCGAGTCGTCGACCGCGTCATTGTGCCGGACAATCCGCAGCGGATCGGGCCGCTCGTGGCAGGCTACGCCGCTCGTGGCGACGTCCAGGCCGTGCTGCTCACGGGCGGCACGGGCATCAGCCCTCGCGACCAGACCTACGAGACGATCTCGGCCCTCTTGACCAAGCCGCTGCTGGGTTACGGCGAGTTGTTCCGCATGCTGAGCTTCCAGGAGATTGGCGCGGCCGCCATGTTGAGCCGCGCGGTCGGCGGCCTGGTCGGTCGCATGGCCGTGCTGACCATGCCCGGCTCAACCGCCGCCGTGCGGTTGGCCATGGAGAAACTGATCGTGCCCGAGTTGGGGCACATCGTGCGCGAGGCGACGAAGTGACTGCGCCAGGATTTCCTTCAGAGACCTGGGGTTGAGGCCGAGCAGTTGCGCCAGGAGGTCGCTGCTAGTACACAGCGCACCTTGATTGCTGCGCGGTCACAGGTAGGGTGGGCTTTGCCCACCAACCCCATATGTGTCGGTGGGCAAAGCCCACCCTACCCAAGGTGCGCTGTAGTACTAGGCGAGAAGCCAGGAGTTCCAGAACTTGAAGGTGCAATTTGCAACATCAAGTTCCGGCTGGGGCCGGGTAAGACCAACGCGATGAGGCAGCCACGTGGGGACCACACCATGAGCAACGTAGCCGTCATTGGAGATTCTCGGGTCGGAGCGTGCGCCCGCGTGCTGGTTGACTATGGTTTCAACTGCTTCAGCTTTCGTTGTCGGGCCGGTGGGGCCGAGCATGAACTGATCGCGGCGGCGGCGGATTTTGCCGAGAGGCCGGCGCGGCCGTCGGGAAACGGGACGCCGATCCTGTTTCCGTTTCCGAACCGCATCCGCGGCGGACGGTTCGAGTTCGGCAGTCGCCCGTTCGAGCTGCCCCGCAACGAGCGCGGGGTCAACGCGATTCACGGGCTGGTCTACGACCGCCCCTGGCGAGTCGTTCGCTCTGCACCGAACGAGGTCACGGGGCGGTTTCAGCTCAGCGTCGACGCTCCGGACATCGAGTCGCTGTGGCCGGCCGATTTCCAGATCGACGTGTCGTACTCGGTCCACGGCACGACGCCACCGAGTCCGCGCGGTGGGGCAGGCTTCCAGCCTGCCACTGCCACGTATGAACCGGGCAGGCTGGAAGCCTACCCCACGCTCACCAGTCGCATTCGCGTGACGAACCCAGACTCACGGCCGCTGCCGTGGGGCTTCGGTACTCACCCATACTTCCGATTGCCGCTGGCCGCCGGCGGCGACGAGGCACGGTGTCTTGTCTCGGCGCCGGTCTTGAGCGTCTGGGAACTCGAAGAGTTGCTGCCGACGGGCCGGCTCGTTCCCGTCGCCAACCCGGCCGCGCTCCGCGCCGAGCGGCCGCTTTCCGATTTGAAGTTCGACACGGTGTTCACGGGCCTGACGTTCGATTCGGGCTGGTGTACGTCGCGCCTGATCGATCGGTCGGCGGGAGTGGAGGTGATCTTTCGGTTCGACGGGTTGTTTCGCGAACTGGTGATCTACACGCCGCCGTCGCGCGACTCGATCTGCCTCGAACCATACACCTGCGTCACGGACGCGATCAACCTGCAGCCGCGCGGCATCGACGCGGGCCTGAGGATCTTGCAGCCGGGCGAGTCGGCCGAGGGGACCATCGTGCTCGAAGCCCGCACGATCTGAGGCGACACTTGGATTCCCGCGAAGTCCGCTACGAAGCCAGAAACGACTCACGGTAAGATACGCACGCCATGAGCGCGCCACGCGAAGTCATCGAACTCGTCGAACGATTCGACCTGCACGCCGACTCCTACCAGTCCGGCCAGTACAACGAGACACAGCTCCGCCGCGAGTTTCTCGATCCGCTCTTCGAATGCCTCGGCTGGGCTTCCAGCCTGACTTTTCAGCTTTCAGCAACGTTCCGGGCCGCGGCGGCCGGCGCTTCTCGATTTTCACGGTTCCCGCGCACAGACGGCGCGCGAGTAGGCTCTAGGAGAGTAGGTGATTTCATGGCATCTGAGTCGCGAGGCGACGTGCCGCCGCTGGATCGATTTCGGTCGTACCTGAAGTTTCTGGCGCGAGTGCAATTGGACCCGCGGCTGAGGGCGAAGCTGGACGACTCGGACCTGGTGCAGCAAACCTTGTTGCAGGCGCATCGGGCGATCGGGCAGTTTCGCGGCTCGACGGCAGAGGAGTTGGCCGGATGGCTGCGGCAGATTCTGGCGCGGACTCTGACGCATGCGGTGCGAGATTTCGGGCGCGGCAGACGAGACATCGGCCGCGAGCGGTCGCTCGAAGCGGAGTTGGAAGGTTCTTCGATGCGGCTGGAACGCTGGCTGGCGTCGGATCAGTCGTCGCCCAGCCAGCGCGCGGAACGGAACGAACGAATGTTGCGCGTGGCCGATGCGGTCGAATCGCTTTCGGAGGCACAGCGGGACGCGGTCGTGCTGCATTACTGGCAAGGCCAGTCGCTGGCGGAGATCGCCGAGCAATTGGATCGCACGCCGGCTGCGATTGCAGGTTTGCTGCACCGGGCGCTCAAGAAACTGCGCGACGTGTTGAAGGAATTGGAGTGAGCGATGACAGCTTTGCCCAACAAGTAGGGTGGGCACTGCCCACCAGTTCCGTGCCGGCGTTGGTGGGC
>DAIOWH010000120.1:10014-20684 GCA_036758585.1 Planctomycetia bacterium
TGCCCAACAAGTAGGGTGGGCACTGCCCACCAGTTCCGTGCCGGCGTTGGTGGGCACTGCCCACCAGTTCCGTGCCGGCGTTGGTGGGCTGTGCCCACCCTACCAATGGCCTCAAAAAGCTGCGCGACGTGCTGAAGGAATTGGAGTGAGCGATCACGCGGCAGGGCGGAAGTATACCGGCCGGATGAGGCTTGCGGCAATTTGCCGGGTGAAACTTGCGGCGTGCCGAGGAGTTCGAGCCGAGCGAGATTCAGCATTGGCGAGTCAGGGCGACGGGCCGGGCCCGCGATCGCCGGACAGGCGCGGACGGTGATCGGGCCCGCGATACGACCCGCCGGACACGGGCCGTGCATCGTCCGAACCGGCCATTGGGTTCTCCGGGCCGGGCAGCGTATGTTCGGTACTGTGCGCGAGATTCGCGGGACCGGCCACCGAGTTCACGGAACCGGGCACGCAGTAAGAAGTTCTCGATGCCACGGCCGTCGTGCCGGGTTCGGTCATGATCGCGTTCAACGAGAGCACCTCGTCGGGCGTCCCAATCGTGACCAAGCGCGGCAGCGAGACGCCGTTCAGCCTGCTGGCCACCTTCATTTCCGCACGAACTTCTGCACGCGCTGCCCAGTGATCTCGGTGACGTAGACCGAACCGTCGCTGTCCATTGAAACGGAGTGAGGCAGGTCGAATTGGCCCGCGGCCTTGCCCTGGACACCCCACGATTCGAGCACCTTGCCGTGCCCGTCGAGCACCAGACACTTGTGCGCTCGGCCGTCGGCGACGAGGAACCGGTGATGGTGTCGGTCGAGGAACAGGCCGAACGGAGCACCGAATTCCGTCCACTTGCCCTGGAACTTGCCGTCTGAGTCGAAGACCTGGACGCGGTTGTTTTCGCGGTCGCCGACAAAGACCGTGCCGCGTTCGTCGATGGCGATCGCGTGCACCAGATTGAACTCGCCGTCGGCCGTGCCCTTCTTGCCCCACGCCTTGAGGAACTTGCCCTCCTTCGAGAACTTGGCCACGCGGGAATTCCCATAGCCGTCGGCCACGAACACATCGCCGTGCGGACCGAACGCGACGTCCGCCGGTTGGTTGAATCGGTCGGGCGCCTCGCCGGCCTCGCCTTCCTTGCCGAGCGTCAGCAGCAGCTTGCCCGTGTGGCTGAACTTGCGCACGGTGTGATTGCCCACGTCGGTCGTCCACACGTTTCCCTCGGCGTCGAACCGCAGACCGTGAGCCTTGGCGATGACGTCGTCGCCGAACGATCGCAGGAATCTCCCCTCACGATTGAACACCAAGATCGGGTGCTCGCCGCGATGAAACACGAACACTTCGCCGTGCCCGTCGGGTGCAACGGCCGAGACCTGGCCGAGCTTTTGGCCGTCGGGCAGCCGCGGCCAGTCGGCGACGACCGTGTAGGCGTCGTCTGCGGAGACGGCGAATCTCGCCGCCGCAAGGACAAGGACAAGACTGCTGGCTGCGCACACGACGCGCAGTTGAAGGTGACGCATGGCATTCCCTCCTGCACGAGATACGGGAACAGACAACCGCCACGAATCTTTGCGCAAGAGAGTAACGTCGGGCCCCCGGAAAATCGACACGCCGGATTTTTTCAACTTGGCGCTTGAATTCGGAGAATCCGTTGGCATAATAACGCCACTTTAAATCCATTTTATGGCCAGACCCAAGAACCTACTGAAGAGCCACAAGCTTCGCATCACGATCACCGATGGCCTCTGGAAGGAACTGGAGGAGTTGGTGCAGACCGAGCGGTTCGGAAGGAGCGTTTACGAGGCGATTGACCGGCTGCTGCCCGACGCGGTCGACGCGGCTTTTGCCAAGGCTCGCTCGTCACTGGACAACAAGCAGGCGGTGGCGGCGATGCTGGGCAAGGGCCGATCGCGATCGCCAGCCGGTCGCTGAGGTCGTGTTTGTGTGACCCTCGCAGAGAGGAGGCTTGGGCGCCCGGGCGTGAGCATCGGGCGTGGTGTTGTCTCAGGTATGGGAGTGTCCAAAGAAAGGAAGGGAATCCATGCGTACGACTAAGAAGAAACCTCGCGTCGGCATCAATATGGAACTGCGAGTTCCGGCCAAGGGGCGAGGTCCTGTCAGCGTCATTCACGCCGGATTCTACGACAGCGTGCTCGCCGCGGGGGGCACGCCCATCATTATTCCTCCGTTCGTGAAGGACGCCGATCTGCGGCCGATCGTCGATCTGCTCGACGCATTGGTGCTCGTGGGCGGCGCGGACGATCTCGATCCGAAGCGGCTCGGTCAGGCGCCTCATCCGGCCGTGCGCACGGTTCCGTCGCGACGCGAGGACGCCGACCGTTTGCTGGTGAAGCTGGCCGCTGAGCGCAAGCTGCCGCTGTTGGGTTGTGGTTTGGGCATGCAGCTTATCAACATCGTGTTTGGCGGCACGCTGTATCTGCACTTGCCCGAAGACTTGCCTCGCGCGATGCCGCACAAGGACCCGCTCGGTGGCGCGCACCGACACGGCATCGAGATCACTCCCGGCACTCGGCTCGACGAGATTTACGGCGACGGCGAGATTCGCGTGAGCAGCGAGCACCATCAGGCGGTGCGTCGCGTGTCGAACAAGTTTCATGTTGCGGCGGTCGCTCCCGACGGCGTGATCGAGGCGATCGAGACGATCGATCCGGCGTGGTTCTGCATGGGTGTGCAGTGGAACCCGGCCGCGGATTCGGCCCTAGACGCCCAGATATTCGAGGCGCTGATCGCTGCCTGTGAGTCACCGGCGTTGGCCCTGGCCGCATAGTCGAACCAGGAGTACACGGCCGTGGACTCACGTCTTGTCATAGGCTTTTCGGTGGACGCGCGCGCCGATCAGGTCCGTGCGGCGCTAGTACGGGTCGCGGGGGTCGGTCTCGATTCAAACGCCGAAACGCTCGCATCGGTGGCGGCGTCGGGGCTGAGTGAACCCGGCGAAGGGCGGGAGGCGGTCCGTGCCTGCGTGTCGCTGGCTGAGCATCTCGTCGAGATCGCTCGCACGCTCATCGCCAAGGCGAGCGCGCCTGCGGATCAGGTGCTACTTCAGGCGATCACTTGGGATGGTGAACCGAACGAAGCGGAATCAGATGCGACCTGGTTGGCCGCGCGTGTGGCCGAGTTTTCAGGGACGACAGTGCTCGCCGGACTGGCGGCTCGCGATCGGGCGGCGGGTGGGCGTGGTCGGCCGCTTTCGGTCATCGTCGATTGGTTGTTGGCCAACGAGCAACGATCAACTCGCTTGGTGGTGCACGTCGACGGGATCACGCAGGTGACCTGGTTGCCCGCCGGCGGCGGCCCGTTGCGTGCCGGGTCGATGGAGGTTGGGCCGGGCATGTGGTTGCTCGGCGACCTGAGTAAGTGCCTGGCGGCCGGTCGGCATCGAGTGGACGAGCGTGGAATCCTGGCGGTGCAGGGTCGCCAGATCAAGCCGCTCACGCGGCGATGGGCGGCCCATTCGTTTCTCCGTCGCGACCCGCCGCGGTTTCTGGGGCCGGAAGATTTTGGCAAGCCGTTCATCGACGCGACCGCTCAGTACGCCGCCGAGCGCGGTTGGTCGGTGGCCGACATCCTCTGCACGGCGACGCACCTGGTCGCCGCGTGTCCCGCCGACGTCGTGCGGCAATTCCTATCGAAGTCGTACGCGATCGATCAGGTGATCTTTGTCGGACGGGGCACGCAGAATGGATTCCTGCTGCGCCTGCTGCAGGAGCAGTTCGCGGCACTGGGACTTCAAACCGTCTCGATTCCCAAAGTTACGCCCGACACGTACGAGGCGGCGACGGCTGCGATGCTCGGCACGCTGACGATGGACAATATCACTTGCAGCCTTCCGGGCGCAACGGGCGCGGCGGCCTCACGCCTGTTGGGCCAGTTCACTCCTGGCACCCCCGAGAATTGGGCCCGTTGCGTCGAGTGGATGAATGCCGTGCACCGGCTGAAGCTCCGCGCGGCTTGATCGTTTGGCGCCGAGCCGTGGCCCGGTTCCCTCGCCCCTCCCTTGCCGGACACGCGCTTCGTTGCGTCTATTGCCGGCCTAGTGCGCGCCGGCTAGAATCGAAACGACTCGAAGAACAGCCTGCAGACTCTGAATGGGACGGGCAGGCGGCGGACCGCATCGCATGGACGAAAGGACTGAGAGTGCATCGAATTGCTGTGCTTGGCGGCGACGGCACCGGACCCGCAGTGGTGCGTGAGGGCCTGAAGGTCCTGGAGGCCGTCGCGAAACTGGAGGGGTTTCAATATCGCCTTGAGCATCTGGATTGGGGCGCCGACCGCTACAAGCGAACGGGCGAGGTGTTGCCCGACGGTGCGGTCGAGAAGCTGAAGCAGTTCGATGCGGTGTACTTGGGAGCGATCGGCGATCCGGACGTGCCGCCCGGCATTCTGGAAAAGGGTCTGCTGCTGCGGCTGCGTTTTGAACTCGACCAGTACATCAATCTACGTCCGGTTCGGCTGTATCCGGGCGTGGACACACCGATCAAGGACAAAGGCCCCGAGGAGATCGACTTCGTCGTCGTCCGGGAGAACACCGAGGATTTGTACGTCGGTTCCGGCGGTTTCCTGAAGAAGGGAACCCCTGACGAAGTGGCGATTCAGACGTCGATCAACACTCGCAATGGCGTGGAGCGCTGTCTGCGTTGGGCGTTCGATTATTGTCTGAAACGACATAGCGGCTCGCCGTGGAAGGGGCTTGGGCCGGACGATCTCGCTGCGGGCAAGCGCGGCAAGGTGACGCTCGTGGCCAAGACGAACGTGCTCACCTACTCGAGCGACCTGTGGCAACGGGCATACAACGAGGTCGCTCGCGACTATCCCGCCATCAAGACCGACTACAACCACGTGGACGCCTGCTGCATGTGGATGGTGAAGAACCCGGAGTGGTTCGACGTGATCGTGACCACGAACATGTTCGGCGACATCATCACGGACTTGGCGGCGATGGTCCAGGGCGGACTGGGGGTCGCTGCGGGCGGAAACATCAACCCGCAAGGCGTCAGCATGTTCGAGCCGATGGGCGGCTCGGCGCCAAAGTACACCGGCAAGAACGTGATCAACCCGATCGCGGCTATCGGGGCGTTGATGCTGCTGCTGGAGACGCTCGGCGAGGCGAAGGCGGCGCAGCGCGTCGAGCGAGCGATTATGCACGTGACCGGAACGAAACTGAAGAGTATGGCGGCGGGGAAGATGGGCTACTCGACCAGCGAAGTGGGGGACTTGGTCGTCGCGGCGCTGCGGGTGTGAGCGAGTGGTTCGGACGCCGGCACAGACCCGGAGCAACACGGCGGGTTGACCGAGGCAGCGACTTTGGGTCGCGTCTCGGCCTGTGCGGAGAGCCAGTAATGAGTGAAGCCAGTGTTCATGTTCATGCCTTGGACGCGAGCGTTCTGGTCCTGAACCGATTGTTCATGGCCATTCATGTGATTTCGGTGCGGCGAGCGTTCTGCTTGCTGTGCAAGGAATTGGCCGAGGTCGTGAGCGTCGACGACGGGCAGTTTGCGTCGTACAACTTCGATAGCTGGCGCGAGGTGAGCGAGTATCGCGCAAAGTTCAAGGGGCCCGACGACGACTGGATTCGCACTGTGCACTTCGAGATTCAGGTGCCGCGGATTATTCGCTTGTTGGGTTATGACAAGTTGCCGAAACAGACGGTGAAGTTCAACCGTCGGAACATATTCGCACGCGATCACAACCGCTGCCAGTACTGCGGCCGCAAGTTCTCGACAACCGACTTAAGTCTCGACCACGTCGTGCCGCGCAGTCAGGGCGGACAGAGCACCTGGTCGAACATCGTCTGTTGCTGTCTGAAGTGCAACGTGCGCAAGGGCGGCCGCACGCCTCAACAGTCCGGCATGCACCTGATCCGCGCCCCGGAGAAACCGCGGCGCAGCCCGCTCTTGAACCTGAAGCTAACCAACTCCAAGTACCAGTCGTGGAAAACGTTCCTCGACAACGCCTACTGGTCGGTCGAGTTGAAGTGATTGGGCCGGTGAACACGGAGAGAAACATGAGTCCCCTACGCTTGCAACCGCTTGACCGCCGCGGCTTCACCTTGATTGAACTGCTGGTGGTGATTGCGATCATCGGCGTGCTGATGGCGCTGTTGCTCCCCGCCGTGCAGATGGCCCGCGAGGCGTCGCGGCGATCTCAGTGCGAGAACAACCTGAAGCAGTTTGGCGTCGCACTGCACAACTATCATGACCAGGCGGGCCGGTTCCCGTTCGGCTGGATGTGCGGCAGGAACGACCCCACGGGATGTCCCCCCGACGCGGCCTGGCCGCACATGTGGAGCGGCTGGGCCATGTTGCTGCCCATGCTTGAAGAAGCGAATCTGTACAACTCGATCAACTTCAGCTTGGTCGTCAACGCGCCGAGCAACTCGACGGCTATTGCCACGGCGCCCGGCTTCTTTGCGTGCCCCAGCTTTTCCGACGCAAAGCCGGTCCCGATCTTGTCGAACCCCGCCGACCCGAACAGCACGGTGCTCTACTACGTCGGCCTGTCCAACTATCGCGGCAATATGGCGGGTGGGCTGCGGGCCGGTTGCACGAACCCTCAGAACCCTGCTTGCCAGATCTTCGACAACGGAATCTTCTACCGCAACAGCAGCATCAGCTCGCGGGACATTCAGGACGGTCTGTCGAACACGATCGCGATGGGCGAATCGATCGACGCCCTTTGGCCCGACGCGACCAAGTGCTGCGTGCGCACCGCACAGGACCGCACCCTGAACGCCCGCGGCGACTTGGTGCAGTACCCCATCTCGGGGTTCGTGTACCCCTGGTACTGGTCGAGCATGCACTCCGGCGGCATCAACTTCCTGCTCGCCGACGGCAGTTGCCGCCATATCAGCGACACCATCGACTCCGGCGTGCTCGACCGACTCACGACCCGCGCCGGGGCCGATCCGGTCGATGACGCTTCGTTCTAGATCTAGCTTCAACCGTTGACCGCCGAGCGGGTGCTGCCTCAGCATGCCCGCTCTCGTCTGCATGCCGCTCGCCGTTGTGGGTCTATTTCGGTCCAAGGTTGTCATGTCATTCTCAACGGACCCACTGCCTCGGCCCCGAGTGGGCGTGAACGATCACGGCGCATGAAAAACCTCGCACGCGCGCCGGTCGGACGCGGTGCGAGGTTCGATTGATTGACCTTACTTGGCGCCGCCGGCCTCGCCGATCTCGGCGAGCAGCGTGTCTACCGCCTTGTCCATCGCCTCGCCGCGGACGTTCTTGTATCGGATCACACCCTTGTGATCGAGCACATAGATCGTCGGCCAGGCGCGGACATTCCACTGCGTCGCGATCGGGCCGCTGGTGTTGCCGCCGTCCCAGAACGAACGCCACGAGATGTTCTCGCGCTCCAGTGCGGCCTTCACTCGGTCCTTCGGATCGCTGTTCACGCCCAACAGAGCAAACGGCTTGTCTTTCAGCCTTTCCACGAGCGACCGCTCGTGCGGGTACATGGCCCGGCAGGGTCCTCACCAATCTCCCCAGAAGTCGATGACTACCACCTTTCCGCGATACTCGGTGAGCTTGAACGGCGCGGCGTCGATGTCCTCGCCGGAAATCTCCGGGGCCGTCTTGCCGATCTGCAGGTGTTGGATCTCGAACAACATGCCGTCGATCATCGTGGCAACCGGGCGCCCACGATACTCGCCGTCGCCGCAGTCCTTCTTGAGCGACTCGAGCTGTTTGATCAGTTCGGCCTCGCGCTGCGGGCTGAGTGTTCCGCCGCGCAGGTCGTTGCCCACAATCGTGTTGGCCAGGTAGTACGCCGCGCCGCCCTTTACGTCGGAGTGCGGGTTCTCCTTGAGAATGCGGCGATACAGCGACTCGGTGTCGCCGCCCGCGACTTGGCCGAGAAGCGGCAACGTGTTCAGTACATCCTTGTCGGTCAGGTAATCGGCCAGGAACTGCTTTGCGGCGCGTTGCATGAGCGTTGGGTCCGTGCGGCCGTTGCGGAGGATCCAACTCAGCGCATTCTTGGCTGCCGTGGTCTTCGGGTTCTTCTCGGCAATCGCCCAAAACTTGGCGGGATACGTCCGCATTTGGGCCATCAGGCGGGTGTATTCCTGCTGTGTCTCGTTGGCCTGTTTCTCCAACTGCTGGACCTGCTCGTCGGGAGACAGTTGCTTGGCGGTCTTTGGCGGGTCCTTCTCCTTTTCCTCCTGGGCCGCGAGCGGGGCCGACACCGCGAGCCCCATCACGACCAGTCCATACGCGACTCTTTTGAGCATGGCATAGTCCTCCGAAATAGTACAGGGCCGGGGCCTCAACACTTGAGGCACACGGGTGAGAGCGGAGTCAAGAGAATAGCCGCCTCCGGCCGCCCGTGCAACCATCTTGCTATTTGCTCGCCAGGACTGAGAGAATAGTGCCGATCTTGCGCGGCTGCTTGAGGAGACTCGCGTTGCGATTGTGCGTGCCCGTCATCGTGGTGCTGCTGGTCCTTGAGGCGAGTGGTGCGGCGTCCGATCCTGACGCCTCTCGCCTGCCGAGGGACACATTGCCTGCCAGCCCGTCGCCTGATGTGGCGCCGCTGGGGCTGGCCGCGGGGCGAGTGGCCGCGCCGGACAATCCGATCACGGTGGGCAAGGTGGCGCTCGGGCGCAAGCTGTTCTTCGATCCGGTGCTGTCGCTTGACCGCACGATCTCGTGTGCGACTTGCCACGATCCACGACACGGTCTGGCCGCGCACGAGCCGACGGCGGTCGGCATCATGGGTCGGCGCGGCCGCCGCAACGCACCCACGGTGTTCAACGCGGCCCTCGGGCAATCGTTCTTCTGGGACGGCCGCGCGACGAGCCTCGAAGAGCAGGCGCTGAAACCGATCGAGAACCCGAACGAACTCGGCAACAGCGTCGATGAAGTGCTCCGGCGATTGCGGGGCGATGCCGATTACAGCGGCCGCTTCGAGGCCGAATTCGCCGACGGCGTCACGGCGGCCAACCTCGCCCGCGCGATCGCCAGCTTCGAACGCACACTGCTGGTCGGCGACACACGCGTCGATCGCTTCCTGGCCGCACAAGACCGAACGCTCAGCACGGCCGAACGCCAGGGACTCTGGCTGTTCGACAGTCGCGGTCGATGCTGGATGTGTCACGCCGGCCCCAACTTCAGCGACAACAAGTTCCACAACACGGGCGTCTCGTGGGGCAAGGAGCCGCTCGACCTGGGCCGCTTCGATGTAACGAAACGAGACGAAGACCGCGGCCGATTCAAGACGCCGACGCTGCGCGGAGTCGCCCACACCGGCCCCTACATGCACGACGGCAGCATCAAGACGCTGCGCGAGGTGATCGAATTCTACAACCGGGGCGGAGGACGAAACCCGAACCTCGACACGGCCGTCCAGCCGCTGAACCTGTCGAGTGACGACATCGACAACTTGATCGCGCTGCTCGAAGCCCTGTCCGAACCAGCCACCGGATCGCCGAAGGGTCGGCCGGACGACCGCGTGAACCACGAACCGCAAGAGAGGTAGACGCCATGAGAAAGACCTTGCTTGCCTTGTTGACTGCCGGACTCGTCGCCGCGGCCGCCGCCGCAGCACACTCAGACGACGACCAGGGCTGGGTCACCCTGGTCGGTACCGGCGGGTTTGAGGCGTGGAAGCCGCCGATCGGTGACTGGGTGGTCGCGCCGCAGGCGACGATCGACCCCGAGAACCCGAAGCGACTGAGGGTCGTGCCCGGCGAGCGAGGACCGGCGGCCGCCGAGGTGATCGTCAACGGACCGACCGGCAAGACGCACAACCTGACGTCGAAGGCCAAGTTCGGCGACATCGAGGCGCACATCGAGTTCATGGTGCCCAAGGGATCAAACTCGGGCGTCAAATTCATGGGGCTGTACGAAATCCAGATCTTCGACAGTTGGGGAGTGAAACAGCCGACGGCGAGCGACTGCGGCGGCATCTACCCGCGCGCGGAGTTGCAGCCTCGCTATCATCACATCGACAAGGGCGTCCCGCCGCGCGTCAACGCCTCGCGGGCACCGGGTGAATGGCAGACGCTGGACGTGGTGTTCCAGACGCCCCGCTTCGACGACGCCGGCAAGAAGACCGCCCACGCACGGTTCATCAAGGTCGTACTCAACGGCGAACTGATTCACGACGATGTTGAGCTGCCGTATCCGACCGGTCACGCCTGGCACAACAAGGAGGTCGCGAGCGGCCCGCTGTTGCTGCAAGCCGACCACGGCCCAGTCGCTTTCCGCAACGTCCGCGTGCGGCCGTTGGTGAGGACGAAGTGATTAGCGTAGTGCAGGCGGCCCGCCTGCAATGTCGTCAAAGGAAGCCGCAGGCGAGCCGCCTGCACTACGACTTCCTTGGGAGCATGGACGGTTCTGTGGCGTCGCGGAGTTGTCGCAACAGGCGCATGGCCGCTGCCCGCTTGGTCGGCTCATGCGAGTCGACGGAGTAGAGCAGGACGTTCGTGTCAACCGCGTTCATGCAACTCGTCTCGCGTCATCCGATCTCCCCTCGAATCCACCACGACGCTGGACCAGAGCTTCTCCAGCTTCTGCCACGCGATCTTTCGGTTTGTCGCAGTGCCTTGTTTCGGCGTCTTGTGCTTGGTCGCCCTGCCGCCTGTCCTGTGTGCCCGGCCGTGCCGCTTAGTACCGCTCCACATTGAAAGGGGTCCGAATTCGTTTAACCCGCAGCCGCAG
>DAIOWH010000121.1:0-19156 GCA_036758585.1 Planctomycetia bacterium
CTCCCTCGCTGGCGCGTCGGGCTACTGTCCCAGAATCGTGCAAGGCTATTTAGTCCTACCCGAGCCCGATTCCGCACTCGCACACCGCCTCGTTGATGAAGTGATCGTCGCCAGTGGTGGTCGTCTGTTCGCACTCGACATCGCATTCTGCGAAGCCGCCAACGTCGTTTGGAAGCACCAAACGGGCCGCGCTGGCCGAGCCGCGGCGCGACTCAGCGAGGACGACGCCCGCTTTGTTGTTGCCGAACTCCGTGCCAGTCCCGTTGGCGTCAAACGGTCGGCCCGGTTGCTTGGCCCGGCACTCGATCTGGCCATGCGATACGACAAGACCGTTTACGATGCGCTCTTCGTGGCGGCAGCGGACGACTTCAACTTGCAGGCTGTGACGACCGACGAACCGCTTCAGCTTGCAGTGAAGGACGATTTTCCGCGCGTCGTCTTGTTGCGTGACTGGCAGCCACGCTGAACTGCTGGTCGCGAACCGGCCCTGACCAACGCGCCTCCGCCGCCCGTTGTGTCGCTTGAAAGGACGGAAGTCAAGCTTGGCTTAGGACGACAAACTCCCAGGGAAACAAAACGATGCGCTCGTCGGCGGGCGCGCGAGGCCCGCCGAAACGCGCGGACTCGGAGGCAAGGAGCAGGACATGACTGGACGAGTCGCCGGGGGGCGAATCGATGAAACGATCACTGAGGTTGAAGTAGATCGTGAATCGACTTCGGTCGTCCGCGCGGCCGCGGTGGAGGCGGATGAGCGATCCGCCATCAACGAGTTGGAGTAGCTCTGCGGAACGGGTCTGGAAATCGCTCAGCGCGGGCCAGTGGCGGCGGGCGGCGATGAGGTCGCAGTACAGGCGACGAAGTCCCGCCTGCCACGAACCTGCCGCCCACGACCAGGTCGCCTTGGAATCGAAAAACGTCGCCGACGCTTGAGGGTCGGGCAACTCGCATTGGTGGTTCGCCGCCTGAAATCGCTGACGGCGGCCGCGACGGACTGCGTCGGCGAACTGCGGGTCCAGGTACGAACAGAAGAAATGAAACGGCCGCGTCTCGCCGTACTCCTGGCCCATGAACAAGTGCGGCACGTGCGGCGCCAACAGCAACAGCCCGGCCGCCAGCCGCTGCTGCGCGGGCGTGAGCATCGAGCCGTAACGATCGGCCGCGGCGCGGTTGCCGACGTGGTCGTGCGTTTGGATCGAAACGACAAAGCGATCGCCGCTGTGGTCGCCCGCCGGCGCGCCATGGACGCGACCGCGGTAGTGACTGTACACGCCGTCGAGCACGAACGTCTGGTTCAGCGCCTTGACCAGGTGTTGCGGAGAGCCAAAGTCGGCGTAGTGGCCGTCGCGCTCGCCGGTCAGCACCGCGTGCACCGCGTAGTGAAAATCGTCGCTCCACTGAGCGTCGAGGCCGTACCCGCCGCGATCGGGCGAGTCGAGCAGGCGCACGTCGTTCAGGTTGCTCTCGGCGATGATGTGTACCGGCCGGCCGAGTCGCCGGGCCTCGTCGTCGGCCGCCGCCTTGATCTCGGCGAGAATGTGCCGCGGGCTGGAGTCGACCATCGCGTGAACCGCGTCGAGTCGTAGCCCGTCGACGCGATAGTCGCGGACCCATTGTCGCACGTTGGCCAAGACAAACTCGCGCACCGCGTCGCTGCCGCTCTCGTCGAAGTTCAACGCGCTGCCCCAGGGCGTCGCGTGTCCGCGCGCGAAATATGGGCCAAACTCGCCGAGGTAGTTGCCCTCGGGGCCGACGTGGTTGTAGACCACGTCGAGGAGCACGGCCAGCCCTGCAGCATGCGCCGCATTGACGAGACGCAGCAGACCGTGCGGTCCGCCGTAGCTGTTCTGCGGCGCGAACAGGTGAACGCCGTCGTATCCCCAGTTGCGATCGCCCGGGAACTGGTGTACCGGCATCAGTTCGATCGCGGTCACGCCCAACTCCACCAGGTCCGGCAATCGGTCCACAACCGCATCGAAGGTGCCCTGCCCCGTGAATGTGCCGACGTGCAACTCATAGATGACGAGTTGCGGGCGGCGCACGCCGGACCAACCGCGTTCGGCCCAGCGGAACCGCTGCGGGAAAAACACCGCCGACGGCCGATGGATGCCGTCGGGCTGCCAGCTCGAGCAGGGATCGGGCCGGGCCGGGCCGCCGTCCAGTCGAAAGGCGTAGCGCTGGCCATCGGTCGCGTCGTGTCGCGGCGCGGTAAAGTATCCCAAACCTTCCGGCTGCATCGTGCAACTCGCCCGCTCGCCGCCGCCGTCGAACAGCACCAACTCAACCGTTCGAGCTTGCGGCGCCCAGACGCGCCACAAGACGGTGCCATCCGGTTGAAGAGTCACTCCGCAGGGTCGCGGTTCGAGTGGGTTGTTGGGGGCCACGGGTGATGCAGTGTGTGGGCGGTCAGTTCTTGTTCAGAGCAACCTCGCCTCATTGTCCGTACTGCGAGGTCCTGAACAAGCGCGGCTGGCTACCGAAAAGAACAACCGACACGGACCTATTATCGCACCTTGGCCTTGAACCAGACGACTCCGCTCTCGCCGCCGGCGATGGGATCGGAGATGTCCCAGCGCAGCTCGTGCGACTCGGCGTCGTTGGAGGTCGCGGTGAACACGCCACGGCGGTCGGTCTGAGCCGAACCGGCTATGTATTCGAGCCGGCCCGACAGGCTGTCAAGGATCGAGACGCTCTCAACCGGCAGATCGCCCATGTTGCGGTAGAAGATCGCGAAGTCGACCACGTCGCCCTGCTGAGCGTTGTCGGGTGTGGCGATCTTCAAGAGGTAGAGTTCGCCGGGCGACCGACGGCCTTCGCGCACGTGTACGACTTCGCCGGTGCGGGCTTGGCCGGAGACTTGGGCGCCGCCCTCAGTGAGCGCGGTGTAGGCCGGAAACTGCGGGCGGTTCCAGACGCGAGCGGCGTCGATGCCCGCGGCGATCCGTGGGTCGTCGGCCTGGCCGAGTTCGTTCGGGCCGGTCTTGCCGTCGAAGCGGACCAGGCCGCTTTCGCTGTGCATCCCATCGATCACGCGCAGTTCGTCGACAGCCCCGAGCGGTTCGTGCATCGCGAGCCGACCGAGTTGTTCGCGGCGTCGCAGCGATCGAACCTGGTCGGCCTTCGAGCTCTTGGCCAGCGACGTCCGCGTTTCGAGCGATTTGCGACGCAGTTCATGGCTGACTCCGCGCGGGCCTTCGGCATGATCGCTGCCGATGACCTGCACGGTCGATCGCACCATGCCGAAACGCGGGGCGTAGATGCACGCCTGGTTGCTCGTCACGACGCGCGGCTTTTCCTGGCCCGCCCGTGTGAACTGGGCGGTCGTTTCAGTCGGCGCTAGTCCGGCCACGCTGCCGGGGCCGGTGAAGTGGACGTGCGGGACCTGATCGCCACCGTCGCAGATGTATTCGTCGCGCGGCATGCGCGGATGAATCTTGTACGGTTCTCGCACGGTCGACGGCGTCGCACAGATCGCCTCAGACGATTTGCGATGCCCGAAGGCCGCCGGCACGAGTGCGCCCAACCGCGCGGCGTGCTGCCAGGCGGCCGCCTGGCGAACCGTCGCCGCGGCGCCGGCCGGTTGCGTCGAACTGTCGGGCAACGAAATGAACGGCGGATCGTCCGCGGTCCCCTCGAAGACGTCGTCGATCGGCACGC
The DNA here is from genome assembly GCA_036758585.1 of Planctomycetia bacterium. Taxonomy (GTDB): domain Bacteria; phylum Planctomycetota; class Planctomycetia; order JALXBF01; family JBGPMX01; genus DAIOWH01. The sequence goes on from DAIOWH010000121.1 coordinate 3,655, forward strand.
GGTTGCCGAGCTGGATGAACGCGATCGGCCGGCCCAGCTTGCTCGCACGTTCGAGTGCATCTTCGCCCGGTCGGATGTCGACGATCGGCAGCTCGCCGCGCGGGAACGCCATCGGAAACGCGCTGTTGGGGTCTTCCAGGTAGACCACGTTGCTCACGAGCCGACCCGCGGCCGCATCTTCGATGTCGCGGTCCAGGATGTGAACCGGCGTCGGGAACGCGAGCGGATCGACGTTCGCCGGCGGCACGGTGTAACCGATGGTCTGCAGCGTCGGGTAGATCACGTATTGGGCTTTCTCGGTGACATATCGGACTCGCAGACAATACACCTGACCGGTCGCGAGCGCGACCTTGGCTTTCGGTTTGAGCTGCACGACGCCGCCGCTCGAAGCAATTTCGATTGTGGCCTCGGCCGGCGCGTCGAACTGGACGACCAGCGCCCGGCCCGTCCGAATCAGCGTGTAGAGGTCGGCGACATGGGCCACGCCCGGCGGCGGCGCGACCGGCCGCTCGCCCGCCCGACTGTTCGATCCAAATAGCAAGCACGCGATGAACGCGATCGCAGATTGCAGACGTTTGGCGGACATGTTCGGCTCGTCCCAAGCACGGATGTCTGTGACGCTGGTTTGTGCGTTGGCCCGTGGCCAGTAGTCCCCTGCGGCGGACCACTGACCACGGGCAACGAGTGTGTTGCGGTGAATTGGCCGTGGCCCGGTTACTGCCGCGGCATCATCGGGTGCATCGGGTACATCGGCTGCATCGGATACATCGGGTGCATGCCGTATTGCCCGAAGCTCGCCGGCTGGACGCCTGGTCCGGGGACCGGCACGAAGTTGTCGGGCGGCATGCCGGGGGCCGCGGGGGCGATCGGCTGAGCCTGAGGCATTTCGAGGTCGATGCCGCCGAGCCGCACGATGGCCAGGATCGTGCCACGGCGATCGGCCTCGGCGATCGGGTCGACGCCCGGATCGAGCCGCGTGGAGACCAGAGTCTCGACGCCGGCGATCGCTAGTTCCTGGTGCTGCGGATCGGGCAGGTAGATCACCTTGCTCACGAAGTTGCCACTCGACACCTGATCGAAATCTTCGTCGGTGAATTCGATCGGTATCGCGTTGTGCGTCAGGTACGGGTCGGTTCGCGAACTGGACGGGGCGACTTCGAGCGTCGGATAGAACGGCACGCCGGGGTGCGAGGCGACTTCGGTGATCTTCAGCCGGTAGATCGCTCCCTGCTCGAAGTTGTACCGGCCGGGCACCGTGAGTTGCGCGGGCATGAACGTGCGCTGTCCGGCCCCCATCGACGTTTCCCAGCCGACCTTCATGCCGACCGGCGCGACGAACGCGATTTGCGACCGCACGTTTGGAAAGCGGCGCATCGCGCTGGTCACCGCCGCGGCGTCGGCCTCGGCCGGTTGGTGCGAGTGTGGCGATGTGTTCAGATTGTGATGGCATCCGAGCACCAGTGCCAACGGCAGTCCCATCCATAGCGAGCGTTTCATCGTGTCTCCTCGGCCCGTCGGGCTTTTTCCAAGAGAATTAGCCGCCTTCGCCGACTTCGGTCCGCTTGTCTGAAGTCGGTGCTACCGATATACTCGGCAAACTCCTTGTCGTATCTTTCAAAAAATCGGCAGAACCGTCAAATGCGTCAGACTCTCATCTATCTTGCCCCGCTTTTCGTGTCGGTTTGCGTCGGCGTCACCGCTCAACCTGACAAAAAGACCGCCCCTGTCGACGCAACAACCAGTCGGCCAGATGCTTCGGACAAGCCAGCCGTAAAGCAGCCGGCCGCGAAACCCAACGCCAAGCCGTTCGACCCCACCAGAAAGGCCGCGGTCGAAGACACCGAATCCGACAAGCTGCTCGACGAAACGATCAAGAAGATTGAGGCCCTCAAACAGTTTCGAGCTGAGGTACGCCAGGTCACTGAGATGTTTGGGTACAAGTTTGCTGCCGACGGCCAGTATGCCGTCGGGCCTGACTACCGCATGCTGTTTGAATTGAAGGTGCGACTGACCGACCCGGACACGTACGGGACGATGAAGGAGGTCTGCGACGGCCGCGTCCACTGGCGCCACCAGCAGGTGCTCGACACGTCGAACCTGACGCGGACGGACTTGAAGCGACTGCGCGAAGTGCTGGACAAGCCGCAGTTCAACAAGGACCTGCGCGATCAACTGGTGCGCGGTTTTGGGTTCAGCGGGATCGTGCCGTTGCTCAAGGGCCTGCGCGACACGCAGCGGTTCACGAGCCACAAGGAAGACAAGCTCGACGACGCGGACGTGTACGTCCTTGAGGGCGGCTGGAAAGAGGACGTGATCGGCCGCACGGTCTTTCGCGGCCAGCAATTGAGCATGGGCAACCTGCCGTCGTACGTGCCGAACAAGACGACGCTCTGGATCGGCCGCGAGGACGGATGGCCGCACCGAGTGCGGATGGAGTCGGAGAAGAAGACGCAAGGGTCGAAGACAGTGGTGACCCTCGAGTTCTTGAACCCGCAGATCGGCGTCGATCTGCCGGAATCTCTGTTCTTCTTCGAGCCGCCGAGCGGCGTTCGACCCGACGACCAGACCGAAACGCTTTATCAACAGCTCAACACGATCTTGCAGCAGCAACAGTCGGCCCCAGCCAGTACCAAGCCATCGGCCGCGCCGGCCATTCCGCCCGCGACGCTCTCACCGCCCGCTTCAACCCCGGCCGATCCGAAGAAGCCGTAGCGTCCCCGAATCTAGTGATCGCAGAGAGGAGTCGATCAATGCCAGTGCGGGGCAAGATCAAGAACGGCAAGGTGCTGCTTGATGATCCGAGCGTGTTGCCCGAGGGCACGGTGGTCGAAGTGCGTCCGGCGCAAACGCGCCGGCCACATCCCCGACCGAAGCAGCCAGCAAAGGTCAAGAGTCGCCCGCGGTCGCTGGCGGAGCGGCTCGCCCCGTTTATCGGCAAAGCGACGGGGCTGCCGCCTGACATGTCGGTTAACCTCGACCACTACTTGTACGGTCGACCCAAGCGGAAATGAAACCCGTCTTTGCAGACACGTCCTTCTACATCGCTCTGTTGAGCAAAACCGACGAGCGGCATGACGACGCCATCGAGTGGAGTGAAACAATCTTGGGCCGCCAGGTGGTCACGGAGTATGTTCTCGTTGAGTTGGGCAGCGCCCTTGCGGACGTTCGTGATCGGCGCCTCTACGTCCCGTTTGTCGAACACTTGCTCTCCGCAGAAGGCACCGTGTTCATCCCCGCGTCGGCCGAGCTCTTTCGCCGCGGCCTGGCGCTCTTCAACCAGCGGCCGGACAAGGAGTGGTCGTTGGTGGACTGTATTTCATTCGTCGTCATGAAACAACGGCGTCTCACGGATGCCCTGACCACGGACCACCACTTTGACCAGGCAGGGTTCAGAGTGCTGCTGAAGCAGTAGCGTCAGACCAGGCCTTTCCACTTGCGCAGCGTCCATTCGGCTACGAGTAGCGCGACGAAGGCGAGGAAGAAGTACCAGTTGTCCCAGAGGCGGACTTGCGTGAGTCGCTCGACTTCGAGGTGCAGGTCCTTCTCGCGGAGCGATTCGAGAAACGCCGTCAGACGTTCGGGCGGCACGTATTCACCGCCGGTGATCGTCGCCATCTGCTCAAGCAGCGCGATGTCGGCGGCCGGCGCGCTCAGTTCCGAGTCGTCCTCGTACACCGTGAACTTCGCCAGATGCGGCGCACCGAGCGGCTGGCCGTTGCGGCGAGCGATCAGCGAAACCTGATAATCGCCCGACCGTTTGGTTTCGTGGAAGGTCGCGAGCACGTGCTCGCCGCGCTGGGCGAACTTGAGCGGCAGCGGCGGGGCGTCGTTCGGAGTCACCGTCGCCTCGAATTGCACGTCGCGAAGCGGGTTGCCCTGTTCATCCTCGGCGCCCGCCGTGACGTTCAGCCGCTCGCCCGCCGCGAGCCGGCGCTTGTCCAGCTCCACCCACACGCGGTCCTCGCCGGCCTGGTCCTTGCGCGCGAGCCACAGGACAACCTGGCGCCAGAAGCGACGGTGGTGGCGCGAGCCTTGTTCGCTCTGACGATACCAATGCCGCGTCGTGTCGCCGGCAACGGCCATGGTTCGGCCGCGGGCGAAATCCTGCGCGATCACGAGCGGCACGCGGTCGGGCGACTCGGCCAGCACGCGGGCCTGGTCCTTGACGTCGCTAAACGACGCGGCCCCGTCGAGCGGGTGCAACGACTCCCAAATCTTCGGCGTATCCTCGGGCGATCCCAGGCGCATGACGAAGTGGGCCACGCCTTGGGCCGTGGCGCGCACGGGCAGCGGGCGCTGAATCTGGCCGTCGCCTGGATGAATCTGCACCGGCAAGAGAGCGGCGATGGGCGTGTTCGCATAGCCGCCGGGTCCGAAGCTGCGCCGGCCGCCGATCATCACGAACCCCGCGCCCGACTCGACCGCCTGACGCAGCCGTTCAAGTGCGGCGTCGGCGATCCAGGCCCGCGGCACGTCGCGAATCAGAAAGACGTCGTATCGCGCCGGATCGAACAGCGTCGCCGCGTCGCGCAGCGCCTGATCGTCGCGCGGCCAGACGAAGTCCGCCTGAACGTCGGGCGACTTGTCGAGCGACCAGCGGATGTATCGCGACTCGAAACTCTCGGCGCCGCCGTCGATGATCAACACGCGCAGGCCGCCCTTGAGCACAGTCACGAACGTGCTGATCGTGTTGTTGCTCTGGACCAGTTCGCCCTTGGGCGGGTCCGGCTCGGCGACTTCGAGCGTGACCTTGTGCTCGCCGGGAATCGTGGGCACGTGGCCGAGTTCCACCTTGATGCGAGCGTCGTCGGCCGGCACCTCGACGATGCGCTGGTCGGCGTTCATGCCGTCGAACAGCAGCTTCACTTGTACGGAACTGCCCCGAAACCCACGCGATTCAAGCTCGCCCGTTACGACAAGTCGGTTCTTTTCGAACACGGTTGGTCCGGCCGTGATCGTGCGCAGCGCGAGATCGCGCGAGGCGTCGACCGCCGACGGCTTGCCGAACCCGACGGTGTAGAGCGGCACGACCGAGTCCTTCATCGTCCGCGCGACGGCCAGCGGGGGCGGGTCGGTGCGGTTCGCGCCGTCGCTCAGCAGGATCACGGCCGCCACGCGCCCGCGGGTCTTGTCGAGCGCCTCGCGCAGCGACTTGCCGATCGCCGTCTGCTGGCCGTCGGGCGGCGCGTCGAGCTTCATGGACTCGGCGATCCCAGCGTCGAACTGGTACTCGCGGACCTCGATCAGTTCGCCAAGTTCCTTGAGGGCCGGCCGCGCACGGGTGACAATCTGATCGAGCGCCCGCCAGCGCGGCAATCCGTCCCAGGCGTCGGCCACGAGCATGCTACTCGATCGGTCGTAGAGCATGATCAGCGTCGCCGACTGTTTTTTCGTCTCGGTGAACACCAGCGCCGGCCGGAGCATGGCGGCCAGCGCGAGCACGAGCGCCGCGCCGCGCATCGCAAACGCCGCCCAACGCAGTCGGTCCCATTGCCGCACGCGCGAGCCGGCAAAGACCCCGACGACGATCGCGGCGAGCAGCGCGCCGCCGATCGCCACGAGCGGCCAAGGCCAGGTTGGTTGAACCGAAACGTGCATGGTGCAATTAGACGTTGAGCGTGGAGACGTCGAGACGTTCAGAGGGCGAGTCGGGGGCCGATTCATCGGTTGCGACGGCGCGACGCGCTCGCCGCAGGCCCGATGTTCGGCCTTCAGCGTCCTCGCCATAGAACCGGTTCGCGAGCCAGTGTTCGAACGCGAAGATCAAGAGGATCAGCGGCATCAGCCACGGGAACAGTTCGCGGCCGATGCGCACATCGCCCATGACCTCGCGCAGTTCGTCGGCGGTGCGAGCAACTGCGAAGTTGCCCTCGCCGAACACGGCCGACAGTTCGCTGTCCGAGAGTCGCTGGAGCTGGCTCTCGGCCGCCCGTGCGTTCAAGCTGAATCCCTTGCGGATCGGCCGATCGCCCTGCCCTGCCGTGACCACGTAGTTGCCGAGCGGTTCGGGGCGCGCGACCACGACGGCGTTCAGCGCCGGATCGGCCGTGCCGCGCGTCGCTTGCTTCGAGTCGGGCGTGGCGAGCAGATACGGACCGAGCCGCTGGTCGAGGTCGGCCCGCAGGATCACGTCGTCGCCGACCGTGTAATTGAGCTGCGCCTCGGCGTGACCCGCCAGATACATGATGAGGTGGTCGGCCAGCGGCACGAACAGCTCCGCGAACAGCGGCAGGTCATTCCAGCGGTTCTCGCGTGCGCCCGCGCCCGAAACCGTCGACGTGAAGACCACAACCTTGCCGGGTCGATCGCCGCCCACGGTTCGTTCGGCAAGTGCGACGCCGCCGTCGGTGAAGTTCAACACCCGCCAGGCGTTCTTCTCGGCGAGCTCGGTCGCGATGTACCGCTCGACCACCGTCTGACCCAAGGCCGCCTTGTCCCACGCCTCGATCTTGGCGACCACGGCGTGGCTGGCCGCGGCAGGTTGCAGCGCGACCGGCCCGGCCGGTGCGATCGCCTTGCCCAGTTTCAGCGGAATGAGACCCTGGGCGATCTCTTGGTTGTAGTTCTCCGCCGAGACGCGCGGCCCGAGGAAAACGGCCAGGCCGCCGCCGGCCCGCACAAACGACTCAAGCTCCTGCCAACGCGACGCCGGCAGCTCGCGCACGTTGACCAGACAGACGACCGAGTAGTCGGCCAGTCTCACGTCGCCCAGCCGAGCGGCGGAAACCCACTGGCACTCGTGCCGCGCGATCTGCTGTTCCACGAACAGCGGCGGCGCCAGCGCGTCGCGCAGCCGCGCCACGTCGCGCTCGATGTCCGACGCGACCAGTACGCGATTCACCGGCCGAACTTCAACAGTCAGGAACCGCTCGTCGTCGAACTCAAGTCCACCGCCGTTCCGCAGGATGAGCTTGCCCTGATGTAGCCCCGGCGCCAACCGCGGCAGCGGGAAGTCCAGGTTCACGACCTTGTCCTTCTCCAGCGAGATCGTCTGCTTGCCGCGGGGCTGGTCGTCGAGTTCGAGTTCGATGAGCACCTCTTCGCCCTGCCCGTAATCGGCGACGACTACGTCGACGACGGCGTCCGTGTTGACCGGCACGACGTCGGCGGACAGGGTTGCCCGGTCGATGCTGGCGTTCTTGGCCGCTTCGACTCCGACGTCGAGCACGTACACGGCGACCCCCGTCTTCACCTCGGCCATCGCCGCTTGGATTTGCTCGGCGCCGTCCACGGCAAGACACGTGGCCGCGCGGTCGGTGAACAGGTAGATCTCCTTGCGGCTGCGGTCGCTGTCGTTGAGTGCGTGGCAGGCCTCGGCGATCGCCTGGTTCAACGCGGGCGCGGCCGGCCGTAGCCTAAGCGACTCGACGCGCTGTGCGGCCAGGGAAACCTGCGGGAAGAATCGGGCCGAGGTCTCGGCGGCGTCGAGCACCATGACCTCGCTGCCGTCAGGGAACTCTTTGAGCAACTCGCCGGCGATCTGCTGGGCCGCTTCGAGGCGCGTGCGGCCCTGCTCGCGGTATTCCATGGACAGGCTGGTATCGAAGATCAGCGCGGCCGCCACGGGAGCCTGCTGGTCTGGGATGAAGCTCGCCCCATGAATCGACGGGCGCGCGAGTGCCAGGGCCATGAGCGCGATCATGAGCATGCGCATCGCGAGCAGCAGCCAGTGTCGCAGCCGCAGCTTGCGGAGGTTGACCCGGTGTCGTTGCCGCACCAATCGCAGCGCGGGAAACGGTTCGCGCCGTGGCTTCTGCCGCAGCACGAGGTGCAAGATGACCGGCAGCGCCGCCGTCGCCGCCCCGGCCGCCAGCCCGGCGTGTAACAAATGAAACTCCATGGGCCTCATTGAACCATGAAGAAATCGGCAGCGAAAGTCGTTTCGCAATCGCGCAGGAACACCGAGTCATCCGACCCAAGTCAGGCCACGGTTTCGGGGAATCACATTCTGAGACACAGAGGCACGGAGATCACAGAGGAATCACGCAGCGCCCTCCGTATTCTCTGTGCCTCTGTGTTTGCGAACTCACGGCGGGTATGAATCACTCACGATAGTCCGGACGCGAGGGAGGTTGAAGGACGAGTCGGCGGGTTACGTTGATTCGGATCTGCGTGCCTTCGTCGCTGGTCCGCACCCACGTGCCCAGCAGGCTTGGACTGGGCTGGGCCTGGTTGGGATCTGAGATTGGATTCCTCGACGTAACGCACTCGCGACACGAGGTAAGCGCGAGGCACGAGACAATGAGTGACAAGACGCGGAGCGTTCGCCGTGTTCCATACGAAGCAGGCCAAACGTTCATGAGTCGTTCCTTTCTTGTTACTCGGACTTGCCCCCCGTGCCCAGCCCGCACTGGCCGAGCCTCCATCCGATGTACCGACAAGAGCCGACGCGACCCGCCAAGAAACTCTTGGTTTCGCCTTTCCCAACGAACCTACGACCCCTACACGCTTGCACTCCACGCGGCCGGCCTCTAGATTAGTCGCGATTATGTTCTGCTCAGGTATCGGCTAGTGGGCGATCGGCTCGATATGTGGCTCGCAACCCACGAGGCCGTGGATCAGGCGATCCAAAGCGGCAAGGTCGGCGGACACGTGAGGCGCGAGAGTGATTTCACCAAACGGACTGTGCCCGGCGCTGAAGACAAGATCATCACGGCCCACCTGACCGACTCGACGCCGAATCTGTTTCGTTTCCTCGAAAGCGGTGGAGGTGATCTGCTCTACTCCGGCGAGCCGGATTACGTCTACACCCGACTCCGCCAGCTCGCGGAACGGTAAACCACGTTCAACGGCTGTTCACAATCGCGTACAATCACGCGGCCAAACTGACCAAGTTCAGGTTTCGGTTTTTCAGCGAGTGTGAAACACAGAGGCACAGAGATCACGGAGGAATCGAACAGCGACGACTCCGTGTTCTCTGTGCCTCTGTGTTTCCACTTTCGAGCGTTGAGTAGCGATGCGATAGTTTTGAAACATGGGATCAGCCAGCCAGTCCGACGAGCCAAGCCGTACGCCCGAACTCGCGCGGCACTTGCGCGCCGGGACCGGAGTCTCGCTGGTTGCCGTACTCGCGATCGTGCCGTTTCTGGGTAAGGCGTTTCACATCGACGACGCGCTGTACCTCGCGGTCGCGCGGCAGATTCTGCGCGAGCCGCTCGATCCGTTCGGGGCCGAGGTGCTGTGGGAAAAACGGCCGGAGTCGCTGTTCGACGCAGATTTCAACCCGCCGCTGTGGAACTACATGATGGCCGCGGTGCTGGCCGTGACCGGCGAGCCGACGATCGAAACGACGCCCGACGGCGAAACGGAGTTCGGGACGCCCAGGTACCGCGTGCAGTCGCCGCGCACGCCAGAGATTGCCCTGCACCTCGTCGAGGGTGCGTTCGTCGCGGCGGCGATCGCGGGCATGTACGTGCTCGGCCGCCGGTTCGTGCGCTGGCCACTCGCCGCGACGGCTCTGGTCGCACTGAGCCCCGCCATGTTGCCCGGCATGAACGTCATGCTCGAAGGACCGGTGATGGCGTTCTGGATCTGGGGCGTGTGGTGCCACCTGCGAGCGATCGATCGTGACGACGTTCGTTGGGCGTGGGCGTCGGGTGCGCTCGCGGCGCTCGGCGTCATGACCAAGTACACGAGCGGCGTGGTGATCTTGCTGCTCGCCTTTGAGTCGCTGCGACGTCGGCACTTGCGCAGCCTGTGGTTTCTCGCCGCGCCGGCTGCTGCGCTCGCGCTGTGGTCGCTGCACAACTGGCTCGTCTACGAACGTCTGCACGTGCTGGTGATCCTGAGCCGCGCACAGACGGGCGAACATCGTCCCGTCGGCATTCAGTTGTCCGAGTCGGCAGGCAGGGTCTTCGCCGTAGTTCGCGCGGTGGGCGCGATCAGCGCGCTCGCGCTGCCGGTCGGCTGGATTGTGGGGCGGCGGTTCGGCACGTGGTCTGTCTTGTTCTTGATTACGGCGAGTGCGGGCGTCGGCTTCGCCGGCGAGTGGGACATGCGACGGCGGCTCGACGATCGCGGCCAGAAGCTTCAGGAGCCGGGCCGGATTCACGCGGTGATGTTCGGCTCGCTGGGCGGTGTGGCGCTGGGTGGTCTGGCGTCGGCCCTGGTCGTCGGGCGTCGCACCCGCACCAGCACATGGGTCGGACAAGATTCGCTGCTCACGACCTGGCTGGCAGCCATAGTCTTGTTCGCCATCTTCGGCGTTCCGTTCCTGGCGGTGCGGCATCTGTTGCCCGCAATGCCGCCGCTGGTGTGGTTGGTGCTGCGCGAACTGGAGGCGACTGCGCCGGCCGGTCGCGCGGCCACCAGGGAGGCGTGGGTTGTGTGGCTCACGGTCCTGATCTCGTCGGCGTGCGGTTTCCTGGTGGCCAAGGCCGACTACGACTTTGCGCATTGGTACCGTCACATGGCCGTGAATCGAGCGGCCCACACGGTTGCCGTCGGGCGGATGTCGAACGTCGAAGTGTGGTTCACCGGCCACTGGGGCTGGGCGTACTACGCCGAGCGGGTGGGCATGAAGCCGTTTGTGCCGGGTCGCACGACCATGCGGGCCGGCGACTTGCTGCTGATGCCGCTGATTCAGACGTGGGAGAACATCCCTGAGGAATTCCGCTCGCACGTTCAGGGGCGCATGCAGACGATCAAGCCGCGGCCGTTGCTCAAACGCCAGACCGGCATCGCCGCGATCGACCGCTGGGTCGACCTGATGTTGAACAGCGTGCGGTCGATCTCCACCGAAGTTCATTACTACAGCGGCGGCACGCTCAACTTGCCTTGGCAATTCTCACGCAAGCCGCTCGACGACTTCGCCGTCATCGAGGTGATCAAGGACGTGACGGCCGACGAGTAACTCGGGGATGTATTTCCGTAGCTGCGCCTCGCTCGTTTAACCCGCAGCCGCAGGCGAGGTCGTGTTTGATCCGTGCAATTCGCACGATGCCGACCTCGCCTGCGGCTGCGGGTTAAGCGAGCGACGAATGCAATTACGGGCATGTACCCGTAACTCGGCCTTACCTTGACACAATGCGACTCACCGCTATAATCCGCCCGCTTTATTGGGACAGAACGTCCTCTCGCTGCGCCCACGGAACGGCGCGGATACGGCGGCAACGCCGCGTTCTGGCTCGACGGAAACAGAATCGTGCAGGGAGGCATAGTGAATCACCCGCGCGCGGGACAGGGGCTCTCGTTGCCAGGCCGCCGTGGTCGTCGCCGCGCGGGCGCTGCGCGAGGAGCGGTTTCGCCCGGCGCGCGGCGCCTTGCTTCCCCGAGCAACCTGGTCGTCTGCCTGGTCGCGGCGCTTCTTCCGGCGCTGGCGTGGGCTCAAATACCCGTCCAAGAGCCGCGGCCTTCGCCGACCGAACCCATCACCATTGCCGCCGATTCGATCCGCAACTGGACGGAGAACGATGAACGTGTGCTCATCCTGAAGGGTAATGTGTTCGTGTCGCAGGGCATCCGATCGATTCGAGCCCCGCAGGCGGTCGTGTGGGTGAAGGACGGTCAAGGCCGGGCCGCGCTCAAGAAGATTGAGCTGTACGCCGACGGCGGCGTGCGTGTGGACGGCGCCCGGAAGCGATCGGAAACGAAGGATCTGCTTGAGACGCTTGAGACGCGAACGGCGATTGCCGTCGAGATGAAGGAGCGGCTGGCCGGCTCGGCCGTCGATGACGCGGTCTATCAGCGAGCGCTCGCTCGGCGCGGCGGCTCGCCGTTGGGCGGCGCGGTGCACCAGGCCGCGTTTCAGGCCGGGCCAGACGGCGGGGCGGGCGACGAGCCGCTGCGACGGATTCGGCTCGGCACGCGCACCTTTAAGCCGTGGGACCTCGAGACCGTGGACATCTCGGCCGACGAGCGCGCGTGGGTGATCACGGGCGGGCTCAACCTGATCGTCTACAACGTCGCGGGCATCGGCACAGTGGACATCCTGACCGACCGCGCCGTTATCTGGTGGCCGCGCGGGGCGGGCAACCAGGGCATGGCCGGCGCTGAGATCACTCAGTCGCAGCGCGAGCCGCTTGAGGTTTACCTGGAAGGCAACGTCGTCGTGCGTCAAGGCCCGCGCACCATCGAGTGCAAGTACATGTACTACGACGTCGCCCGCAGCGTCGCCGTAGCCAGCGACGCCGAGCTGGAGGCGGACAGCGAACAGATCGGCAGCCCGGTCTATTTTCGCGCCCGCCAACTACGTCAGGTCGCCGAGCAGAAATTCATCGCCGATCGCACTCAGGTGACGCTCAGTCGGTTCCCCACCCCCGGCTACGATCTGCAGACAGAGCAGGCCGTGCTCGAGGGTGTGCCGAAGGCGGCCGTCGACCCCAAAACCGGCCAGCCGACAACCAGAACCGGTTATCACATCAGCGCGACGAACAACTTCTTTCACATCGAAGGTCTGCCGGTGTTGTTCCTGCCGTCGGTCGAGAAGGACCTCGAGGAGCTGAGCACGCCGCTACGCCGCGTCGCGGTGCGTCAGAGCCGCACCTACGGCACCGAGCTGCACACGACGTGGGACATGTTCCAACTGCTCGGCCGTGAGCAGCCCGACTCGATTCGCAAGTGGGACCTTGATCTCGACTACATGAGCGAGCGCGGCCCCGGCGCCGGCACGCTGCTCGATTATCGCGGCGACAGCTTCCTGGGCATCGAGGGCAAGAACTGGGGCCTGATCGACACGTGGTGGCTGTACGACGAAGGCGAAGATCGGCTCGGCGAGGGCCGCAAGGACATCCAACCCGAGGAACACACGCGAGGCCGGTTCCTGTATCGCCATCGCCAGCATCTGCCCAGCGACTTTTCGCTCAATGTCGAGATCGCCTGGATCACCGACATCAACTTCCTCGAACAGTTCTTTGAACGCGAGTGGGAGGAAGACAAGGACCACGAAACCGCTCTGTACCTGAAACAGCAGCGCGACAACTGGGCCTGGTCGGTCACGGCCCGCGCCCGACTCATGGACTTCCTGACCACGACGAACCAGATGCCGCAGCTCGATTTCTACCTGCTCGGTGAGCCGCTGCTGTGGGACCGACTGACCTACTTCCAGCACTCGTCGATCGGTTACCTGGAGCTGCTCGACGCCGACCGGACCAACGGCGACATCTATCCGGGCACGCTGGGCAACGACGGCCCGACGTTCGTCGGCGGCCGAGCCGACACGCTGCACGAAATCGACTTGCCGTTCAGTGCCGGGCCGTTTCGCATCGTCCCCTACGCCGTCGGTCGAGCGTCGTGGTGGAGCCGAGCGATCGAGCATGACGACGAAGATCGGCTCTGGGGCGCGGCCGGTGCGCGGGCAAGCCTGCCGCTGTGGCGAGTGTATCCGTGCGTCGAGAACGACCTGTTCAACGTCCACGGACTCGCGCACAAGATCGTGTTCAGCGTCGACTACTCCTGGGCCGAAAGCGATCTGGACCACGACCTGTTGCCGCAGTACGACGAGCTGGAAGACGACTCGGAGCAGACCTTCAGAAAACGATTCCTGTTCCGCGACTACGGCCTGACGACGTTCGGCTCGCTGATTCCTCCGACCGGGCCCGCGGGCATCGACCCGCGGCTCTACGCGATTCGCCGCGGCCTCATGACCGCGCCCGAGTCCGTCGACGATCTGCACGTGCTTCGCTTCGGCGCCCGCCAGCGGCTGCAAACCAAGCGCGGCGTGCCGGGCGAGCGACGCGTCATCGACTGGATGACGCTCGACACGCAGTTCGCCTGGTTCCCGAATGAGGACGAAGATAACTTCGGCGAAGACTTCGGCCTGATCACCTACGATTACGCCTGGCATATCGGCGATCGCACCAGCATTCTGTCGCACGGCTGGTTCGAGACGTACGAAGACGCGCCAATGATATGGAACGTCGGCGTGTTCATGGAACGTCCGCCGCGCGGCAGCTTCTACATCGGCTACAACATTCTCGACCCGATCGACAGCCGGGTGCTCAAGACGAGCTACAACTATTGGATGAGTCCCAAGTGGATCTCGTCGTTCACCACGAGCTACGACTTTGGCGAGACCGAAAACCTCGGCCAGTCGATCGTGCTGACGCGAATCGGCGCTGACCTGGTGTTTCGCGTAGGGTTCTCGTTCAACCCGCTGCGTGACAACTACGGCATCGGCGTTGAGATCATGCCCCGCGTCGCTCCGGACCTGCACCTTGGCTCGATCGGCGGTCCGCGCGTGCCCATCGAGTTCGCCCCGCAAGAGTAGTCGAGTGCGCGATCCGGGTAGATTCAATTCGACCTCTTGCCTAGAATCCGCCGCCTCATGTTCCTCGCTTGTGCATCAGCCTGGATGTTTGAGACGCCTCGCGGATGAAACCACGGCGGCATGCTACACGGATGTTGTCGACCCTCGCGGGCGCGCTGGCGGTCGCGACGGCCGGCTGCGGCTTCACGCGTCCACCGGCCGTGGCGATTGGGGCGCCCGCGGCCCATCAGCTTGCCGTTCCCCCGTTTCTGATCACGAGCGACCTCGCGCTCGACCGTGGCGATGCGATAGTTCGCGAGTTGTTGCAGCTTCGCACGCTGGTCCAAGCGACACTTGACCTGCCGCCAATTGATCGCCAGATCGAGATATACATCTTCGAGGACCGACCGAGGTACGACGACTTCATGCGAACCAATTACCCCGAGTTGCCCGACCGGCGGGCGTTCTTCATCGCGCAAGACGGCCGTGAAGTGGTCTACACGTCTTGGGGCGGTCACGTCCATGAGGACGTTCGGCACGAGGCGTGTCATGCGCTGGTGCATGCAGCGCTGGGCAGCCTGCCACTCTGGCTGGATGAGGGACTCGCGGAATACTTCGAGACGCCAGGCCGGTCCGACGGCTTGCACGCGCGCCATGTGGCCGAACTAAACTCGTCGATCGCGGCAGGCTGGCGGCCGGGCCTGACTCGGTTGGAATCGCTCAATGATGTCGGCGAAATGCAGTCGGCCGACTATCGCGAGGCTTGGGCCTGGGTCCACTTCTTGTTGCACGGCACGCGCGAAGGCCGCCGCGAACTGTTGACCTATCTGGAACCCACCGGTGTACGTGATACGGGCCAGCCGCTGAGCAGCCAGATCTTCCGCCGCGTTTCGCAGACCGACTCGCGCCTGATCAACCACGTGGCGCGACTCGGGCCAATTCGACAAGCGGACTCTGGCCGGGGCGACTGACGCCAAGACAGTGGAAACCGCGGCGTCGCGCGGCCACAATGTTCGCATGCTTCCCGACCAGATCACCGCCGGCGCCCGCACAGTCGCTCACCTTGCTGTGCACTTCGAGGAGTTGAAAGAGGCCGCCCGCTCATTGCGCCAGCGCGCGATGGCGCGCGACCGTGGGTACTTCACGCCGAGCGAGGACGAAGAGGTGCGGCACCTACTCGTCTCGTACTGGCAGTCGCGCAACGCGCTGTTGGACCTGGTGATCTCGATGCGCGACGACACGGCCGCCCCGGCGGATCGGCGACCGATGTCGTTTCTGGTGGGCTATGCCGGCGCCGTGCTACTGGTGGACGCAGCG
>DAIOWH010000121.1:19256-20572 GCA_036758585.1 Planctomycetia bacterium
TGTACGAAGACAGCCCGGTGGTGCGAGCCAAGTTGAATGAACCAGACCCGCACTTCGGCATCCCGCCGGGCACGTACGACACGGTACAACGTTCGCTCGTCGGCGTCAGGCATGCGTGGCACCTCTACCACGCGATGAGGTACTACGGCGAGCATCGTGCGGAACTCCGGGCGATGGCGTCCGACCCGCCCATGGCCAAGATGCTCGAGATCATCGACCGGCTTGGATCGCGGCTCGACGTGGCCACGGAGCAGTTTGCCAAGGCGCGGCTGCGCGTGCGACTGCGTCAGGCCGTCACGGCGGTCAGCGCCGACCTGTTTGGTCAGGCGCTCTACGGGATACAGAAGGCGCTGTCGCGCCTTGCGTCGGAGCTGTCAGTGCGCCCGGGTCACCGCCACGAGATGCCGTCCGCCGTGACCAGTGAGCTGCGTGGCCTGCTGCGCCCGGGCGATGTTTTCATAACGCGCAAAGAATACGCCATCACGAACTACTTCCTGCCGGGCTATTGGCCCCACGCGGCCTTGTACATCGGCGACTCGCCGACGCTGGAGCGGTTCGGCATCCACGAGCATCCCAACGTCAAGCCGCGGTGGCGGCGGCTGCTGGAACTTGACCCGCAGGAACCGCACCGTGTGCTCGAGGCGCTGAAAGACGGCGTGTGGCTGCGGTCGGTCCACTCGCCGCTCTCGTCCGATTCCGTCGTGATCATACGCCCGCGGCTTGGCGAACCCGACGTGGCGGCCGCCATCGCGCGCGGGATGTTCCACGAGGGCAAGCCGTACGACTTTGACTTCGACTTCACTCGGTCGGACCGGATGGTCTGCACCGAAGTCGTCTATCGTTCCTATGAAGGGGTCGGTGGCATGCGTTTCGACCTGACTCGCCGCGCCGGTCGGCTCACGCTCTCGGCCGATGACCTGGTGCGCATGGCGGTCGCCGGAACCCACTTCGATGCGGTCGCCGTCTACGCACCCGCGTGCGCGCCGTGCGTACTGCGAGAGCACAACGCGGCGGCGTTGATGCGAGCGAAAACGGCCGTGCCGAAAGTGTGACGGTGCGGCGGCCTCAACTACGGCTTCGCTTGCTCGTCGGGCTTCTCCTCTTGGACGGTCTCCAATTGGTAGTTGGGGCCGACCTCCTTGGTGAGCTTGTCGACATCCTCTTTCGACGCGCCGGTTTGCCCACAACCCAGCGCTGTGGCCACTGCAAGACACAGACAAAACCATCGCCAGTTCACGTGAAATACTCCTGGTAAAGTTGAGATCGATCGCCACGGACATTCCAGGCAAACCAAAGCGGTGTCCAGCCACCGCACT
>DAIOWH010000122.1:0-20415 GCA_036758585.1 Planctomycetia bacterium
TGCCCCGGCTATCCAGCCGCCACCAGGAATTTCAACGACAACTGGGACAATCTCCCCCTCGGGCGTGTTGCGATCGGCTCAATCCAACAGCCCGTCGAGTTCCTGCCGGAGCCGAGTGAGCACGCGAAATCGAGCGGCGTAGACAGCACCGACCTTGAGCCTCAATTCGGCAGCGGCCTCGGCAGCCGGTCGGCCTTCGACGACCACCGCCCAGCACGCCTGCCATGTCGCCGGTTCAAAGTCCCGCTGCATGATTTGCAAGGCACGGCGCGCGACCGAACGCTTGTACTCGGTTTCCCAAAACTCCTCGGCCGGGTCGGCCACGGCGACTTCGCCCGCACTGTCCAACGGAACGCCACGGCGGCGACGTGTCTGCGCTCGCCAGACGTTGACGACCACCTGCTTCAGCCACGCTCGAAATCGAAGGGCCGGGTTGTACTCGAACTGAGGAAGTTTCTGGAGCAGCACGCGGAACACTTCTTGGATGAGGTCGGCAGCATCCGCGTCCTGCAGGCGCGTGTGAACCGCCCAATGATGAATGACCGGTGCATACAGCTCGACGAACCGGTTCCAGTGGTCGGGCGTCGGCGACCGGCGCAGTTGTTCCAGCAAACTCGCGGGCGTTTCCGGCATGATGGGGTAGTTTCAGGCATGACCGGGAAATCATCAAGTCCACGGTGCGGCTCAGCTCCCTCCGACACAGGGGCAAGGGCATTTGCGGCGCCGGTTAGGACCTTGTAGACTCGTCGCCGAACTCGAAAGGAGCAGCCCATGCAGCTACATCTTTGGTTTGCCGAGTCGGTGCGCAGGTCGAGACGGTTTCGCGCGTTTGCGGGCCTGTGTGTTTCCATCGCCTTGAGCAACGCAATCTCGCCGCATGGCGTGGCTGCGGCCGAGAATTGGCCGCAGTGGCGCGGCCCGAAAGACGACGGCGTGTCGGCGGAGAAG
The DNA here is from genome assembly GCA_036758585.1 of Planctomycetia bacterium. Lineage (GTDB taxonomy): Bacteria > Planctomycetota > Planctomycetia > JALXBF01 > JBGPMX01 > DAIOWH01. The sequence continues at coordinate 949 of DAIOWH010000122.1, forward strand.
AATCTGCCGACCGAGTGGGGCCGCGAGAAGAACATCGCGTGGCGGCTCGCGCTGCCGGGTACGGCCGGTTCGACGCCCGCCGTGTGGGACGACCGGATTCTGTTGACCGCGGCGGACAAGTCGGACTTGCTGCTCTTGTGCGTGGGCACGGACGGCAAGGAGCGGTGGCGGCGGAAGCTGGCGACGGGCAACCGCGACGTCGGGCTGGGTGCGGCGGAGGGAAACATGTCGTCGTCGTCGCCGTCGCCGAGCACCGACGGCAAGCACGTCTGGGTGTTCTTCGGCACGGGCGACCTCGCGTGCCTCGACCTGGACGGCAACGAAAAGTGGAAGATCAACTTGCAGCAGCGCTACGGCGCGTTTGACATCCAATTCGGAATCCACTCGACGCCCGTGCTGCACGACGGCCGGCTGTACTTGCAGATCATTCACGGCCCGATGCGCGGCGACGCGGAGCCGGCGTACGTCGTCGCCTTCGACGCCACGACCGGCAAGGAGATTTGGAAACGCGACCGCAAGACCGGCGAGGATTTCGAGTGCAAGCATTCGTACGCTTCGCCCGTGGTCTATGACGACGGCGCGACGAGGTTTCTCGTCACGCACGGCGGCGATTACGTGATGGCGCACCGGCTCACGGACGGGGCGGAGATTTGGCGGCACGGCGGCATGAATCCACCGGCCGATTCCGGCTCCGCGGATTCCGGGGCGCCGAGCGGCGCGGTCGGGCCGGGCGGCAGCGCCGCGACGCCCGGCGGCAGTGGCGGTGGGCTTGTCGAACGATTCGACGCGAACAAGGACGGCAAGGTCGCGCGGGCCGAGATTCCCGAAGGGCCGACTCGCCGCATGTTCGATCGGTTCGCCGAGCAGCACAAGCTCGATCCCGAACAAACGTACACGGTCGCGGAACTGAAGAAGCTGGCAGGCGCGGCGGAGCAGGCGCCGGCGAAGAAGTCGGCCGCGGGCAGGGCCGGCCCGGCCGGCTACAACGCGACGCTGCGGTTCGTCGCATCGCCAGTCGTCGCGCCGGGCATGATCGTCGTGCCGTCGGCGAAACGTGGTAACGTGCTCGCGCTTCGGCCCGACCTCGCGGGCGACGCCACAAGCGACAAGGACGCGAAAGTCTGGACGCTCGCGCGCGGCACGCCCGACGTTCCGTCGCCGCTCGTGTACGGCGGGTTCGTCTATCTCGTCGGCGAGGACGGCGTGCTCACGTGCCTCAGCGCAAAGACCGGCGAACTGGTGTACCGCGAGCGCGTGCACGGCGCTCGGCATCGTGCGTCGCCGATTTACGCCAACGGCCACGTGTACATGCCCGCGTTCGACGGCCGCGTCTCCGTCGTTAGGGCCGGCGCGAAGTACGAACTCGTGGCCCAAAACGACCTCGGCGAAACGCTCACCGCGTCGCCGGTCGCGTCGAACGGCACTCTCTAACTGCGAACGTTCGACGCCCTGTGGGCGATTCGGAAATGAGACGTGACCAAGTTCGCACGTCCAGGCTTGAACAGCAGCCAACGGAGATAATAGAGCCTCCGTTCACTCTGTTGCCTTCTGTTCAATAAGACCGATAGGGTGCCCTGCCGTCTTTCCCTCCTTGTCCCGTCCTACGGCGGTCCGGCGATAGCCGAGTTTGCAGAGGCGGCGGCCAAGGCTTACAATCTTCTCGCCTGGAACCGGCCACAAAGGAACTGACCGTGGGGCGGGGTTCCAGTGTGGCGCCTAAGCCGGCGTGGACATCGGCAGGCTGGAAGCCTGCCCCACGACTACCCGGCGTAACAACAGCCCGCACTACGTGAAGGAAGACACTGTTCGATGCTCAACACCGCTCGAACTCGACTGACGCTCGGACCTGCCGCGCTCGTTGGCCTGTGCGCGATGGCGGCTGCGCTGACTGCCGGGCTGGCGTTGGAACGGGCCTGCGGCGAACAACCTGCGGCCGCGCCGGCGCGCGTGCCCGACGTCGATGCGAAGACCGAGGCCGAGATGAAGCCGTACACCGAACCGCTCGCCGGCACCGACGCGTCGTTCGGCATGGTGCCGATTCGAGGCGGCAAGTTCCTGATCGGCAGCCCGAGCGGCGAGGCCGGCCGCAGCGACGACGAAGGACCGCAACGCGAGATCGTCGTTGATGCGTTCTGGATGGGCAAACACGAAGTCACGTGGGACGAGTACGAGCAGTGGGCGTACAGCCTGGAACTCGCCCGGCGCAAAGTCATCGAGTACCAGCCGACGAAGCTTGACTTGCTCGCCGACGCAGTCACGCGACCGACGCGGCCGTACACCGACATGACCTTCAGCATGGGCCGCGACGGCTTCCCCGCGATCAGCATGACGCAACTCGCCGCGAAAAAATACTGCGAGTGGCTCAGCACCAAGACCGGCCGCTATTACCGGCTGCCGACCGAGGCGGAGTGGGAGTATGCGTGCCGCGCGGGCACCACGACCGCGTACTGGTTCGGCAACGACGCGGCCAAGCTGGAAGAGCACGAGTGGTTCATCGACAACAGCGAGGGCTATCACAAGGTTGGCAAGAAGAAGCCGAATCCGTGGGGCTTGTACGACATGCACGGCAACGTCGCCGAGTGGTGCCTCGACGGCTACGAGGCCGATCGCTACTCGAAGCTCGCCGCCGACGCGCCGACCAGGAATCCGTTCGTGGCGCCGACCAAGTTGTACTCGCGAGCGGTGCGCGGCGGCTCGTGGGACGACGACCCCGAACGATGCCGCAGTGCGGCCCGGCGCGGCTCGGACCGCGAATGGAAACGCCAGGACCCGCAGTTGCCGCAGAGCCAGTGGTATTTTACCGACGCCCAGTTTCTCGGCTTCCGCGTCGTGCGGCCGCTGCGTGAGCCGACCGCCGAAGAGAAGCAACGATTCGCGCCCGACAAGATTCAACAGTACAAGGACAAATAGCTCTTTGGAGTTGAAAGAGTTGGAGAGTTGAAGAAGTTGAAGGAGCCAAGGATGCCGGCTTTTCAACTCCTTCAACTTCTTCACCTCTTTCAACTCTTCAACTTCCCCAACCCCCAGACACGGAGACCGACAAAATGAGTGATCAGAAGGTTGAACCCCAACTCAGTAGTGCGTCGCGTCGCGATTTCCTCAAGGCATCGACGGCGGCGGCGGTCAGCGGCACGATCGCCGGCAGTCTCGCCGTGGAGCGGTCGGCCCATGCGGCAGGCCGCGACGAACTCAAGATCGGCCTGGTCGGTTGCGGTGGGCGCGGCACTGGCGCCGCTCGCGACGCACTCGAAGCCAAACCGTACGTCAAGCTGGTCGCGATGGGCGACGCCTTCGAGGACAGCCTGCAGGGCAGCCTGCGCAGTCTCCGCGGCCTCAAGGATTTCGCCGAGCGCGTCGATGTGCCGGCCGATCGGCAGTTCACCGGCTTTGGCGCCTATGAGAAGGTCATTGGCGCCGGCGTCGATCTCGTGATCCTCGCAACTCCGCCCGGATTCCGCCCGATCCACTTCAAGGCCGCTGTGGCGGCGGGCAAGCACGTCTTCATGGAAAAGCCGGTCGCCGTCGACGCACCCGGAGTCCGCACAGTTCTGGAGGCGAACAAGATCGCCAAGGAAAAGAGCCTCGGCGTCGGCGTCGGCCTGCAGCGCCATCACCAGCCGAGTTACCTCGAGACGGTCAAGCGGCTGCACGACGGCATGATCGGCGACATCATCGCCGCCCGAGCTTACTGGAACGGCGGCGGCGTGTGGGACCCGCGCAAGACGCGCGAGGAGTGCAAGAGCGAGATGGAGTACCAAATGCGCAACTGGTACTACTACAACTGGCTCTGCGGCGATCACATCTGCGAGCAACACATCCACAACCTGGACGTGATCAACTGGGTGAAGCAGGCCTACCCGGTGAAGTGCAATGGCATGGGCGGCCGCGAGGTCCGCACCGACAAGAAGTACGGCGAGATCTACGATCACCACTGCGTCGAGTTCGAGTACGCCGACGGCTCGCGCATGTACAGCCAGTGCCGACACATCCCCGGCTGCTGGAACAGCGTCACGGAACACGTGCACGGCACCAAGGGCGCCGCCGACATCAGCGGCCACACGATCCGGGTAAAGGGCGGCGAGACGTGGCGCTACCGCGGCCCGAACCCGAACCCATACGTGGTCGAACATCAGGACCTCTACACCAGTATCTACGAAGGCAAACCGCTGAATGAAGGCGACTACGGCGCGTACAGCACGCTGACATCGGTCATGGGTCGCATGGCCACGTACTCTGGCAAGGAGGTCACGTGGGAAGCGGCGCTAAACTCGAAGATCAGCCTGGCGCCGAAGACCTACGCGTGGGACGCCGAACCGCCCACGATGCCAAACGCGGGCGGCGAGTACGCGATCGCAGTGCCCGGTCAGACGCAAGCGGTTTGAGTGAGATAGCCCGGATATTCACCGTGCGTCGGCAACTCGTCTAACCGCAAGCCGCAGGCGAGCGCGCCGGCAAACAGCGAGTAGGCTGGGTGCGGCACCCAGCCTACTCGCTAACTTACGATCACGCGGGGAGCGGCAATGCGCCGCGAAGCGCGGCGATGTGCGCTCGCGCCGCCGGCCAGACGCGATCGGCAGTCAGTTCGGCCATGCAGTCCATGCGCGAGCAGCACTTCAGGTAGCTCGCCGCGCACCAGATGTTCGGGCTGACTAGCAAGTGCCCCGGACCGAACGGGCGTGCGCGATCGGGTGATGTGCACGTGAAGATGCCGACCACGGGCGTGCCCAGGGCCGCGGCCAAGTGCATGGGACCTGAGTCGTTGGTGATGACAAGGTGTACATCGCCGAGTACCGCGGCAAGTTGCTTGAGCGAGGTTTTGCCCACGAGGTTGATCGTTCGGCTCGCCAGCGAAGAGTCGAGTTCGGCGGCGGTCGCCGTTTCTTCGGGGCCGCCCACCAGGATGAACGTGGCCCCGAACTCGCGGCCAATCCGGCGAGCCAACTCGGCGAAGTGCGCCGCCGGCCAGCGCTTGGTCGCCCACCGCGCGCCGGGATGAATCGCCACGCGCAAGCCGCTCGATCGGCCGACCGCGCGGGCGGCCCAGTCGTGGTCCGGTGCGCCGAGTCCGATGACGAACTGTTTGCCCCCGTCGCCCGCACCAAGGGCGGCGGCGACGAGCCAATACCGCTCCACGGCCGACGTCGGCGTCGCCGGCATGGGCACGACGTCGGTGTAACAGAACCGCGCCCCTTCGCGCGCGTCGCTCATGCCGACCCGCCGCGCCGCCCCCGTGGCTCGTGCCATCAGGCCGCTGCGCAGCAGCCCTTGCAAGTCGACCACGAGATCAAACCGCCGTTCGCGCAGGCTCGCGTTCAGTTCGGCAAATCCGCGCCGCGCCGCCCGACTCCACATGCCGCCGGCGCCGCGGTCGAACGCGATGATTTCGTCGAGATGAGGATGGTCGGCCAATAGCCCGGCGTACGACCGGTTCACGACCCACGCGATGTGCGCTTCAGGGAATCGCCCGCGCAGCGCGCTCAGTACGGGCAGCGCCTGCACCACGTCACCCAAGGCGCTCGGCTTGATCAGGCAGATTCGCCGCGCGTCGACATCAGCGAGCGGCGTGCGGCCCTTGGTTCGGCGAATGAGTTCGAACATGCACGGCGACTCACATGGTTTCACGCGGCCAGCCGCTGGCGCAGGATTTCTTCGACGCGGCGCAGGTCGTCTTCGGTGTCGACGCCGACCGTCGCAACCGGCGCGTCGGCCACGTGGATCGCCACGCCGTTTTCCAGGAAGCGGAGTTGTTCGAGCCGCTCGGCCTGTTCCAGACGCGACGGCGGCAGTCGATGGAACAGTTGCAGGGCGTCGCGCCGGTAGGCGTAGAAGCCGAGATGCTTGAAGTACTGAATGTCGCCGCTCGCGTCGCGGTCGTAGGGAACGACTGACCGCGAAAAATACAGCGCGCGACCGGCCGCGTCGCACACGACCTTGACGGCGTTCGGGTTTTGCGCCTCGGCGGCGTCGATCACGATCCGCAGCGTACTGACTTGCACATCCGGCTGGTCGAACGGTCGCAGCAACGAGTCGACATGGCTCGGCTCGAGCAGTGGCTCGTCGCCCTGGATGTTGACGATGATCTCGGCGTCGCGCCGGCCCATGACTTCAAACAGCCGATCGCTGCCCGATGCGTGGTGCGGCGAGGTCATCTCGACGGGGATCGCAGCGCGGCGACAGGCGGCGGCGACTTCGTCGGCGTCGGTGGCCACGACCAGTTGGTCAAGCGCTCGGCACAGCCGCGCCCGCTCGTAAACATGTTGCACCATGGGCTTGCCGCAAATGAGCCGCAGCACCTTGCGCGGCAACCGGGTCGAGTTGAGTCGAGCGGGAATGACGCCAAGCACACGAACTCGCGAGGTCATCGGATTCCTTTCCTGACGCAGGCTACGCCCGCAACCCAACGTGGCGGACGCTGGCAGCGTCCGGCGCCGACGCTGGCAGCGTCGGCCACGAACATGCGCGCACGGCGCGCGCATGTTGCCGAGTGAGACTCTACGCCACGTGAGCGGGACGGGCCCTCAGCCTGCCGGCCGTTCCCTTCCAAGTTGGCGCCACGGCTGACGGCGCGCGGCGGAACGATAGCCGAGTGGTCGGGAAAGCACAAGAGTTTGTCCCCCGGCGACGCACGCGACTCGTCTATCGACGCTTTGGCGAGTGCACTATGATGCCGCGGCAGACTCGGGCGCGCCCGATTTCCCCGCCCATGGAGTGATGTAGTGGGTGCTCAGATCATTGCGTGGTTGTTCGTGGTCCTGTTCGGCGCTTGTGTCGGCAGCTTTCTGAACGTGTGTATCTATCGACTGCCGTGGGAGAAGAGCATTCTCTGGCCGGGGTCGCACTGCCCGCGTTGCCTGAACCCCGTTCGGTTCTATGACAATATTCCGGTCGTGAGCTGGTTTGTACTGCGCGGTCGGTGTCGCGACTGCGGCGAGCAGTTCTCGGCTCGCTACATGCTCATCGAGGCACTCACGGCCGGCCTGTTCGTGTTGGTGCTCTGGCTGAATCGGCCGGCCGCGCTCGCCGGCTACTTCCAGTACGGCTCGTGGATGTTCCTGCTGTCCGCGCTGATCGCCGCCACAGTCATCGATCTCGACCTGCAGATCATCCCCGATTCGGTCACGACGCCGGGTATCGTCGTCGGCCTGATCAGCGGGTTCGTCGGGGGCGGATTGATGGGCGGATTCCACCTGTTGCCGGTCACTGTGCCGGCCCGCGATCCGAACCTGATGGCCGACGGCGAGAAGTTGCTTCGCGCGGCGGCGATTCTAGTGGGCTGGGGTTTGTGGGCATACGCGCTCGTGTGGCAGGTGCGCTGGTCCAAGATGAAGCCAGGCTCGGCCGAGGTCCTGCTGTTGGCGGCGAGTCTAGTGTTCCTTACTGGCCACTCGGCGGTGCTGGGTTTGAGTCTGCCCGCACCGGCTGTGGTTGCCGCGTACCCGCGAGTGCAGGGACTCGCGACGAGCCTGATCGGAATGTTGGTCGGCGCGGGCCTGATCTGGGTCGTGCGCGTGATCGGTGCCGCCGCGTTGCGCAAAGAGGCGATGGGGTTCGGCGACGTCACGCTCATGGCCATGATTGGCTCGTTCCTCGGTTGGCAGCCGACCGTGCTGGTGTTCTTCATGGCTCCGTTCCTGGGGCTGGTCGTGGGCCTCGTTCAGTGGCTGGTGCGCGGAGAGCGGGTATTGCCGTACGGCCCGTACCTCAGTCTCGCGGCGGCGGTCACGCTCCTCGGCTGGCAGCAGATCTGGCCGGTGGTCGCCAATCACTTTGGCATGTTGGCACTGGTGCCCGTTGAACCGGCGATCTTCATTATCGTGCCGGTCATCGTATTGTGCCTCGTGAAGGCCCCTGATTGAGCGAACCGCCCGCGGTCGCGATCATTCCCCAACTCGCTACGTGTTTGCGGCCAGTCCGTTACGGCGAGGGCCGTGGGCCGCGAAAGCGATCGGCATGCAAATCGAATAACACACTGAATCGATCCTAGCGGTTTTTCCGAAAAGGAAGATTGATGAAGTTGCCCCAAATGATCCGAAACTTATGGATATTCCGGCGGCTCGTTGCGCTGGCCGTGATTTTTGGCCTGGCGCTGTTCTTTGTCACGAGCAACCGCGAGCCGGTGCGAGTGACGTTTCCGCTGCTGGGCAGCATCGACAGCAAATCGGGCTGGGTGATGCTCATCAGTGCGGCGTTGGGTGCGGCGGCGAGTTGGCTGGTGCTGACGTTTCGGTTCGCGTGGCGCGAGGCGCGGGCGGAGAAGCAACGAGCCGCGGAGGCGACGAGCGAGGCACGATCGGCGGGCCACGCCGTCCACGACGTGCGAAAGGAACCCGGTACGACGGAATCCGGCGGGGCCGGAAAGGAGGCGGCAGGTGAAGACCGTTAGTCTGCGGCTGATGTTCGGGACTTCCTTAGTCACCCTGGCCGGCTTGGCCGGCTGCGCCGCACCGCAGAAGACACTGAACCCGTTCGCGCTGCAGCGCGAGAACGATCGACTCCGCGCCGCCATGAAACAGTATCAGCGGCAAGTGGCCGACTACCGCACGAAAGTTCAGGAAGTAGACGCCGACAACGAACAACTCCAGAGCATGCTCGCGGAACAACAAGCGACAAACCGCCGAGCGTCGAACGGGCGCGACACGCTCGCGATGGGCGGCCCGCGCGATGTGCAGGACGACGACAACCAGGACTGGGCCGACGACCCGAAGGAGTTTGGCCCGGCTCGCGGCGGCACTGGACGCGCTCCCAGTCGAGGTGACAGCGACTCGGCGGGCGGCTGGTTGCCGATCGCCAGCGTATCGGGTGCCGAGGTGAATCGCGATGGCAACGCGGTGCGCATCCGCGTGACCGGGGCGAACCTGTTCGATCCGGGCAAGGCGACGCTCCGGCCCGGCGCATCGAAGGTGCTCGATCAGGTCGGCTCGGCGATTCGCAGCAATTACGCAGGGCAGTTGGTGGGCATCGAAGGGCACACCGACGGCGACCCCATTCGCAAGAGCAACTGGAAAGACAACCACGAACTATCGGTACGTCGCGCCATGGCGGTGTACGAGTACCTGAGTTCGCGGGGCGGCGTGCCCAGCGATCAACTCTATGTGGCCGGGTTCGGCTCCAACGTGCCAATCGCCGCGAACAACTCGTCGGCAGGCAAGGCGAAAAACCGCCGCGTCGAGTTCGTCATCCAACCCAGCGACACATGGGCCTCCCAACAGTGGCGCAGCCGGAACTGATCCTGCCGCGCCCCGCGACCTGCAGGCCCGAGTCACCCGTTCATGATCAGCAGCGTGGCAACCCAGGCCGCCGGCCACGCCGCGCCGAGCACGACGCCGGCGCGATGGCACCAGGTGTACTGCGCCGCCTCCGGGCGTCGCCGTTGTGAGTGCCAGAGAATCACCAACGCGATCGGACCAATCCCGGCCGACGCTGCCGCGGCGCGTGTGGCCAAGTTCGCCAGGGTCGTCGGATCGAAGTCCTGAAACGTGTGGCACGCGCCGACCAACAACCATAGCCCACCCAGCGCAACCCACAACGTCTCGCCTGCCGTCAGTTGCATGCGACGTCCGTGCTGAACGCGGCGCATGGTCAACACGATCGGTCCGGCCATCGCCAACCCCAACCACACAAACCCGACGCCGAGCGCGACAACCCGGCCGAACCCGCCAGTCTCGCCGGCGCCGAGGGCGTCGCGAAAAATCTTGCCCGCCCACGCGAACCCAACCACCAACCCGATCAGGTCCGTCATCGTCACTCGTCGTGGCGTCGGACGCGTCCCGAGCAACTCGGCGAACACGCTGGCCGATTCCGCGGACGGCCCGGCGGCTGCTCGCTCTGCCGAATGCTCCGATTCGCTGTGCGACCGCGTGCCCATGCGACCCCTCACAACAGCAGAAGCCACCCCAACACCAGCGGCGCCGGCAGAGTGCAGCCCGCGACGAACCCGGCCCACGATCGCCAGTCGCCCTGCCGCCGTTCCTGGCGACGCAACGACATCCCGAGCAACACGACCACGAGCGGCGCCGCCGCCAGCGTGCCAAGCTGCAGCGAGCCGAACACCGCGTAGCTGCGCGTCGAAGCGTCCAAGCTGGCCTCGCTCGCCAGACCCGCCGCGACCCACACGCCGCCGCTCAGCCAGCCCGCCACCCGGCCGGGGTGCAGCGCCCGCAGATCGGTCCACAGCGCCACGTCGGCCAGCAGCCGAAAGAAACACCACGCCACGCACCCGCCACCCGTCGCGATCACCAGCGTGATCAACTCGGCCAGGCCAAACGGAGTCCGTCGCAGCACACTGGGAACCTGCAACAGGCAAGACACAGTCGTCAGCGACAGTGCGATGCAGCATGCCTCGATGGCCACGACGACGGCCCAGCGCGGCCGTGGGACCCGCGTGAGTTCATTGCTCGCGTTCATGGCTACATGGTAGGCGACCGGTCGCGCGGGGCAAAATGAAAACTGGCTCTCCGCCAAGTTTGGGGCGCAGGCGTCTCGCCTGCTGTTTCATCCGCCAGTGGTGAGACGGCCGCGGCGGCCACACCACAAGTTTCCCTAAAGTTGGCGGAGATCCTGAAAACTTGCCGCTCCCCATGCGTCGGGTGTAGTCGGCGGCGTGTGGCAACGCTAGAATTCGGTCGCTTCAGTTCACCGACATCGCGATTCCCGACAGGAAGGTTCTTCGTGAGCAGTCTGGCGGCGGTGGTCTTGGCGGCGGGCAAGGGCGAGCGGATGAAATCGGCCCGACCCAAAGTGCTCCATGAGCTGTGTGGCCGGCCGATGGTCGACTACGCACTCGACGCCGCGCGCGAAGCCGGGGCCAAGCGGATTATCGTCGTTGTCGGCCACGGCGCGGCCGACGTCCAAGCGGCGCTGGCCAGGCAGCACGACGTCGAGTTCGCCGTCCAGGCCGATCAACTGGGCACGGGCCACGCCGTTCAAATGTGTTGCGACCACCTGGCCCGACACGATGGCCCGGTGCTGGTGCTGGCCGGCGACGCCCCGCTGGTCCGCGGATCATCGCTGCGCCAGTTGGTCGAGAACCAGGCGGCCGACCAAGCGTCTTGCGTGTTAGGCACGGCCGTGGTGCAAAACCCGGCCGACCTCGGTCGCATCGTGCGCGACTCGCACGGCGAGTTCGTGGCCATCGTCGAGTACAAAGACGCCACCGACGAACAGCGAGCCATCCACGAGATCAATCCGGCGTACTACGTGTTTCACGCCTCCGATCTGGTCCGCGCGCTGACTCAGATCACGCCGAACAACAAACAGAAACAGTACCTGCTCACCGATTGCCCGGCGGTGTTGCTTCGCGAAGGAAAGCGGGTGCGGGCGTTGCAGGTCTTCGACGAAGAGGAATCGTACGGCGTCAACAGCCGCGCCCAACTGGCTCAGGCCCACGAGTGTCTGCAGCGACGCATCCATCTGCACTGGATGAGCCAGGGCGTGACGATCGTCGATCCGCGTAACACGTACATCGACCCGCGCGCGACGATCGGGCCGGATACCGTGATCATGCCGTTCAGTTGCATCGAGGGCCCGAGCGAGATCGGGCCTGAATGCCGCGTCGGACCGTTCGCGCACGTCCAACCGGGCACGCGGCTGGACGCGGGCGCGACGAAAACCCTCTAGCGTAAAGCGAAACGATCATGAACGGCGAACTCAAGCTATTCAGCGGCCGAGCGCATCCGCAACTGGCCTCGCAGATCGCCAGCTATCTCGACATCCCGCTCGGCAAGATGTCGATCATGAACTTTCCCGACGGCGAGATCCTCGCGCGCGTCGAGGAAGACGTGCGGGGCCGTGACGTGTTCATCGTGCAGCCAACCTGCCCACCTGTGAACGAGAGCCTGGTCGAGCTGCTCATTATTATTGACAGCTTCAAGCGAGCCTCGGCCGGCCGGATCACGGCGGTCATGCCGTATTTCGGCTACGCTCGCCAAGACCGCAAGGACGTCGGCCGCGTGCCGATCACCGCGAAGCTCGTCGCCAATCTGATCGAGAATGCCGGCGTCGATCGAGTGGTAACGATGGACCTGCACTCGGGCGCGATCCAGGGGTTCTTCGATGTGCCGGTCGATCACCTGATCGCCGCGCCCGTGATCAATGGCTACTTCCTGAACCTCGAGCTGCCGCGCCGCGACCTGGTCGTGGTGTCGCCCGACGAGGGTGCGATCAAGCGCTGTATCCCGCACCAGGAGCGGCTCGCCGACGGGCTGGCGATTGTGGACAAGCGCCGGGCCAGCGCCACACGCACCGAGCAGGCCAATCTGATCGGCAGCCGCATGGACGGCAAAGTTGCTCTGTTGATCGACGACATGATCACCACGGGCGGCTCGATCGCCGGGGCCGCGGCGATCGTCAAGCGCTACGGAGCGCGCGAGATCTACGTCTGTGCCACGCACCCAGTGCTCTGTGGCGACGCGACGCAGCTCTTGCGCAAGTCGGCTATCGACCACATCGTGCTCTGCAACACAATTCCGTTGCCGCCCGAGAAGCGCCTGCCGAACATGACGGTGCTCAGCGTCGCCCCGCTCTTGGGCGAGGCCATCAAACGTATCTACCGCAACGAGTCGGTCAGCATGCTCTTCTCGTGGACACCTCCGCCGACAATCGTGGAGTAAGCTCCAAATCCCAAGCACCAAATCCCAAACAACTCTCAATGGAAAAGAACCAAAACTCCAAACCGTTCGATCTGGAGGAACGGACGTTCGAGTTTGCGCGGAGCGTTCGCGCGTTCGTGAAGAAGTTGCCCCGAACGATCTGCAACATTGAGGACGTCAAACAGCTTGTGAAATCGTCGGGATCAGTGGGGGCGAACTACATCGAAGCCAACGAGTCACTCAGCAAGAAGGACTTCGCAATGCGGGTCAAGATAAGCCGCAAGGAGTCCAAGGAGAGTCGTTCCTGGCTGCGCCTTCTCGATACCCGTGGCAGGTCTGACCTGGACCAAACGCGTGATAGTTTGATCAATGAGTGCGTGGAGCTCACCAAGATACTCTCAGCGATCATCGCCAAAGCGAAGTGAGGCATTTCCGCCTTTGATGGTTCCGTATCGTTTGGGATTCATCGCTTGAGACGTGGAGTTTTCGGCCTCGGCTTTGTTTGGTATTTGGTGCTTGCGGTTTGGAATTTCCCCCAAAATGTGCGGAATCTGCGGGTTTATCACCGGCACGGACGAACCGGCGGAACGGTCCATCATCGCGGCGATGAACGAGCGGCTGCGTCGCCGTGGACCGGATGATGAGGGATATCTCGTCGAAGGGCCGGTCGCCCTGGCAATGAGGCGACTTTCCATCATCGATCTGGCGACAGGCCGTCAGCCGATCTCGAACGAAGACGGATCTGTTTGGGTCGTCCTGAACGGCGAGATCTACAACTTCGCGGAACTGCGCGGTGGGCTGGAATCGCGCGGACACAGGTTCCGGTCGCAAAGCGACACCGAAGTCATCGTGCACCTCTATGAGGAGCACGGCGACCAGTTCGTCGATCACCTGAACGGCATGTTTGCGATCGCGCTGTGGGATGCACCGCGCCGGCGGCTCGTGCTCCTGCGCGACCGCATGGGTCAGAAGCCGCTGTATTGGACGCGGATCGGTCGCGGCATCGCGTTCGCCTCGGAACCAAAGGGTCTGCTCGCCCACCCGGCCGTGGACGCGGCGTTGGATGCGGCCAGTCTCCGCCGCTACCTGTTCTATGAGTACGTGCCGGCTCCATGGAGCATCTACCGCGGCGTTCACAAGCTCGAGCGCGCCCATCGACTGGTGTACGAGTCGGGTGACGTGCGGATCGACCGCTACTGGCAGGCCCGTCGTGTTGACGAGGCCGGCCCAGCCCCGCCGCTTGACCAGGCTGCCGAGCAACTTTGGGATCGGTTTCGCGAGGCGGTGCGATCGCAACTGGTCAGCGACGTTCCGCTCGGCGTGTTCCTGAGCGGCGGCATCGATTCGTCGAGCGTCGTGGCGGCGATGGCGTCGCTCATGCCGCCCGAACAAATCGACACATTCACCATCGGCTTCGATGATCCGTCGTTCGACGAGTCGGGGCCGGCCCGCCAAGTCGCACGGCACTTCGGCACACGGCACCACGAAGAGGTGTTTTCGGTCCAGCGTCTGCTCGAACTCTTGCCCGAGGTGGCCGATTACCTCGACGAGCCGTTCGGCGACGCATCGGTGCTGCCCATGTACCTCTTGAGTCGGTTCGCGCGCGAGCGAGTCACCGTGGCGCTAGGCGGCGACGGCTGCGACGAGTTGATGGCGGGCTACCCGACGTTTCAGGCGATCGGCGCGGCGGCTGTGTTCCGCGCGTTGCCCCGGCCGTTGCAACGGCTCGCCGCCTGGGCTGGTCGGCAACTGCCGGTGAGCCATGCCAACTTCAGTTTCGACTTCAAGCTGAAACAGTTTCTCAAGGGCGCCGCCGCCGCGCCGCCGCTTGCTCACCAAATCTGGCTCGGATCGTTCGACGGCGCCGAGCAGTGTTCGCTGCTGAACCCCGATCTGCTAGCCGGCAGCGACGAGCCGGGCGTCGAACGTGAACACGAGCAACTGGCCCGTGACGAACCGGGCGGAGATCTGGTCGAGCTGCTGACGCGAATCTACGCGCGCACCTACCTGGCCGAAGACATCCTGACCAAGGCGGACCGGGCCAGCATGGCGGCGAGTCTCGAACTGCGTGCGCCGTTCATGGACCCGCATCTGGTCAGCTTCATTACATCGTTGCCGTCGCCATACAAGCTGCACGGTTCCGAGACGAAGCGCGTGTTGCGTCGTGCGGCCGCGGCTCGGCTGCCGGCGACGGTGCTCAACCGTCCGAAGAAGGGGTTCGGCATTCCGGTCGCGCGCTGGCTGAGCACGAATCTGCGCGACCTCGTCGGCGATCTGCTCGGCGAGTCGCGCCTGCGCCGCCAGGGCCTGTTCCAGCCATCGGCCGTGGCCAGGTTGCTCGAAGACCACTGGTCCGGCCGCCGCAACAACCGCAAGGGCCTTTGGACCCTGCTCATGTTCCAGCTCTGGTACGATCGCTTCAGCAGAAAAGGGGTCAGCAGAAAAGGGGACGCAGCAGAAAACGATCGGTCATGATTCGAGCCGCCGTACGGCGCCTCGGTCGTCTGACTCACTGACTCGCCCTGCCCTCTCCCTCAAGAGTGTGAGACGGAAAAGAAACATCACCCGTGTTCCCGGAACTCGGCTGTCTGGCGCAGGTGGAAAAACTCGTCCGCCGCGAGCGATTCTCGCATGATCGCGTCGCGCAATCGGTGAAGGTCCTCAATCGCATCGACGTCGTACCAGGAGTCGATGGTGTGCGTGCGTAGCCCGAGTCGGTGAAGTTGCACGAGCGTCTGAGCCAGGGTGTCACGGCGGCTCCACGCGACTCCGTCGAACAGGCCGCGTACCGGTTGGGCAAGGCCGATCAGATAGAAGCCGCCGTCGTCGCACGGACCGACGACGACGTCATGCCGGTCGAGCGCGGCGAATGCACGCTCGATGCGTTCGATGGGCAGGTCGGGCGAATCGGAGCCCACGATCACGACGCGGCGTGACCCGCGGGCGAACTCGACGTCGAAGAACGCCGTCATGCGATCGCCAAGGTCGCGACCCATCTGGGGCGCCAACTCGAACCTTTGGCCGCCGATCGCCGCAAAGAACGCCCCGCCGCTCGCCGGCGTGTAGACCAGCACGCGCCGCGCACGGACGGCCTGCAGGCGGTGAACGACGGCGCGCAGCATCGCCTCATACACTGCCGCTGCCGCATCGGGTCCGATCGCCGCCGCCAACCTCGTCTTCACCTGACCCGGCGTCGGCAGCTTGGCGAACACGCCCAGCGATCGAGCCGTCGTTGATCTGGCAGTTGCCATACAAAACCGCCCTTGACGTTCATGGTTCCGCGCGAGACACTCTCGTCACCCTTCACGGTGCCGCTCCGCCCGATCGAAAAGGGGAACATGATGGTCCGTCATATCGTGTTGTCGGGCGTCCTTGCAAGCGCCAGCCTCGTCTGGGCTGCTGATCCAGCCACCTCCAAGCAGGCCAATCCGCAGAAGGCCGACCGTTCATTCGGCACCGCCTTGCAGTGGGAAACCACGATCGCTGAGGCCTCCAAGAAGGCCAGCCGGCAGAACAAACTGCTCATGGTGTTGGCCGTCGCCGGACACTTCGAAGACCCGTTCTTCACCTGAAACAACGCTCAGACCTTGCGAGTGCAGGCGCTCGCGAGGCCGGAAGTCGGCGACTTCCTGACGCAACACTGCGTGGCGGTCTACGATAAGGTCGGTACGTTCAAAGTCAACGTCGGGCCGGACGGCAAGACGGCGAATCGCGACGGGGGCAACGTGGCTGCGTTCTTCTGTTCGCCGTCGGGCTACGTGATCCACGCCGTGGCCGGACCGCGGACCGCCGAGACGTTTCTGGCCGAGGCCAAGTGGGCGGTCGCCGCGTACACGAACATCGTCGGCAAGCGTGGACTCGGCAGTGCGGCGATGCAGTCGGGCCAAGTGCCTCGCGTGACTCCCGCGCTGCGCCAGGCGCACGCGACGGCGCTGGAACTCATCACGAAACCGAACGCTTCCGCGCCCGGTCTGGAACTGGTCCATCACCAACCATCACCCGATCCCGCACTGCGCGGCATCGAGCAGGCCGGGCTGAAACAGCGCGAACAGGTCCACAGGCTGCTCAAGTCTCGAGCGTTCGAGCCGCTGGCTGTAGTCGGACCCGAGGTCTACACCAAAGTACTCGGCGAGAAGGTGACGACCGAAGCCGTGCAGTTGACCGGCGCGACCGAAGCCCGCCAGGCCGCTCGCACCGGCCAAAGCCTCGTCGAGTTCTACAACGGCAAGGCGGCCGACGCGAACGCTGATAAGGGACCCCGCAAGTAGCAGCAAGAAGGGCTGTCGGCAGTCGTGGCACAAGCGAAGTTCGTTCGGCCCATCTCGAATCGACGACGATTCATCGTGGCCGAGCGAAGTCTTGGAGTGCGGCGGCTCGACACCGTTTTGGGTCGGTCCACGCGAAAAACTCAAACAATCCAAGGCGGTGTCAAGCCACCACACTGCAAAGCTCGCTTGGTTGAGGTCAGATCAGGACGCGCCCGACAGCCCGTTGCGACTCAGGCCGTCGGCGGGCACGATGTGCGCTCCGGTGCGGCGCACAACCGTGATCCACTCGACTCCAGGCGCGAGTTCGCGCACCTCGAGACCGCGTGGCGTGACATCCAGCACCGCCAGTTCGCTCACGATCGTGCTCACTCGCCCCACGACCGTGAGCGGCAACGAGCATCGCTCGACGATCTTCGGCTGGCCGTCTTTGGTGTTGTGCTCAGTGGCGACAAGGATCTTCTTCGCGCCCGTCGCCAAGTCCATGCCGCCGCCGATGCCGGTGACGAACTGACCGGGGATGATCCAGTTGGCCAGGTTGCCCGCGGCGTCCACCTGCAAGCAGCCGAGCACACACACATCGATGTGCCCACCACGGATCATCGCGAACGATGTGGCCGTGTCGAAAAACGAGCCGCCCGGCAGAATCGTGGCGGGTCGGCCGCCGGCGTCGGTGATCTCAGGATCGACATCGCCAGCCGCCGGCTCAGGACCAAGGCCGAGCATGCCGTTTTCCGATTGGAGCAGCACGTCGACGCCGGGCGGCAAAAAGTTCTTCACCAGCGTCGGCAACCCGATGCCCAAGTTTACGACCTGCCCCCCGCACAGTTCCTTGGCCAAGCGGCGAGCGATGTGAACGCGAATATCGGACGTGTCTGTTGGCATGGGGTTCAACTGCTCAAATCCCAAATCGCAAGCACCAAATCACAAACAAATCCCAAACTCGAAATCCCAAAACCGCTGGCGGTACTGCATCGCCCGTTTGATTCTTGGGACTCGTTTGTGATTTGGCGCTCGCGATTTGGGGTTTCAACTCCGTAGTACGAGCACGTCGACGAAGACTCCCGGCGTCTCGACGCGGTCGGGGTCGAGTTCACCTACGTCCACAATGCGGGCGACCTCGGCAATCACCCAATCTGCCGCGGTCGCCATGACCGGGTTGTAGTTGCGAGCGGTGTGCCGATAGATCAGGTTGCCGGCGCGGTCGGCCGTCTCGGCGCGGATCAGTGCGACGTCGCCGCGCAGCGGAACTTCGAGCAGGAACTCGCGGCCGCCGACGTCGATCTTGCGCTTGCCCTGTTCCACGGGCGTGCCGAGCCCTGTGGGCGTCAGCACCCCACCCAGCCCAGCCCCGCCGGCGCGCAGACGTTCGATCAACGTCCCCTGCGGCACGAGTTCCACATCGATCGGCCCTGTGCCAGCTTGATTTCGCATGTCCGAGTTCGTTCCCTGATGCGTCGTGATGAATCGGCGCAGCCGCGCGTGTCGGATCAGCTTGCCAATGCCGCGATCTGGATACGCCGAGTCGTTGCACACGGCGGTCAACCCTTTTGTGCCCGCAGCGATGATCGCATCGATGAGTGTTTCGGCAGTGCCGCACGCCAAAAAACCCGGCACGAGTAGGGTCATACCGTCGCGCACCGCGCGAACAGCCTGAGCAGCGGTCAACAGGGGTTTGGTGAGCATGGTGCGGTTGGGTGTGCGGCACTTTGCGCAGGCGCCTCGTTCATACCGCACGCGGCAGGTGACTCGTTTAACGCGGAGCCGCAGGCGACCGGAGATGCTCAATCTCAGCCATGTTCTGCGAGCGCCTTCGGCGCTAAACGAAAACGTCCCATTTGTGGCCGCGTGCGGCATAAACGAAGCGCCTGCGCAAAGTGCGTCGCACACCACACCTTTCGCGAGGCCATATCGTAAGGTACGCGGCAGTGGCTTTCGCCGCAATGATTGCCTACAATTTGTGCCAAAGCAACCAGCCCGCGACGCGCCCAGGGGGCATACCGTGCGACTCCCTTGCCCGAACTGTCATTTGCCGATCGAAGTGGTCGACGGCTCGCGCGAGGCGACATGTCCGTCGTGCGGCACCTTGTTCGACGCGAGCGGGGGCCTTGCCACGCGCACGGCCGCGCCGTCGAAGGGGGTGGGGCGGTTGGGTCCATTCGAGTTGCTGCGCGAATGCGGGCGTGGTGCATTCGGCGCGGTCTGCCAGGCCCACGACACGCGGCTGGACCGCGTGGTGGCCCGCAAGGTGCCGCGCGCCGAACAGGTGGGCGGCCCGCAGGGGGCGGAACGCTTCCGGCGCGAGGCGAAGTCGGCGGCCCAATTGCGCCATCCCGGCATCGTGCCGCTGCTCGAAGTCGGTGACGCCGACGGCCAGCCGTACATCGTTTCGCCGTTCGTGGACGGCGTGTCGCTCGACAAATGGCTGAGCGGGCAGCGGCCGACGTTCCGCCAATCGGCTGAACTGATTGCCGACATTGCCGACGCGCTCGACTATGCTCACCGCGTCGGCGTGGTGCATCGCGATCTGAAGCCCGCCAACGTGCCAGTCCGACCAGGCGACCGAGGCGCTGGGGTCGTATCAGAAGGGTCTGGAGATCAGTCAGAAGTTGGCG
>DAIOWH010000123.1:0-20401 GCA_036758585.1 Planctomycetia bacterium
TTGCCTCTAGGTTCATTCTCTCTCTCTCTCTCTCTCTCTCTCTCTCTCTCTCTCTGTGTGTGTGTGTGTGTGTGTGTGTGTGTGTGTGTGTGTGTGGTTGCGGCCGTTGGGACACCTGGGATTCACCGGCTGATAGCGTCTCCCGCAGCGAGCCCATCGAGATTCGGCCTGTCGTCTCGGCCCTGATCCCCATGGCTGTTCGAGACGTGGAATGGATCGAGCGGCTCATCCAGCCCCCTGCGACGGGCAAGTTGAGTTCCTCGTATTGCCTTCACTTGCTCCGTGTTCACGGACTGGCCGAACATCTCGATCACGGCGAGTTTCCCTCGGGGGCCGCGCTGCTCGAGTTGCTTTTGGACGCGGCAAAAGCTACAGGACATTTTGGTCAGTCAACCCTAATACAAACGCGCTACGGCGTGCGCTTTCCCGCTGCGGCACGATCTGTGCGCGACCCCTCGATGGAGGTGCATCAGGACCAGACGTTGGCGACTTTGGCGGAACTTGGAATCCCGCTGCCGTACCCGCTGAGCGTGGGGGGCCGCACGCAGACAGTTCGTGATGCGCTATCCGATTCGCTCGCGAATTTCAGTCTGGATCAGGAAGAGCTGTCATGGACGGCTTTGGCATATGCGTTGTACCTGCCGCCTTCAAAAGGCTGGACCAATCGGTACGGCGAGGGTTATTCGTTTAACGAACTTGCTGACGCACTGATGGCGAGCCGCCTAGAGAAAGCGAGTTGCGGCGGTGTCCACGTCGCACATGCTTTGACCATCCTGAAACGTGTGGACCGCGACTGGCGGGTCCTTTCTGACGGCACTAGGATGCGCATCGGCGCGTGGCTCCGCACGTTTCGAGACGCTGCGCTCCGCGCCCAGGATCCGGAAGGGTTTTGGCGCTTGGGCACGATTGGTGTGGATGACGCCAAGCGGGACGGTTGGACACCGCCGGATTCGGCGGCGAACCGCATTCTAATGACCGGCCATCTAACCGAGTGGATGTTGCACTTGCCCCGCGATCTTCAGGTGCCGAGCGAAGTCTTGGTCAACGCGGGCATGTGGTTGTATCGCGAACTGAGAGCCGCGAGTCCCGAAGCGATGCAGCGGGACGTGTGCCCTTACTCGCATGCAGTATGTGCGCTGAGACTGCTCGCGTATTCTCTGCCGGACCAGATCGTGACCTTAACGACGATGGCTGCAAGGTGATGCGTACCCGAATGGCTGTCCATATTGACGAAGGAGGGCCGAACATGTTTAAGCGATCGTGCGTCGCTGTTGGCATTGGATTCCTTGTGTGCTCAGTCTATGCGCTGGCTGCGTCGGAGTTTGGGCGTGCCGTTTCGGATGCCGATGCCTCCCAACTGGTAGGTGGGTGTGAAATCCTTACTGGGTTTGAATTCGTTCCGGATCTGTTGTGCCCAGGAGGCCGCCCCCCGTGTCCAACGCAACCGGGTTTCCTGTTCACACTCAAGGGGCCCTTACGGGGCTCGCCGCACTGGCAGCCCTGTGACTGTATGTGCGGCGACTCCTACATTTTTTCCCTTGCGTACTGTTTTTAAGGTCCGGCCTACACAAGTTAGGGTTCTGGAGTGATGGCGATGACAACAGTCATGTTGTACGTCCAACTCCTGGGCCTCCTGAACGATCTTCTGAGCCCGTACTATCGGAGCGAGACCTCTTCGGTAATTCAACAACTACGCCGCGAGTCGCAATATCCTTCATCGGCTCGCGGAGCGGAAAAACTGCTCTGGAGGTGCGGGCCAAATAGCCTCTACCTGTTCCTGAGACTGCACGGTGTCGCTGTTGAGTATGGAGAAATCGACAGCATTGTTGATGTTGGCGAGCACGGCGTCAGCATGCTACAGCTTCGTCACGCTGCACGCTCAGTCGGTCTGTCAGTAGATGTACGACGATACCGGGAAGTTGCAACCTTGAGAACTTGCATGCTTCCAGTAATTGGCTACTTAAGCCAAGTCACGGCTGTCAGCGGCCATTTTGTTCTGATCCAGGAAGTGGACGAGGACTACGTGGGCTGCATTGACGGCACGACGGGCCGAAATATCCGCTTCCCTTTGGTCCAGTTTGGAAGTTTATGGAGTGGCTATGTGCTGGAGACACCATGCGTAACGCTGGTAGACGAGCTGCGGCTGTTCGCTGTGAGTGCCTTGATGTGGACCATTATCGGAGTGTGCTTTGGCGTATGGCAATTCACACGGAAAGGTCGAAAGTTGACGGCAGTTTTCGCGATTTTGTCATTTCTTTCTGCGGGCGAAACCCTTGCCGGTGGGGGCGACACGTTGCTGCCTGAAACGATAAAAAATGTGGATCAGAGAACGTGGCGCACTGGACGCAATGACGCCGTGAACTGTCTGTATCTGCTGATGGCGATAGCAGAGAAGCCGGTCAGCTATGAGGAAGCCAGAAGCGCTCTGTGGATGTCTGAGCCCGGACCTAGCCTTACGAGCATAAAGACTGCCGCCCAACGTCTTGGTATCTCGACAACAATTTACAAGTCGTCGCCCGATGCGATTAGATCGATGCCAATGCCCCTCATCGCTCACATGGATCCGCGGCGCGGTGGGGATGCCGGGCGTTTTGTAGTCCTTTTCAGCGTCACTCGCGATGTGTGCGGGATCATCGACGGCGGCAGCGCCATGATCAGCGAAATCCCGATACATGAATTCCGCAGGGACTGGAGTGGCTATGTGATCGGGCTGTCGCCCCGGCTTGGCGCGAGTTGGCTCCGATCGATCAGCGGCGGTCTGCTCGTTACGGGTGCATACGCCGGTGCCCAGTTACTGTTCATCCGGTTGCGGTCGGGTCGCCAGCCGCTCAGCAATCGATGAGTTCTGGTAGAGAAGGGAAACGCCAGATGGTTGTGCTACATGTTGTTCTGTCAGCACTGCTGGCTCGCGACGAAGATGCCGTTCGGCACCGCGACTTGCCCGAGCACACTCGTAGCGCTCTAGATCGCAACGCAGCTAACCTGAACCCCGTGGCCATCACTTGGACGGTTGTGCGAAGCAGTACCCTGCCGCATGAGGAGCTTTTCTCGAAGATCAGAATGGATCCCGTCATGCACCGCGGCGTCATCGCGCCGGAATCTACCAGGTATGTTTGGCAGGATGAAATGTACTATCAGCATTCGTGGCGCAAATCAGTCGCGATGGCGCCAGACCGCACGCCCAGGACCGATGTTCCGCTCGTACAGCAGGAGTCCGAGCGTGCCTTCAAAGATGGCGTAGTGTACAGCGGCAATCCGGGGCGCGAATCCGGTATCCAAATAGGCAGTGCCCTCTTGGGCATCATTCCGGTCGCGAAGGTGATTTCTGATCCGGCACGCCCTGTAGTACGTGTGGATTATTTGCGCCACGCAGGGTTCAAGATGCCAGAAACAGGTGCGGAGCATGCGAACATGAAGGCGTATTCTCAAGTGCTATACAGTATCGCCGATGGCGGGCGGATTACGTCTGTGGAAAGCGAACCAGAAAACGGTTATCCGATCGAGATCGTCGAGATCGATTCTGGCGCGGAGAGAGCTCGATTCGGTTTGGATCCCTCCCTGAACTTCGCTGTTCGTCGTCAAACACGATGGTCCGCCTTGGGTGCCGTCATCCTGACATCCGAGGCTACCGAGTTCGAGAAGCTACCGAGCAGAGAACTCTGGCTGCCCAAACGTATCGAAGTACGCTGGCACACGTGGCACACAATCCCCGACAGCCACTTTGAGGAACCTATCCTTACTGAGACCTTCGAGTTGACCGCCCTAGACGATGCACGCCAACCAGTCGAGATGTTTGATCTAAGGAATAGTGACGACTACAGTCGCCCGGGCACGTGGGTAGGAGATGCAACCATGCCGCGCGCCGACCAACAGCCCGGTGGAGCGGTCAGCTATCAGGTGCCCGCAACCGGTGATGATCTGGACAAGGTCATTCAACTTGGAACGCGCCCAGGGGACGGCGCCGAAGTTGAGCGCATGCAACTGCGTATCTGGCCTCGCCCCTTTGTCTTATTCAACATGGGCATGGTCGTACTTGCAAGCTTGGTGGTCTGGCTGCTCACTCGGAGGACCAAAGCGGACAAACGATCTATGACCGAAAGTCGTGGATCAAGCCTTGAAGGAGGCGGCGTACTCCCTTCGGACAAAGGCGCATCAGGGCAACAGTCCAGTGTCAACTAACCACCGCGTCTTGTGCCTCTTGCTCGCTATGGCCGGTACGCCTCGAGAGGATGGCCTTCGTGCCACTCAGAGCGCGGAGGAGTTGCGGGACGGGATACGAGAGGCCCAAGAGAGAATCCACAGCTTGTACGCAGTCTATCGCTCGTACGACTATGATCCGGCACGATACCCCACAGGCGCCTACGTCCAGCGCACAATTGCGGCTAGGAGCCCCTGCTTCTACTTTCTATCGACCAGCCACGGGTATGACAAAATGGACTGGACTAACGACCCCGAGCAACAGCGCACCTACGCGACGGCGAAGCATCTGTACACGGAATTCCCCTTAAACCGTGTGTACGTCGCCGATGACCTTGAGTCCAATGCCGCCCTTCCTGGCACCCTTCCCATGGATTTCTTCGTTATGGCTACCGGATTGTGGCCGCTGACCGACCGGCCCGCGCCGCAACCGGACGGTCATCCCTATGTCCTTAAGGAAGTAGCAGGGTGCCCGGAGTATTCCATTGTCAGGCCTCGACTGGAGATAGTTGACGGCCACTGGTGCCACGTGTTGGAACGCCCCGAGATCGACCGCTTATGGATCGATACAGCCTGCGGACACACGCTCGTCGCCCGGGAAACCCAAAGCACGAAAAACGGAGCGATGATCCAGCGCATCGAGCTAGGTGGACAATCGGAGGTTGGACATGGAATCTGGCTGCCAACGCGAATTCGGAATACTCAATACGATTATCACGCCGTGACGGAAGAACAGCGTAAGCGTAAGGTCATCGATGCCCTAATACGAGTCGTAGAGATCAGAGTAAACGACCTCACGGCAGACTTTTTTGACTTCCGTCCCCAACCTGGTGCTCTGTTGATGCGACCCGATGGTGGTCCGCCCATCCAAACACATCTCGGCGGTATCGACCTCCTAGATGACTTGGCTCGGTGGGTGAGGGACCAAGCTTTGCGAAACAACGCGCCCAAACCGTTCCCGGTATGGCCGACGGTCGTTTCTGCGATGGTCCTCATCGCGCTGTGGGAATGCGGGCGCCGAATTGGTATGTCGCGTGACCGACGGGGAGCAGGGAAGGCGACGGCAGCAATGTGAGCCTCCCCAACACCTGGCGATGGGGCGAGATGAACGCGCGGATCGCACCGCCGACAATCTGGAGCTACAGCGGGCGGCCCCAATCATCGAACTGTTTGCGCAGGTCCAGGTACGACACGGGAGTGATCACGAGCGATTGGCGCGCCGGTCGACCGGTCAGCCGGCTCTGCCGCACATGATCAACCTTGTCGTGAAGGACTCGCAACCAGTGGGGCAGGTCGAGCCCAGAGCCGGTCGGTGTTTCCGAGTACTCCCGCAATTCGGCGAGCAGTCGCTGAAACGAATCAGTTGACGCCAGGGCGTCCGAATCGGCCGCCCCTCCGCGCCCGGGCACACCTCGCGAGGCGGGAACCAACGCCTCGTTCATGGCCGGCTCAATCAACGCGACGATGCGATCGAGCACAAGCGGCCGGACGAATCGTTCGTGCAACCGATCGCGGACCGTGCGGATGCGGACGCCGTGGCGCGCCTCCAATTCGGCCAGTTGCCGCACGACATTCTCGGCCAGTTCGGCTGTGCGGGCGGCCATTGCCTCTTGCCAGCGCTGCGCCGCCTCATGCCGGCCGAGCCGGGCGAGCACGCCGTGGACCATCACGACCGGCCGCAGATGCCACTCGCTTCGTGCGTACTGCGTCTTGAGCCGCAGGAACTCCAGCAAGGTGAAGTACCGCTCGCCGTACGCCGCCTGCGCCGCGGTCGCCGCATAGTCCTTGTACTCTTCGTAGTTCTCCACGAACGTCTGCAGGATGGGTTCGAGTAGCCGGGCCGCATCGCGACGACTGATCGATCGATCGAGGTCGTCGATCAAACGGATCGGGTGCAGCGGGTCGGGTTCCTGGGCAAGGTAGTCGAGGAACCGCTCGACCCCTTGATCCAGAATCGCCCGCAGGTTGCCCATCGCCAGGAACTTCGGGACGAAGAGATCATGGCCGTAGTTCTCAACGAACTGGCTGATGCGTCGCCACTCGTCGCCGCCCACGCGGTCCAACACCGACAGACGCAGCGCCTTGCTATGTTCGAGCCACAGGCTCAGATAATGTTCCGTCAGCTCCTCCAGACATTCGAGAAGCCGCTCGTCGTCTCGCTGCGCCGGATCCCAATGGTCCGCCGACGCGACGACGGCCTCAACCGCGGCCGTGAACGCCGCGCGAAACAGGCGATCGAACTCGGAAACCGCCTCACCGCGCACGGGGTGACTCTGCTCCATATGTCGCGCCGTCTTGAGCACGACGAACGCCTCGCGCACCAGTCCGGCGCGGGGCAGGTCCTCGACGAGGTCGGCGATCACTCGCTGCACACATCGAGCGGCGACAATCTGCCGCGCCTGGCCGCCCTTGGCGAGTGGGCGGTACAAGATCGGCTGTTGGGCAAGGCTCGCTAGCAATGCGGCCAGCTTCGGCCGACGCTCCGCCGACTGACCCGCACGCAGCGTCCGGTCAAAGCCGGCGGCGAGCGATCGCCAGTCGCGATCCGCGCCTCCGCCGTCTTGTTCGGCGACCGCCAACAACCGCCGCACCGCCGTCGCTGTCTCGACCTGAGTCGCGATCACTCGCTCAATGAGCCACTCCTTGGTTGTCCGTCGCCGGTCGAATTCGACCATCGAGTCGTGCGAACCGAGCGGCTGAGGGACCGCGGTATTCTGGATCGCGTCGAGCAGCGTCGACAGGTCGCGCTCGTTCCTGATCGCGTGGGCGATGCAGGACCGGATGAACTCACCAACCGCTTCTCCCTCTCCCCCGCCTGCGGGGGCATTGGTACCTACACTTCTCCCTCCCTCTGTTGCGGGGACAGGGTCGGGGTGAGGGGTTCCGGTCGGGCCCCTGCCCCTCTCCCCCACAGCAGGGGAGAGGGAAAAGCCGTTTGGGGATGACCGCCCGACCCAATCGGCAACCGTCTGCCACAAGGCGGCCACGGTCGTCAGAAACTGCAGCCGCGGTGTGAGCCGCTCGGCAGCCGCTTCGAGTTCAAAGTCTCCTTGCACGGCGCCGCCGTCAACGATCGAACCGTCGTGCCCATCCTCGGCACTGTCGCGGAACGTTACCCCGTCGTAGGCCGCCCCAAAAAGGTCCTTGTCTGCGTCTTCCGCATCGTCCGAGTCGGAGGCAGAATCCGCGCGTTCATCGCTCGCCTCGGCCGCCGTCTTGCCCAGTTCCAACGCCGGCACGTTCCAGTACGAGTCGGCGTTCGCTTCCAGGAAGTCGAAGAACTTTCTGACCAGCGACCAATCAACGCGGGCGACTTGCTCCTCCTCCCTGACTCCTGATCCCTGATCCCTGACTCCTGCTCTTTGGCTCCCCAACCATCGCACCGCCAGATCGTGAAACGAATGCGGCTCCTGTTCGAGCGGCACCGCGTCGGCCTGACTGAGCCAGCTCATCAGCAGCGCCATCGCGGCGATGCAATCGTTCTTGTCGAGCAGCGCGTCAATGACCTGAGCGAACGCGCGTGGCGACGTGAAGCCTTCGCTGTGCTCGCGCCAGAAGCGGATGTCGCCGGCCGAGGCACCGCCGTCGCGCCACGCCGCAAGCGCCCGAGCGGTGTGCCGCGACGAGTCCACGAACTCGCCGCCGTGAACGCGCTGTACGCTGTGTACCTCGACGCTGGCGAACTGGTCCCACCACCGGGCGAGGTGTTCGAGTTGCCGTGCGATCTTGCGTTCGAGCGTCCCGTCGCCCGCTGCAGCGGCCTCGACGCGTACGCGCGACAGCAGCAAGAGAATCTGCTCGACGGCGGCCACCAACTCATCCACTCGCGCGTCGGGCACGCTGTTCTCTAGCGCGGGGAACACGCTGAACTGACCCTGAAAGCCAAGGATGTTCCAGGGATCGGCCAGCGCACCACAGTGAATGCCTCGCAGCAGAATCGTTTCGAGCGGTTCGGCTTCGACCGCAGCAGCCGCGAGTTCGCCCTGGTCGAGATACAGGTGAGCCGACGTGAGCCGGCAGTCGATCTCGCAAAGAATCCGGGCCGACGCCGGTGGAGCGGCCGCCGTGTTCGGGCGCGGCGATGCCGGCGGACCCGCGACGCCAGGGTAGCCCATCTGAGCGAACAGCCGCGCGAGATGCACCTGTTGCAACTGACCGGCCCGTGTGTCGGCCAAATAGTGATTGAGGAACTGCCGCGCGCCGCCAAACGGCTGGTGCAGTTGGGCCGCCTCGCGGCGCAGTCGTTCGCCCGCCGGCCCGGGCGTTGTTTCCAGCAGCCAAGCGTAGAACGCGTCGCGTAGCTGAGCGATCTGGGGCAAGAGCGTGGCCAGCGTCACCGTCGAATCGTGGGTGTCGGGTCCGCTGCCGCTGACGGCTGAGGCCATCAGCATCGTTCCGGCCAACACGGCGGCCGACTCGAACAGTGCCGCGTCGCGATCGGCCGCCTCGGAAACGCGCGCGAGCAGTGCATCGAGCGTCACGGCGCGGACTACGAAGCGTCGGTAACGCGATTGGTTGTCCAGGCAGTGCGGGTCCCACTCGCCGAACTGGTAGTTCGGTCGCTGGTTCACCGGGTGGCCGAAGTCGTAGACCCGCGGGTCCACGGCCAACTCGTCGAGGTTATCGAGATGGAAATGGGCGGCGGCGAGAATGGCGGATGGCGTTCGCCCCAGCAGCGCGATCGTCCGGCCCACAAGATCGCTGTGCTTGCCGCACGCGACGCCGGCATCGCGAATGAAGAGCGGTATCGGGCGCAATCGCTCGTGGTTGTACGGCTCGTTGCTGCGTCTGTTCTCGAGGACGGCAATGGGCCGGTGGCCGATGAAGTCGTTGAGCCGACGGAGCGCGGCCGCGACGGTCCGATCGGCTTGCCGCCATGGACCGCCTTCGGCCAGCACTGCTTCGATGACTCGGGCGATGAAGAACGGTTGGAACAGCTCCGCATCCGTCAAGTGGCCGAGCAGGTCGGCGTGGTGCGATCGGTAGGCGGGCAACATGTGGTCGAAGACGACGTCCAGCACGGCCTCTGCCTGGCTCACGTCCTGAAAGGCGGCACTCGTTCCGCGCAACCGCGACACACTCTCGCCGAGCCGCCGGCCTAGGCGTCGCCAAGCGTCGTCTTCGCCGGCAAGTCGATAGAGTTCATTGATGTTCCGCTGAGACTTGGCGTCCGGCCGGCCGCGCGAAAAGTTCAGATAGCCGACGACCTCGGTCAGGGCCGCTGCTTCGCTCCAGGTGGCATCAGGCTGGACGTCGACCACTGCTTGTACCCCGTCATGACGTGCGTACGATCCGAACCGCCTGATACATGCGCGCGCAGGCCCGCGCGAACTCGGCGTCGGCCAGGATCGGCTCGGCACCCGCGGTCGCGATGGCCGTCGGCAACTCGACCCAAGTGCGGCAGCCGGCGAAGTGCGGTGAGTTCGGGACCTCGACGGCGCGCGGCAGGCGATAGACTCGCACAGGCAAGAGGAACAGGCCCGGCCGCCGATAGTGGAATCGCGACTCAACCGTGCGCGGCGACCAGATGTGCTGCCCGGCCAGGCCGTGCGCCTGTTGCGGTTCCGTCAACTCGATCGCCTCTTGAGCCACTGCATACAGTTCAATCCGCACGAGGTCCGTCGGCGGCTGTTCTCGCCGGGCGCGCTGGAGCAGCGAACTCGCGTCGTCCACCACCGCGCCTGGCTCTTCGTGCAGGTACGTCGGAAACAACCAGAACTCGTCATGTTCGGGGCGGAACCCGCCCGGCGCTTCGTGAATACCGCCCTTGCGCAAGATCAGCGATTGCCGCGCCTCGGACAAGGCCGCACAGACGACCGCCCATTCCTTGAACGCGATGTGGTTGCCAAACTGCACCGGTGTTCGACTCCGCTACTCGCGTTCCGACTTCGGTTCGCGCACCATCAGGTCGTTGACTGCCTCTAGTGGACTCTTCTTCTCGAACAGCACGCGGTAGATCTGTTGCGTGATCGGCATGTCGATGCCGCGCTCGATCGCGAGGTTGTGGACGGCGCGGCATGTCCAGACGCCCTCGGCGACGGCCTGCATGCCGCCGAGGATGTCGTCGAGCGTTCTGCCCTTGCCCAACGCCTCACCGACGGCGCGATTGCGGCCGTGCCGACTGATGCATGTCGTGATCAGGTCGCCCATGCCGGCCAGCCCGGCGAACGTCTCGACCTGGGCGCCCAGCGCGACGCCGAACCGCGTGATCTCCACCAGGCCGCGAGTGAGCAGGGCCGACTTGGCGTTGTCGCCGAATCCGAGTCCGTCGCAGATGCCCGCGGCGATACCAATCACGTTCTTGAGCGCGCCGGCCAGTTCCACCCCGACCACGTCGGGATTGGTGTAGACCCGAAACCGCGGGGTTGAGAAGAGCGATTGAACTTGCCTGGCAAGCTCGGCGTCGTTGCTCGCCGCCACCACGCTCGCCGGCAGGTTCCGCGCGATTTCCTCGGCGTGGCTCGGCCCACTCAACACCACGACCGGCCGTGGACCCAGTACGCCCGTAATGATCTGACTCGGTCGCTCGAACGTCTCGTTCTCGATACCCTTGATGATGCTCACCGTCGGCGCTCCGGCAGGGATGGCCTGGCGGATGCTCGCGAGGGTCCTGCGCAGGTAGACCGTGGGGATCGCGGCAACGAACATGTCGACCGCAGCGACCGCCCCGGCGATGTCGGCGGTTACCGTAACATTGTCGGGAATGCGCACGCCCGGCAGAAACTTGACGTTCTCGCGCGCCGCTTGCATCGCGCCCGCCTGGTCCGGAAATGCACTCCAGATCGTCACGCGGCTGGCCGGTTTGGTGGCCACAAGCACGGCACAGGCCGTGCCCATGGCGCCGTCGCCCAAGATCGTCACATTCATGCAACTGCCTTTCGCTCCAGGGACTACCAAGCGGATTATACTGCGGCCGGCGCAGCAGACGCATGGCGGTTTGCCGCGGCGCGGATCGTGACGTATGCTTGGCTCGAATTGTGTGCTTGCGCCAGAGGAGAGGAAATGAACGCCGCCGAATCACGCAGTTTCGTCGATCGTCGTCAGTACCCCGCGGGACAGCACGGGGAAGAGCGCCGCCAGTTCGTGGACAGCCGCGAGACGCTCGCGCCCGACGTGCGAGAGCTTTCCGAGGCGATCGACGCATTCAAACTCGCCAACAACCGCCGCTACATCACGCTCGGTGAAGTGCTCGACGTGGTCAAGGGCCTGGGATACCACAAGTAGAACGTTGATGCGGATTGTGGACTTCCGCACAATCTGCGTTCCGCAATCCCCACTCCGCAATCAGCACTTCTCCGTCACCCCTTATCCGCCACGGTTCGGCCGAGTGCCACGTCGAACTCGCTGACCGCGGGCACGAGCATCGCCATAACGGCGAAACCGTAGGTGAGCGCGATCGCGAGAAACGAACCGAGCGGGTCGCCACCGCGAGCACCCTGCAGGAAGTGCGCGATCGACCACCACGTCATCGACGGACACAAGAATGCCGCCAAGGCCAACGCTCCGGATGGGTTCCGCACCGACAGCACCGCGTACATCCCGACCGCACCGACGCAGATGAACACGACAAAACTGGCAGCCTGCTGCCAGAACCGACCCGTCACACCGCTCACCAGGATCAGGAAGATGCAGACGAGCACGCCGATGAACAGGAACACCATGGTGCCCAGGCTGCTGAGAACGGCCGATCGCGTCTTTTCGTAGGCCAACGATGCGTGCAGACCGAGCGCGATGGCGAACGTGACCAGCACCAATAGGCCGGTCACTAGATACGACCACACCTCAAGCCCCAAGTGACCCTGCACCATCAAGAACACACACAGCCCGATCGGGACGACGATCATCTCTTTCGTGTTGTACAGCACGCCGAGGATTTTTCCGAAGACGAACTCCTTGGGCGAAATGTCGGTCACGAGCAGCAGGTCGAGCGCGCGGACGTCGCGTTCCGACGTGATGGCCGTGACCGCCTGGACGTTCACCAGAATCAGGCTCGTTACGAAGATCGGAACCAGCGCCTTGGCGATGCCGATCCGCCCGATACCGGGGTCCTCGATCGTGGCCAGGTAAAAGCCGAATGAAATC
This sequence comes from Planctomycetia bacterium, assembly GCA_036758585.1. Lineage (GTDB taxonomy): Bacteria > Planctomycetota > Planctomycetia > JALXBF01 > JBGPMX01 > DAIOWH01. The sequence goes on from DAIOWH010000123.1 coordinate 12,280, forward strand.
ATCGCGCAGGCCAGCAAGTAGGCGAGTTTGATGACGATCGGCCTGCGGCCGTAGGCGCGGGTGCGGATTTCGCGCCACAGCACCGGGTTATCCCATATCGGGCGCGGCGCGGCCTTGGCCTCGTGTTTCGCCTGGGCAATCATCCGCCGCTCGATCGTCTCGGCCACTTCGCCGGCCATCGTCGGCACGCCGCCGCCCGAATTCCAAACGCGCAGCAAACTGATGGCCCCGCCGATGAGGGCAACCGCAATCGCCAGCATCGCGGCCACAAACGCCCACTCGACGTGCCCGAACGGAACGAACTCGGTCGGCGCCCGCGGGTCCATCGCCGCGGCGATCGCCTCAAACGGGTTCAACATGCCGCGCCAGACCGACGCCGAGATTCCCAGCGGCCGAGCATCGCCGATCAACCCGGCCACGCCCTGGCCCATCAATTGACTCTCACCGAACACGCCCACCACCGCCGTGAAGTACAGCACGATAATGAGCACCGTCAGCGCGAGCGTCTGGAACGTCTTCTCGCGCCACGAGGCGATCAGGATGCCAAGCGATCCGCTCGCCAACGCCGTCGCCGCAGTGACGGCAAACACCTTGGTCACCTGATCGGGCGACGCACCGCCCAGCAGCAGGCACAACATGAAGATCGGCAGCGCCGCCGCGAGCATCACCGCCATCTGCAGCAGGCTGCCGAGCAGCTTGCCCATGACGATCTCCCAGTTCGTCAGGTCGGTCATGAGCAGCAGCACGAACGTGCGCCGGTCTTTCTCGGCCGAGATGGAGCTGCCGGCCATGATCGGCGCGAAGACGAGGGCCAAGGCAAGCTGAACGATCGACAGCAAGTGAAACAGCATGCCGCCGAACCGTGCGACGTCGCCCGCGCTGTCGACGCGCTGAAACCCGACGACCGCCTGCCACGCGGTCCACATCAGCAGGAAAAGCCCGGCCGCGTAGCCCGCGCGGTTCATGTAATGCCGAACCCGCCGCGGCGCGGTCATCGCTTCACGCATGAAGATCGGACCAACCAGCATGCAGTCTCCTCGCGTGGGGCGGGCTTCCAGCCTGCCACTCCTCAGACGAACACAGCAAACTGGAAGCCTGCTCTACGGTTCACGAGGTCAGCGTGTCGAGCAACGCCGCCTCGGTGATGCCAAAGTGTTTCCACACTTCTACGTAATGTTCCGACGGCGCGACCTGCGGATTCGTGATGCCGAAGTGCGCCAGTTCGACCTGCGAGCCGGCGACCCCACTGGCCACGAATCCGGCCAAGCCGCGCAGGCCCGACTCCGCTGTGCCGATCAGCCCATCCTCGATGGTCGCGAGCCGGTGGTACTGCCGGGCCAGTCGTTCGACGAAGTCGGCGGCGGTCGGAAAACCGTTGACGATGTATACGTCGGTCGCGACTCCCTTCGCCGCCGCGGCGTCGGCCGCCTGGCACGCGATGTAGCTCGGCGCCCCCAACGCGACAATGGCCGACCTTGCCCCCGCAACCTGGCGCGCAACGGTGACGGGCGACCAGTCGTCGGTCGCGTTCCAAAGCGGCTCCGCCGAACCCTGTTTGCTCAAGATCGGCAGGTTGTCGCGTGGGACCGCGACGAGGTGTCCGCCGTAGGCCGACGCGGCGTCGCGCACGGCGATGAACGCCGCCCGCGCGTCGGCCGGCGCGTAGAACCGCCGCAAGTACGGCAAGTAACCGAGTCCAAAGTTGATCCAGTCGAGGCCCCACCCCGAAAAATGATCGCGACCGGTGCAGGCCCCGACATGCGAGCAGTGCAAGATCACGTTCAGTCCCTCATTCGCCCCGGTCAGATTGCGCTGATACCGCCACAGTTCAAACCCCTCGCGAGCGATGCCCTCCAAGAAGGCCATGAACGTGCCGAACACATTGATCTGCGGCTCGCGGCTGCTGAACGAAAGACCGTTTGTCAACAGCGACGCCGCTTGTTCCTGAATGCTCATCTCGAAACGGTGCGATGCAGGCACCAGCTTCGCCGCCGCGCCGATCTTGGTGGACGGGTCGAGATCGCACGACACGAAAAAGCAACGGTCGGGGTACTTCTTGGCCACCGCGACGTAGGCCGCCTCGGAACCCGCCCGCGGCGAAACGACCTTGTCGACGCCGGGCAGTTGTACGTCGGCCACGTCGCTCGGGTTCAACACCAGATTGGCAGTGCCCCGCGCAGGCCGAGCGGTCGTGACCACGACGCGCGGCGGCTGCTTCCTGATCCGGTCTAGCGCCGCCGTCTCGCCAGCATTCAGCTTCAGCATGGGGTTGGCCAGAACGGCCGCGGCGTCGCGCCCCTTCATGCCGCCATCGTGATGGCCCTCGCCGCCGGGCAACCTGTTCACAAGGAACAGACACTCGATCATCGCGTGTACGTCGCGGAAGCTCATGAGCGAACCGGGAATCCAGACTTCCTTGGTGAGCGGCACTTCATGCTTGGCCGCGAAGTGGGCCAGTTCGTCGCCGACTCCATACATCTCGCCGAACGACCCAAGCGTGACCTTGTGCGACTCGGTCGATCGATAACCGATCGGAAAGATGAGCGCCGGCTGACCGGACTGAGCCAGACCGTACGCTTCGGCGTAAGCGGCCCAGAGCGCCGCGCGATCGTGCAGCGACGGAATCTCCAGGATGCGGACGCCCAGACTGGCAATGATCGGCCGCGGATCCTTGTTCATGATCCGCTCGGTAGTGCCGGAAAGCTGAATGCCGTTGCGGTGCATCACAAAGACCACCGGCGCGTGGTGCAGGCTGGCGGCGACGAAGCCGCCCAGGGCCTGTCCGGAAATCCATCCCGCATCGCCGCAGTGGCAGATTACCGCCGCGCCGGCCCCTTTGTGCGCCTTCAGGCCCAGCGCCTGTCCAACGGCGACCGGGACCATCACACCCAGCCGCCCGCCGTTCAACTCGGCGCCGCCCGGCGCCCACGACACGTGACCGGCGATGTCGAGCCCGCGCCGGAACGTGTTCACGACACGGTCCTCGTTCAGAAAGCCGAGCGCGGCGAGCGCCGCGTAGTACCCGATGCTTGTGTGAGCGTGCTCGATCGTGAAGTGTATCTTGTCGTAGTCGGCGACGGCCAACGTCATAAGCAACGATGGAATCAGCTCCAACCCGCCGCCGAGGTGGTCGATGTCGCCGGCCTTGGCCAGCGACGCGAGCGACCGTATCGCAATCGCCGCCGCCTGCTTCTCGATGGCCGCCAACAACACAGCCTCGTGATCCTCGAGTCTACCCGCGGTCAGGTTCAATCGCAGCGGCAGCACCGTCGACTCAAAACGTGCTCCGACAAACGGCGTCGCCGCCAGCAAGCTCCGGTTTCGTTCTTCCTGCGCGTCCAGCGTACGTCGCAACGAATTCATCAACATCGCTCCAGCAAGAATCGACTTCAAGGCCGACAGTATTAGAAGTCGGCAGGGGTTCCACAAGAGCGAGCTGTGTGGTTTCGTCACTCCGGCAAAGCGGCAAAGGGCCAAGTTCGGATTGAGTGTCGGCACCACTGAGCGCCTCGTGTTGCCTATACTACCGGCCCTGGAGTTGTCGGATCCGAAAGGAACGAACCGATGAGCGCGAAAACCAACGAGGCCGATCGGCTTGAGCGGTACGAGCTTGTTGTCGCCGCGGTCGCAACGCAGTGCGCGTTCTCGTTGGCGAAAGCAAAGAGCATGTGTCCAACCGTGCAGCCGCTCTTCGTAACGCGAGTTGTCGGGCAGCTCGAACGGGACGGCTACCTCGTCCGCGAGGGCCTCAAGACGCGACCGACGTTCCGCTGGGTGCGTGACCGCGCCGAATTCTCGCCGCGCCATTGGATCGAATCGAAGGTCTTCACCAACCGCATCACGCGGGCCCCGCTGTCGGACCGCCCGCGCGAGCGGTTGCTGGCCGAAGGGCCGGCGGCGCTGCGAATCGCCGATCTCTTGGCCATTCTGGTTCGATCCGGGCGGCCCGGCGAATCAGCGGTGCAGGCTGGACAGAGGCTGGCCGCACGGTACTCGGACCGCATCATTGAACTGGCCGCCGCCGGTCGTGGCGAATTGAAGGCGATCAGTCCGGCTGTCGCGGACACCGCCTACTGCCAGATCATGGCCGGGATCGAGTTGGGCCGGCGCATCGAACGTGCCGCACACGAGACGAAGGCTCAGGGCAGCTTGCGAATCCGCAGCAGCGCGGACGCGCTCGCCTACTGTGAGGAAGCGTTTCGCCGGCTCGCCGACGAAGGGAGGCAAGAAGAGTTCCGGCTCGTGTGTCTGGATACCAAACACCAAGTTCGCAGCGTTCACCTGATATCCGTCGGTCTGCTGAACGAGAGCTTGGTGGCCCCGCGCGAAGTGTTCCGTCCGGCCATTCGCGACGCGGCGGCCGCGGTGATTCTGGTGCATAATCATCCGTCGGGCGACCCGACGCCCAGCCCCGAAGATTTGTCGGTGACCAGACGGTTAGAGCAAGTTGCACAGACTATCGGAATCAAACTGCTCGACCACATAATCGTCGCTCGGCAGGGATGCGTCAGCATCCGAGAGTTCGAGCGCCGATGATTGTTGCCTTTCGCTCCGCGAAAGGGACGCTACTTTCGCGGAGCGAAAGGCGACAGATCAGGAGGAGTTCAGTTGCCACCGCAAACGAAATCGGCAAAGAGTGCGAACGGTGCGAATCTCGGTTTCGAGTCCGAACTCTGGCGGGCGGCCGACGCGCTGCGCTCCAACATGGATGCGGCCGAGTACAAGCATGTCGTGCTCGGACTGATCTTCCTCAAATACATCTCTGACGCGTTCGAAGAGCAGCATGCGAAACTCGAACGCGAGCGCAAGAGCGGGACCGACCCGGAAGACCCGGACGAGTACCGGGCCGTCAACATTTTCTGGGTGCCCAAGGAATCGCGTTGGTCGATCCTCAAGGCAGGCGCCAAGCAGCCGACCATTGGTAAGATCGTCGATGAAGCGATGCTCGCCATCGAGCGCGATAACCCATCGCTCAAGGGCGTGCTGCCGAAGGATTACGCCCACCCGCGGCTCGACAAGCAGCGGCTCGGCCAGCTCATCGACCTCGTCGGCAACATCGGCTTGGGCGACCGGGAGAACCGCTCGAAGGACATTCTCGGCCGGGTGTACGAATACTTCCTCTCGCAGTTCGCCAGCGCCGAAGGGAAGAAGGGCGGCCAGTTCTACACGCCCCGCTGCGTCGTTGGCGTGCTGGTCGAGATGCTCGCGCCGTACAAGGGTCGCGTCTACGACCCGTGCTGCGGGTCGGGCGGCATGTTCGTGCAGTCGGAAAAGTTCGTCGAGGCCCACGGCGGCCGGATCGGCGACATCAGCATCTACGGCCAGGAGTCGAACCACACGACCTGGCGGCTGGCCAAGATGAATCTGGCCATTCGCGGCATCGACGGCAACCTCGGCAAGGAGCACGCCGACAGTTTCCACCGCGACCTGCACCCCGACCTCAAGGCCGACTTCGTCCTCGCCAATCCGCCGTTCAACGACAGCGATTGGCGCGGCGAACTGCTCAAAGACGACAAGCGCTGGAAGTACGGCACGCCGCCGGCGGGCAACGCCAACTTCGCCTGGGTGCAGCACTTCATTTCCCACCTGGCCCCGACCGGCCTGGCCGGGTTCGTCCTGGCCAACGGCAGCATGGCGAGCAACCAGTCGGGCGAGGGCGAGATTCGCAAGGCGATCATCGAGGCCGACCTGGTCGATTGCATGGTCGCGCTGCCGGGGCAGCTCTTCTACTCGACGCAGATTCCCGTCTGCCTCTGGTTCCTGGCCCGCGACAAGCGTGGTGCAGGCGGCTCGCCTGCAAAGAGTGGCAGCCGGGCCGGCTGCACCACGTTCCGCGACCGCCGCGGCCAGACGCTGTTCATCGACGCCCGCAAGCTAGGCACCATGATCGACCGCGTTCACCGCGAGCTGACCGGCGACGACATCCGCAAGATCGCCGACACCTACCACGCCTGGCGCGGCGACAAGGGCGACACAAGCCCGAAGCGCAAGCGAGGGACCTACACCGACGATCTCGGCTTCTGCAAATCCGCCACACTCGACGACATCCGCCATCACGGCCACATCCTCACGCCCGGCCGCTACGTCGGCGCGGCCGAGGTCGAGGACGATGGCGAACCATTCGACGACAAGATGGCCCGGCTGACGGCCGAACTGCGCGAACAGACGAAGCAGTCCGCTCGGCTCGACAAGCTGATCTGGGCGAACTTGGAGGACATCGGCTATGGCAAGTAATAAGAAATCGAGCAACTCGAAGCAGCCCAACCGAGCCGTCGTCCGCTCGAGTTTCGCTTCCCTGCTGGCCGACGTGAAGGGCCGCATCCAAGTCGCACAGACGCGAGCGGTGCTGGCGGTCAATTCCGAACTCGTTCGCCTCTACTGGGACATCGGCCGCGTCATCGACGACCGCCAACAACGCGAGGGTTGGGGCGCGGCCGTCATTCCTCGGTTGGCAAACGAACTCAAGAACGAGTTGCCGGAACTCAAGGGCTTTTCTGAGCGGAACATCAAGTCGATGTTAGCCTTCTACCGGGAATACCCCAATCCCGCTGAATTTGTGCAGCAGGCTGCTGCACAATTACCCGCGACTCCAATTTTGCCGCAGCCTGCGGCGAAATTACCTGCCGCAGGAATTTTGCAACCACCGGTTGCAAAACAGCCCTCCGCGACAATTTCGCCACAACCGGTGGCAAAATTACCCGACTCTAAAAAAGTGCCACAGGCTGTGGCACAATTGAAGGCGGTCTCAAAAGTGCCGCAGCCTGCGGCACAATTGGCCCCATCCCAAAAAGTGCAGCAACCTGCTGCACAATTACTCGATTCACTCCTCTGGTCAATTCCCTGGTTCCACCACGTCATCCTGATCCAGAAAGTCAAAGACCTTCCCACGCGCCGCTGGTACATGGAGCAAACGCTCGCCAACGGCTGGAGCCGGAACGTCCTCGCGCTGCAGATCGACGCGCAGGCTCACGCCCGGCACGGCAAGGTCGTTTCGAACTTCGCCGCCCTGCTGCCCGCGCCGCAGTCCGATCTCGTCCAGCAGACGCTCAAGGACCCGTACATCTTCGACTTCCTCACGCTCACCGAGCCGTTCCACGAACGGGAACTCGAAACCGGCCTGATTCGCCACATGGAAAAATTCCTGCTCGAACTCGGTCAAGGATTCGCGTTCGTCGGCCGGCAGTTTCCGCTCGAAGTCGGTGACGAGGATTTCTACATCGACTTGCTCTTCTACCACCTGCGGCTGCGGGCGTTCGTCGTCATCGACTTGAAGAAGGGAAAGTTCAAGCCCGAGTACGCCGGCAAGCTCATTTTCTACTGCAACGTCGTGAACGACCGCCTGAAGCACCCGACCGACGCTCCGACCATCGGCCTGATCCTGTGCCAAACGCGCGACCGGCTGCTGGCCGAGTACAGTTTCGCCGGCATCGACAAGCCGATCGGCATCGCGACGTATGAACTGACGCGGGCACTGCCGCCGAGCCTGCAATCGGCCTTGCCGACGGTGGAACAGATCGAGGCCGAGTTGAGCGAAGCGGTGAAGCCGAAGAAACCGAGCCGCAAGAATAAAGGTGGTGGGAAATGAGCGAGAAGCCGACCGACGAATGGCAACAGCTCGCGCTTGGTTCCTTAGTTGACTTTCAATCCGGAGGCACCCCGTCAAAGGACAACCCCGCGTTCTGGAACGGATCGACGCCTTGGGTATCGGCCAAGGACATGAAACAGTTGTTCCTGGACGATACCGAGGACCACATCACCACAGCCGCAACGGACGACGGGGCCAAGGTGGTTTCGGCGAATACCGTGTTGATGCTGACGCGAGGAATGACCCTTCTCAACGACGTGCCTATTTGCATCGTGCGTAGGCCGATGAGTTTCAATCAGGACGTCAAGGCACTTCAGCCAAAGGGCGCGCTGGACGGCCGCTACCTACCGTACTTGCTGCTTGGCAATAAATACCGGCTACTGGGAATGGTTGACTTGGCTGGCCACGGTACGGGACGACTCAACACGGAAGAGTTGAAGTCACTTGACGTACTACTCCCCCCTTCGGTCGCGCAACAAGCAATCGCTTCCATTCTCGGCGCGTTGGACGACAAGATCGAGTTGAACCGGCGGCGGA
>DAIOWH010000124.1:0-19831 GCA_036758585.1 Planctomycetia bacterium
CTCCCTCGCTGGCGCGTCGGGCTACTGTCCCAGAATCGTGCAAGGCTATTTAGGTGAGTGCATGTCCGCCGTATCTGCTCGCTCGTTTAACGGCAAGCCGCAGGCGTGCGCATAGTTCGGCGAACAGCAGTTGCCCGCTCGCCTGCGGCTCCGCGTTAAACGAGTCAAACCTGCCGCGTGCGGCATAACGTTTCGCGGTCCTCGCGTTTCCCATTGTCTATCCCTACTACCTCGGCCGACCTCGCCAGACACACGGGCCCGCCGCTGTTACCGGGATTCACCGACATGTCGACATGGGTCGCCCTTCTCACCTGCGCGGTCGGTTCGTTATCTTCTCAACCACACATGAAAACACGACTGCATCCCATTGTTCTCCTTCCGCTCGCAATCTTCGGCTGCTCGAAGACCGTGCCGACATCGGACGTGCCGCAGCCGACTGCGCCACGGCACGTGATTGAGTCGCAGCCGGCGGCCGAGCCGACCGCGCCACAGTTCGGCATCCGCGAACGTACGCCGTGGACAACATCCCGCGTCGTCGGCTCGCCTGAACCGCCGCCGCAGTATCGGCTGGAGCGGGTGTTTGAGAAGCTCAAGTTCCAGAACCCCGTCGAGATCGTTGCCGCGCCCGGCAGCCGCCGGCTGTTCGTCGCGGAGTTGAAGGGGCAAATATTCTCATTCCCGACCGACTCGGCGTGCGACAAGGCCGACCTGTTCTTTGACCTTGCCAAGGAGATCAAGTCGATCGACCCGGCGGGGCCGGCCAAGGGGACAGGTGATGTTTATGGTCTGGTGTTTCATCCCGACTTCGAGCGGAACCGCTACTGCTACATTTGCTACACGCTCGAAGGCAAGAGTCCCGGTCAGCAACTGCCTGAGGGAACGCGGGTGTCGCGGTTTCGCGTGACGGGCAACGACCCGCCGCGGATCGACCCCGCGAGCGAGACGGTGATCATCACGTGGCTCTCCGGCGGTCACAACGGCGGCTGCCTGCGGTTCGGGCCTGACGGTTGCCTGTACATCTCCACCGGCGACGCCGCGCCGCCGAACCCGCCCGACCCGCTGCTCTGCGGGCAAGACGTGAGCAACCTGCTGTCGGCGATACTACGCATCGACGTCGATCGCGGCGACGGCGACCGACCGTACTTGATCCCGCGCGACAACCCGTTCGTTTCGCTCGACGGCGCGCGGGGCGAGATCTGGGCGTACGGGTTCCGCAATCCGTGGAAGATGAGCTTCGATCGCGCGACGAGCGACTTGTGGGCGGGCGACGTTGGCTGGGAGTTGTGGGAGATGATCTACCGCATCGAGCGCGCGGGCAATTACGGCTGGAGCATTATGGAAGGCCCTCAGCCCGTGCGCGTCGAGGGCAAGCGCGGCCCGACGCCGATCCGGCCGCCGACCATCGCGCTGGCGCACTCCGAGGCCGCGTCGATCACGGGTGGTTACGTGTATCGCGGCAAGCGACTGCACGACCTCGCCGGGGCGTACATCTTCGGCGATTGGGAAACCCGCCGCATCTGGGCCGCGCGTTGGGACGGCGAGCGGATCGCATCGCGCCAAGAGATCGCCGAGCCGACGCTGCGCATCATCGCCTTTGGCGAGGACAACGACGGCGAACTGGTGCTGATGGACTACGACGACGGCACGATTCACCGACTGGTCGCGAACGACTCGCCGGGGCCGTCGCACGAATTCCCACGCAAGCTGAGCGATACCGGCCTGTTCGCCTCGGTCGCCGAGCACACACCTGCGCCGGGCGTCATTCCGTTTTCGATCAACGCCGAGCAGTGGTCCGATCACGCGACGGCCGAGCGTTGGCTCGCGCTGCCCGGCGATTCGTCGATCGTGTGGCATCCCGCGCCGGTGCCGGTCCCCGGCACGATCATGCAGCGACGGCTTGAGTTCCCGGCCGGCGCGGTGCTGCTCAAGACCCTCTCGATCGAAATGGAGCGCGGCAACGCCGAAACTCGCCGGCGAGTCGAAACCCAGATGCTGCACTTCGACGGCAAGAACTGGAACGCCTATTCGTACGAGTGGAACGACGACGAGACCGATGCCGTGTTGGTCGATGCGGTGGGGCGCGACCGGTCATTCGCAGTCGTCGACCCCGCCGCGCCCGGCGGCCGGCGGCAAGTGAACTGGAACTTCGCCGGGCGGCCAGGCTGCGCGCGATGCCACAATCCGTGGGCTCAACACACGCTTGCGCTGAACATCGCGCAGATCAACCGCGATCACGACTACGGCGGCACGGTCGACAATCAGGTGCGCGTGCTGCGGCACATCGGCGTCTTGAAGTTCGCCTCGACCGCACCGGACACTGAATCAAACGCGCCTGACTCGCCGCTCGCTCGGTTGGTGGATCCGTACGATGCGTCGGCCGACATGGACGCGCGCGCCCGATCGTATCTGCAAGCGAACTGCGCGCACTGCCACCAGCCCGGCGCCGGCGGCACGGCCGAGATTGACTTGCGGTTCGACACGCCGATCGGCCAGACCAAGACGCTCGGCCTGCGACCGCTTCAGGGCACGTTCGGCATCCACGACGCGCACATTCTGTCGCCGGGCGATCCGTTCCGGTCGGTGCTGTACTACCGTGCCGCCAAGCTCGGCCGCGGTCGGATGCCGCTTGTCGGGTCCGAGGTCGTGGACGAGCCAGGCCTGCGGCTGCTGCACGATTGGATTCGACAACTACCGATCCGCGTGGACGAGACGGCGATCGTCGACCGGCTGCGCGACTGTGATGAGGCCACGGCACTCGATCGCGAAGCGAGCGAGACCGACGCGCGCATCGCGGGCCTTGCGGCTGAGGCGGCCAAAAAGGCGGGTCGCAACGAGCCGAACGACGCCGACCGCACCGTCGCTCGCGACATGGATCGCACGCAGGCGGCCCAGCGCGTCGCTGCGCGCGAGCGAGGTCGCGTCGATGCGATCTCTGAACTGCTCAGCACGCGCAGCCGCGCGATCCTGCTCGCGCGGGCTATCGCCGACAAGCAACTACCCGACGGCGTGCGCACTCAGGCGATCGCGGCAGCGACGGCTCACGCCGACATCGAGATTCGCGACCTGTTCGAGCGGTTCATTCCAGACGACCAGCGAGCGAAACGACTGGGCAATGTGGTCAAGGCCACCGAGATACTGGCGATCGCCGGCGACGCGGCACGCGGCAAGGAACTCTTCTTTGGCGACTCGGCGGCCCAGTGCAAGAACTGCCATCGCGTCGGCGCGGTCGGCAGCTCGCTCGGCCCGGACCTGACCGAGATCGGCAAGAAGTACACACGGGCCCAACTGATCGAGCATATTCTCGAACCGTCCAAGACGATCGACCCGCAGTTCGTCGCGTATCTCGTCGAAACCGCCGCTGGCCGCGTGCTCACGGGCCTCGTCGCGCGCAAGAACGACGTGGAAATCGTACTCCGCGACGCCCGCGATCAGGAAATCCGACTGCCGGCCGCCGAAGTGCTGCAGCTTCGACCACAAAGTCAATCGCTGATGCCCGAACTGCTGCTCCGCGACATGTCGCCCGCCCAGGCCGCCGACCTGATCGAGTTTCTGGCGACGCTGAAGTGAAGGTCCAAACTCCAAGCGCCAAATCCCAAACAAGCTCCAACAAACAACGGCCGAAAAACAACAAGACAGCGGCGAGGCATGGTCTTATGCTGTCGGTTGTCTGCCGCGGTTTGGCATTTGGTGCTTGAAACTTGGAGCTTGTCGATTGTGGCCTCGATTCGCCTGGAGCACATCGAAAAGGTTTTTCCGAACGGACACGTCGCGGCGTGCGATGTGAATCTGGAAATTGCCGACGGCGAGTTCATGGTACTGGTCGGTCCGTCGGGCTGCGGCAAGAGCACGGTGTTGCGGCTGGTGGCGGGACTGGAGACGCCGACGCGAGGGCGACTGTGGATCGGAGACCGCGACGTGACGAATGCGCCGCCGCAGGAGCGCGACGTGGCGATAGTGTTCCAGAACTACGCGCTGTATCCGCACAAGACCGTGCGCGGCAATCTGGAGTTCGGCCTGCGCATGCGACGGACCGACCCGACCGTGATCGCCGAGCGGGTCGGCCGCGTGGCGGACATTCTCGGAATCGCCGCGCTGCTTGACCGCAAGCCGGCTCAGCTTTCCGGCGGCCAGCGGCAGCGCGTCGCACTCGGCCGCGCGATCGTGCGCGAGCCGCGGGCGTTCCTGCTCGACGAGCCGCTCTCGAACCTGGACGCCAAGATGCGCATCGAGACCCGCGCGGAATTGTCGCGCATGCACCGGCAACTGGGCGCCACGATGCTCTACGTCACGCACGATCAGGAAGAGGCGATGACGCTGGGCGACCGCGTCACCGTGCTGCGCGATGGTCAGATCGAACAAGTCGCACCACCGATGGAACTCTACAGCCGTCCGGCCACCGTCTTCGTCGGCGGCTTCATCGGCTCGCCGCCAATGAACTTCTTCCGGTCCAGGCTGCGTCGCCAGGATGCACAGGTTTTTGTGAAGTCGTCTGCGTTTGTCTTCGCGCTTCCCGATTCGCAGTTGGCGACAACGGATGTCGAAGTACTGCTCGGCGTGCGACCGAACGACGTCGAACTTGTTGAGCCAGCACACGCCGACGCCAGCGCACGCATCGATGTAATTCAGCCACTGGGCAGCGAAGACGTCGTGCACCTGAAACTCGTGTGCGAGGGCGACGAGCCGAGTGCCACGGCGATCGTACCCGCAGGGACCAAACTGCACCCGGACGACCGTGTAGGAATCCGGTTCTCGCGTCAGCGTCTTCACCTGTTTGATGCCTGCAGCGAACACCGAATAGACTAAAGCTCCAAACCCCAAGCACCAAATCCCAAACAAGCTCCAATAAATAATCAAAGGCAGAAATAACAAGACACTGGTAGCGTCTCAGCTTAAGCTGTCGGGCGTCGTCCACGTTTGGCTGGTTGTGGTTGAGGTTTGTTTGGGATTTGGTGCTTGGAACTTGGAGCTTCGCACCCGAATGCCGCGCGAACTTGTCTTGGGCAATGGTCGGCTGCTGGTCACGTTCGACGGCGCCTACACGCTGCGCGACTTCTACTTCCCGCACGTGGGCAAGGAGAATCACACGATCGGTCACCCGTGCCGCACGGGGGTTTGGGTCGATGGCGACTTTGCGTGGTTCGCCGACGCCGGGTGGATGCGGACGATTCGGTACCGGCCCGATAGTCTGGTGGGCGATGTGACGCTGGAAAACCCGCGGCTGGCGCTGCGCATCCACGCGACCGATGCGGTTCATCCCGAAATGCCGATTCTCGTACGCTCGTTCCGCGTGACGAACCTGGCGAGCCACGTGCGCGAGGTGCGACTCATGCTGCACTACGACCTGCACATCTCCGAGAGCGAGATTGGCGACACGGCCGCGTTTGAGCCGGTGAACCGAACGATCGGACACTACAAGGGTCGACGCTACTTCGTGATGAACGGCCGCACGGGCGACGGCCAAGGCATCTTCCAGTACGCGACCGGCACGAAAGAGACCGGCGACAGCGAGGGGACGTGGCGCGACGCCGAAGATGGCTGGCTGGAGATGAACCCGATCGCGCAAGGATCGGTCGATTCGACGATGAGCCTGCGACAGAACATCGCCCCAGGCGCGACCGAACGGTTCTATGCCTGGATCGGCGCCGAACGCGATTATTGGGACGTGCGGGCGCTCAACCTGCACATGCTGGGCGGCGTGCGGGCTCTGTCGCTTGCCGACGCCGACAAGGAGCGATTGGCCGCCGAGCCGATGATCGCCGAGACCGATCGGTATTGGCGCGAGTGGGTCGCTCGGGCGCCGCGCGATCTGGCCGATCTGAGCGAGCCGGTGCGGCAGCTCTTCCGACGCAGCCTGCTGGTGATCGCCACGCAGATCGACCACGAGGGTGCGATCATCGCGGCCAACGACGGCGACTCGATGCTGTACAACCGCGACACGTACAGCTACATGTGGCCGCGCGATGGGGCGCTCGTCGCGCGAACGCTCGATCGCTGCGGCTACCACGAACTGACCGAACGGTTCTTCCGGTTCTGCGCCCGGTTGATGCCCAAGCAAGGTTACTACCCCGAAGGCTACCTGATGCACAAGTTCAACGCCGACGGGTCGCTGGGCAGCTCGTGGCACCCGTGGGTGCGTGACGGCCGGCCGTCGCTGCCGATTCAGGAGGACGAAACGGCGCTCGTGCTGTGGGCGCTCGATCAGCACGTTGCGATGCGTCGCGACGATGCTGCGCGGGCGCTTGTGCGCGAACTAGCGCCGACGCTCGTCGTGCCCGCCGCTCGGTTCTTGCTGCTCTACCGCGACGATCCCGAGGGACGGGAGCGGTTCGGATTGAACTGGCCGCATTCGCCGACCGGCCTGCCGCTGGCGTCATACGACCTGTGGGAAGAACGCTACGGAATCCATGCGTTCACCGTGGTGAGCGTCTGTGCCGGGTTGACGGCGTGCGGCAGGTTGCTGCGCGTGTTGGCGGAACCGCCGCTCGCGGAACTGGCCGATCGCTGCGACGCCGCGTCCGCACGTATGCGCGATGCGTTCACCAAACACCTCTGGTCGGCCGAGCGCCGCAGTTTCGGACGGATGTTGCACGTCGATGGGCGCGGCGTGTTTTCGCTCGACGCCACGATGGACGCATCGACGCTGTACGCGATGCTTGCCTTCGGCGTGTTCCGACCTGACGAACCGGCGGCGGCCGAGACGATCCGCTCGATTACCTCGCGGCTGTGGTGCAAGACCGCGGTGGGCGGCCTGGCCCGCTACGAGAACGATTATTACCATCGCCAAAGCGGCGACATCGCCAACGTGCCCGGCAATCCGTGGATCATCTGCACGCTGTGGGCCGCTCTGGGCCACGTGTTCGGAACCCGCGGCGCCGCCGACCTGACGTCGGCCCGCGAGTTGCTCGAGTGGACCGTCGAGCACGCGCAGCCGAGCGGCATCCTCGCCGAACAGGTCCACCCCTACACCGGCGCGGCGATGTCCGTCGCGCCGCTGACCTGGAGCCATGCGACCTTTGCCGAGACCGTGCTAGCATATTGCGACGCACACAGGCTCGCGAGCGAATGACGAATGAACCAAGGACTCCAACCACGAGGGCTACCAGACTATGAAAGCGACGATTGAACGCACATCGGTCGTGGGAGTGCTTTTGGGCGCCGGGGCAATTCTTTTCGGCGTGCTCGGCGGTTCGACTGCCGTCGCCCAAGACGACGTCTTCACGCCGCAACACGTTGCGCGGGTGCGCGTTGTTACGGCGGCGGCCATGTCGCCCGACGGCGGTCGCGTGGCCTATGTGCTGGGCGTGCCGCGCGAACCGTTCAAAGACGACGACGGACTGGCCTGGGCGGAGTTGCACGTGGTCACGACCGACGGCGCGTCGCGACCGTTTGTAACCGGATCAGTCAACGTGTCGGCGGTCGACTGGCGGCCCGACGGAAAGGAGATCTCGTTCCTGGCCAAGCGAGGCAAGGACGAGTTCACGTCGCTCTACGCGATTGCGGCCGACGGCGGCGAGGCGAGGCGAGTTGTGACCCACAAGGCCGACATCACGGCCTACGCCTGGAGTCCCGACGGCTTGCAGGTCGCGTTTCTGGCCGTCGAGCCGGCGACGAAGGAGAAGAAGGAACTGAAGGACAAGGGGTTCAGTCAACAGATATATGAAGAAGACTGGCAGTTTGTCCGGGTCTGGATCGCACCGGCCCAACCGTCTGCCGCGGGCGCGACGTCGAGCGAGCCGCGCAAGCTCGAACTCAACGGATCGGCCTCCGAGTTGCGATGGAGTCCGGCGGGCGATCGGCTCGCGGTCGCACTCGCGCCGAGCCCGTCGGTGGACGACGGCATGATGAATCGCAAGGTTCATATCCTCGACGCATCGACCGGCAAGATGGTTCGCCGCATCGACAACCCCGGCAAGTTGGGCCAGGTCGCATGGAGCCGCGACGGCAAACGCCTGGCGATCATCTCGGCGGCCGACCGCAACGATCCGCAGGAAGGCCGCTTGCTTGTGACCGATGCCGGCGACTCGCCACTCAAGGACGTGCTGCCGAACTACGCAGGCCACGTGACCGCAATCGCGTGGCGAACGGCCGACCGAATCGTTTTCTCTGGCGACGAGGGCGCGTGGAGCACCGTGGGCGAGCTCGGAACCGACGGTTCGAATCGCACGACGCATCTCGCGGCCGGTTCGGCCGTGCTCACCGGCCTCACGCTCTCGCACGACGGTCGCATCGCCGCGTGGCTCGGCCAGAGCGCACGGCACGCGCCGGAAGTGTTTGTGTTTCGCGCGGGCGACAAGAGTCCGCGCCGGCTGACCAACAGCAACCCGTGGCTCGACAAGATGCGGTTCGCAGCGCAGGAGGTCGCGAAGTTCAAGGCCCGCGACGGACTCGAACTCGAGGGCGTTCTGGTGAGTCCGCTGACTGCCGAAGAGGGCAAGCGCTACCCGCTGATCCTGGCCGTGCACGGCGGACCTGAGTCACACGTGCCAAACGGCTGGGTGACGACTTATTCGAACCCGGGGCAGGTGGCGGCCGCGCGCGGGTTCGCCGTTTTCTATCCGAACTATCGCGGCAGCACCGGCCGGGGCGTCGAGTTCTCGAAGCTTGGTCAGGCCGACGCGGCCGGCAAGGAATTCGACGACCTGATCGACGCCGTCGATCACCTCGTCGCGGCCGGACTCGTCGACCCAAAAAAGGTAGGCATCACCGGCGGGTCGTACGGCGGCTATGCGTCCGCATGGGGGGCCACTCGGTTTTCCGATCGCTTCGCCGCCAGCGTGATGTTCGTCGGAATCAGCGACAATATCTCAAAGACCGGCACCACCGACATTCCGAACGAGATGCATCTGGTTCACCATCGCAAGTCGCTGACCGACGACTGGAACTACTTTCTCGAACGCAGCCCGATCTACTACGTGAAACAGGCGCGCACCCCGCTGCTGATCCTGCACGGCAAAGACGACCCGCGCGTCCACCCATCGCAGTCGCTGGAACTGTTCCGACAGGTCAAGGTCCTGGGCCAAACGCCCGTCCGATTGGTGCTCTACCCGGGCGAGGGGCACGGCAACCGCCGCGCGGCATCGCGGCTCGACTACAACCTGCGCATGATGCAGTGGATGGAACACTACCTCTGCGGTCCCGGCGGCAATCCGCCGCCGTATGAGCTGGACTACGGAGTCAAGAAGTAAATCAAATCCGACGGATTTCGGATTTCGGATTTCGTGTTGTCGTGCCACTGGGGTCGGCGAAATACGGCACCGGCCTCGCGCAGCAGATCGGCTGATGATTCTTGGATTTTTCTTTTGACAGCACATTGTTCGTTGGCCAAGCTCTGACCTCGAAGGGATGGAAGTTGGGTCGCAGGAAGCCGAGACGCGAGTCGTTCCAGAAGGAGGGCGGAGCGTCAGGCAGTTCGTGAAGTTCGGGGTGTGGAGGTGTCGACCTCTCGACCTCTCGACCTCTCGACCTCTCGACCTCTCGCGCCAATGTGTGGCAGCGGCGAGAACTACTGCGTAGGAAACAACCCGGCTGACTGCTTAACTGGTGAAGCGAGATACCTAAATGGCTTTGCGTGATTCTGGGAGTCCGCAGGGACAGTAGCCCGACGCGCCAGCGAGGGACCGGGCCTGATTTCTTGTGATTTCGCCATGTGCTCCCTCGCTGGCGCGTCGGGCTACTGTCCCAGAATCGTGCAAGGCTATTTAGTAGCAGGGTATTTCGAATGTGGGAATGTGGATGGAAAGTGCGAGTGCATCACTTCCAATAGCGCGCAAGCCGTGTGTTTCGTGGAATACCTTTGCTACTGGGACTGGAACTCGACACCCGAGTGCCTGACGGATATCACTACGGCGGACGACCATTACAGTCCGATCAAGGTCGATCGGGACTGCAAGTAGAACCAACACCAGTCACATTGGCCGCGGTTGAAGGAATCGGACGAATGAACTCGTGTGTTGCCACGCTCGGTGTATGCGCCAGCATCCTGTTCCAGACGGAAGATAATCCGCCGGTGCGGGAAATCGAACGTCAATGTCTGGCCCACCGAGAAGGCCTACGCAGTGGCGTTGTTCGACTGACCTCGATCGTGACACGCCATGACCCGACCTCCTCGACAACGAGGAAAAAGAACGTCGCACTTTGGTTCGATGGTCTAAGCCTCCGAACGGACTACCTGACGCCTTACCTGGACAAGGAAGCTGCAGGGGATAAACCGACTTACCGAGAGTCGGTGTCCTTACACAAGGGGGTGTTCCGAAATTACTCCAACAGGGTTCCCGCTGCAGGTGGAGAGATCATCACTACAATGTGGCCAGCAACCGACGAGAGGGCCAAGCGTCTTCTGACGAGACCAGACCCCAGGTTGATCGGTATGGTCGGTGCCACATACGAGAACCTCGTCCATTATCGTACGGATGGTTTCCGTCGAATGTCGAGTATCAAAGTTACACGAACGAGGTCCTCAAGACGCAGGAGACGCTCACAGTCGAAGTCGAGCAGTTCAACTGGCCGATCCCGGAAGATGTGTTTGAGTTTGTGGGAATGGCAGTGCCCGTTGGCCGAGAAGTCTACGACTTCTCGGGAGAGACGGCGAAGACCATGAGGCTGACAACCAATGGGCTCGTTGAGGAGACGAGCGAGCCCGTCCCTGAGGTTCCGCGAGACTCGGCGGCTACTCGCCGTATTATCCTGCTCGTGAACGGTGTGGCGTTTGCCGTGATAGCGATGTGGTTGGTTTGGCGCAAGAGCGCCGGCAGACGGGTGGGAAGCTCCAGTGACGATTCGTAGCCGCACGCTCACTTGGGTACTGCTCACGATCCACGCACTGTTGCTTGGCTGGTCTGCATATCGGCACAGTCCCACGCTGGACGAGGTCGGCCATCTGCCCGCAGGGGTTCGGTGCTGGCAACAGCAGGCGTTCGACCTCTACTGCGTCAACCCGCCGCTCGTCAAAATGCTGGCCGCATTGCCCGTGGTTCTCCTGGACCCTCGTACCGATTGGGCTGACTTGGACGACTCGAGCGGCATGCGCCCCGAATGGCAAGTCGGCCGCCGATTCATCGAAGCAAATGGCGACCGGGCGTTCTTGTTTTTCACTCTTGCCCGGTGGGCGTGCATCCTGTTGAGCGTGATAGGGGGGTATTGTTGCTTCCAGTGGGCGCGGCAAGCGATAGACCAAGTAGCCGCCGAGAACCGACAACGCCACCACCACCGCGCGGCAACACACGTAGATAGCCATGTAGCGCGGCTGGTTCCGCAGCATGAAGTCCTTGCCCAGTTCGCAGTCGGGCCCTCGCGAATGAGGAACATGTCCGTACTTGCTCAAATCAATCGGCACATCGCTGAGTGGAGCGGGCAGACTGAACAGCAATCGAATCAGCGGCGGGTCTCGCGAGCTGTTCGGCTCGACCGGCGGGCTTGTCAGCCTGGCGCTCTGGGTGGTACACCCCGAGATTCTCGCGCACGGCGGGTTGGCCACCGTCGATATCGGCGCCACCGTCGTCGGTTTTCTGGCGACCTACGCTTTTTGGCACTATCTCCAATCGCCGTCCCTGGAGCGAGCAGTGCTCAGCGGCGTGCTGCTCGGGCTGGCCGAGGCGAGCAAGTTCTCGCACATCGTGCTACCGGGAATATGGGTTACACTGGCCGTTGTGAAAATGTTGTGGCATGACCGAGTCATCGGCGGTGTTCCGGGCCGGTTGAGCCTGCGGCGTGCGCTGAGTCACGCTTCGCTCGTAGGTGTCGTGTCGCTCTTGGTGCTGAACGATGTGTACCTGTTCGAGGGCACCGGCAAGCCCTTGGGTTCGTTCAAGTTTCACAGCAAACTGTTGACTCGGCCGATCGAAGACGCCGCGAGCGATACGGGCCGACCCATGCGCCGAGGGAATCGTTTCCTCGACACGCCGCACGCATCGCAACGTTTCTTTGCCCCTCGGACAGCGACAGGATCGAGGAGACCTATGGCCTCGCGCACAACAGCTTCCGCGCGTGTGCGGGCACGATGCCCTACAACCTCAAGGAAGATTCGCCTGACGGGACGGGCCACAACAACGGCATGTTCTGGTATCAAAGCGCCCTGGCGCCCGCCGACATCCTCGACGGAACCAGCCACACGGCGCTATTCAGCGAGCGCTGCATGGGCAACTCGGCTCAGCCCGACGCTAAGAGCGACTACTACCTGACTGCTCCGTCCGTTGCCGCGTGTGCCCAGGCCAGTCCGGCAACCCATTCGCGGCACTCCAGTCCCGTGGAGTGGTCCGGTCAGCGCTGGGCCGACGGCAATGTGTTCTACACACGCTATCAACATGTCTTTCCGCCGCAGCGACCGAGTTGTAACTTCGGCATTGAAGACTACGATGCGCAAGTGGTCGTGACAGCGACCAGCCGGCATCCCGGCGGCGTGAACCTCCTGCGCGCCGACGGCTCGGTGCGGTTCATCGGCGATGCCATTGATGAATCCGTTTGGAAGGCGCTGGGGACCATCGCCGGCGGCGAGACGACCGAAGCAGGATCGCAGTAGACTCCAGGCATCCGATGCGCTCCGCTGCTGATCCTGCACGGCAAAGACGACCCGAGCGTACATCCGTCGCAGTCGCTGGAACTGTTCGACAGGTCAAGGTCCGGGCCAAACGCCGGTCAGTGCATGGAGCACTATCTCTGCGGTCCCGGCGGCAGTCCGCCGCCGTATGAGTTGGACTACGGAGTCAAGAAGTAAATCAAATCCGAAATCCGAAGCACGAAATCCGAAGGAAGTTCAAAACCCGAAATCCAAATCCCAAACCGCAACGTGCGAGGATCGCGCTGTGTTTGGCGTTTGATCATTCGCATTTTGGATTTCCTTCGGATTTCGGATTTCGGATTTCGAGTTTCTCTGTGTTGGCTGTTTCACCGCTGCGCGCCGACAACGCCATTACGTCGTGCCACTGGGGTCGACGAAAAACGACGCCCGCCTCGCGCAGCACGTGGGCCAGCGATTCGCGCGGCCGACTGCCGCAGCCGAATCGGCGGGCCCGGACGCTCACCGGCGCCTCGCCGACAAGCAGGCTGATGAACGTGGCCTTGGCCAGAATCTCGGCATTGGCGAACCGACCGGTGGATTGGATCGGAATCCGCCGCAGAGCCGCGCGACGATAAAGCCGAAACCCGCAGTCCACGTCGTGAACGTGGCCGCCGAACACGGCTCGGACGAATCGGCGATAGAGCCAATAGCCCAACCGGCCGCCGAGCGACCGGAGCGACCGCTCGCGCACGCCGCAAACGATGTCCACCTGGTCGATCGCCGCGAGCAACCGAGTCACGTCGCTCGCGTCGTACTGGCCGTCGGCGTCGATCTGCATCACGAGAGGATACTTGGCCTCATGGAATCCGCTGCGCAGCGCCGCCCCATAGCCGCGTCGGCTGTCGTGCCGCACCAGTCGGAATCGCCGGTTCGACGCCGCTACTCGAGCGGCCACCTCGGCCGTCGCATCGGTCGAACCATCGTCCACGACGATGATCTCGTGGCCGCGGCCGAGTCGTTCCATGGCCTCGCTCGCGTTGGTCACGGCGAGTTCCAGATTCTCGGCCTCGTTCCACGCCGGCATCACGATGCTGATCCCGCGATCGGCAATCGGATCACGCCGCAAGTAGGCGTCGATATCCATGTTCGTTCCCAGTGCTGCTAGTTCGCCACGATCGCACGTACTACAGGCCGTTGCTGCACGAGTCGCCAGCCGGCTTCGTTGGCGACGAGCACAAGCGAGTTCTCGTGCGTCCCGAACGCGTTATCCGTATTTCGAGCGATCGGTCGCATCACCACCTCGGGCCAGTCCCGCTGTCGCTGCGCGAAACGATCGGCGTCCATAATCACCAACACCGGCTCGGCGCCGGCGATCACCGGCCGCAACATGGTCCGGTTGTGAAGCCACTTGGCGTCGCCGCCCAAGTAGAACATGAGTTGTTGGTCTTCACGTCCGTAGTAGTAGACCGGCGCTGTCGTCAGCCGCAACCGCCGGGCCGCGGTCGCGATCGGCCGCTGGTCGTGCAGCGGTTCGACGGCCGGAACGACCACGGTGACGTATGCCATGAACAGCACCGACCACGCCAGACCGATCATCACTGCAGCCAGACTCACCCGTCCGCGCCGCATGACGCAGAGACCAACGACCGCGGCGCCAAGCATAACGGCTGCGGCCGCCAACGACGCCCACGACGTCTCCTGAATCCGCTGAGCGATTCGCCCGAGCAAGATTCGATCGGCGGCCCCCACCCATCGCTCGCCGACAGCCGAACTCGCGATGTCATCAACACTCAGGCGGCCCAGCACACACACTCCAAAACCAACTGTGGCTGCACATCCGATTGCAGACCATCCCAACAGTCGATGCCAGACCCGTGAGAGTTGTGCTGATTCACAGAGTCGTTGCCAGCGCAGGGCCAGTAACAGGGCCAGGCCGGGCAGCACCGGCAGAAGGTAGTCATGGCGCTTGAACCGGACGAGCGACAGGAACACGAACATGCCTGCGCACCAGCAGGTCAGGAACCGCTCATACGGCCCCGCCGAATCTTCACCCGCCGCCGCCCGCCGCCAGTGCGCCCACGATCGGCGGACTCCAGTCGCAAGCACCGGTATCGCGGCGACGCTCCACGGTAAGAAATCGAACATCAACTGCGGAACATAGTACCACACCGGTCCAGGCTTCAAACCGTCTGCGCCGAGCGCGCGGTTCCAGTTGTGGTGCAAGAAGAACGTGCGCAAGAATTCGCCGCGCGTGGCGACCGCCGCCCACACGAACCAGGGCGCGGCCAGCAACAAGACCAACGCCGATCCCCACCCCACGCCCAATTGCCGGCACAGCGGGCCAAAGCCCGACCGCCACGGCCAGATCGGCTCGCGCTCGATCACCAGGAAAAGTCCAACAGCCACGGCCGGCAGGACAAGCCCTACCGGCCCCTTCAACATGACTGCGGCTGCGGCCGCGAGGTAGCTCACGCCGAGCCAACCGCGATGGCTGCGTGCGCACCAAAACGCAATCATCACGACCGTCACCGCCAGCGCGAGCGGCATGTCGATGCGCCCGACCCGCGCGAGCCAACTGAACCTCAGGTTGCACGCCAATATCAGGGCCGCCACAAGTCCGGCAGCCGCGCCGCCCGTCCGCGCAGCGAGCGTGTACACGACCAGCACACATGCAATTGCCGAGGCCGCGGCAGGAAATCGGATCGACCACGCATCCACATCGCCACCGCGCAACCATGCCGTCGCTGCGACCATCCAGTAGTACAGCGGAGGTTTCTGATAGTCGGCCCCGACCGAGTACAACCGCGGCAGGCCCCATTCGCCCCGATCAAGCATCAGTTGGGCATGCTGGCCGGCACGACCTTCGTGACTGGACCACAAGGCTCGCCGCTCCATACCGTAGAAAAACAGCACGCCGTTCAGGCAAGACAAGAACACCACGCAGACGAAGTGCTGTGCAAATGGACGGGAGATAACGGCGTTGCGCAGCGGCAGGAGCATCGTGCTCGTCCTGTTTCTCGGCGTCTCGATGGCCGCCCAAAAAATTGACGCCCGCCTGGGGGTTGTTTTAGGAGGCTTCCGTGCCCGGGGCCCCCATCCTGGGACAAGCGATTCGGATGATGGCCACCCACCAGACGGGCGTCTGCGCTGGGATCTAACTGGATAGCTGTTCGAAGAGCGGGGCGAACCCCGTCAGTTCCTCCTTCAGGTAATCGCGCCAAGCGTCGGGGTGCCATAACTCAACACACACACCGGCCCCCACAACCACGCAATCTCCTTTCGGCTTCACGCCGAGAAACTCGCGAAACCCCTCGGGGATCACCAACCGGCCTCGGTCCGACAGATTCACATCGCGATACCGCGCCGAAAGCAGCCGACCAAACTGCTGCACGTCGGCGATTCGGTTGCTCAACCGTCCCGCCTCAAGCTTCTGCTTCACAAGCGAGATGCCCGAGTCAATCCGCTCGCGCCACGTACCTAGGTTCCACAGGCTCAGCGCCCCGTTCCGTTCCTTCGCCAGCTTGAACGACTCTTCTCGCGGAACCGACAGGGCCTCGGCCAAGTCGGGCGGCAACGCCAATCGATACCGTTCGTCCATGGCCCGCACATGTTCGCCGAGAATCAAGCTGCCTTCGATCGCCATCGATCCGACTCACAAGCGGGGGGCCAGGCGAATTCCATTTGCGGGATATTTCCCCACCATTCTCCAGTGGATTGGCCACTATGCGGGATGTTTCCCCACAGACTGGGGCGAAAGGTACCGAACGGCGGTCCGGTTTTCAAGTACCATTTTCCACAAAATCCCTGCCGAGAATCTGACGCTATCGGCGACCGGTGAACAAGTGATCACGACTTGCTTCGGGATGCCGCAGTTTCAGAGCGTCCGTACGGCATCGATGAGGTCTTGGATCGCCAGCGCCTCGCGAGCGGAGAAGAGGCAGTAGCACGCGGGGAAGTGGCTGCAATCGAGGATCAGTTGAACGGGGTTTGGCACGCGATGCCCTTCGGGGCATGGCATGTGGCCGGTGATGAGATAATCGACTTCGACAAGGCTCGCGAATCGGCGAGCGGTCGACTCGGACGAGTCGCGTCCCCAAACGAGGTCATGCAGGGCGCGGCGGCAGTTCCGAATCGCATCGTCCATGGACGCGGCGGCAAACAGGTTCGTGTCGAACCCTTCGTCGAGATCGGACGCTTCGGGCGCGCTGTGGCTCATGAACACGCGGTTGCCGGTCCGCACGGCGAGCGGCATCGCGCGGAACAGTTCGAGATAGGCGGCGTAGACTTGATCGCTCATTTCGCCGTAGGCCGTCTGGATGCCGAGACGAAAAATCTGGTCGGTGCGCGTGCCCGCCTTCAATATCGGTTTGTCCAGCAGCTCGGCCAGCTCATGGTTGCCGAGGATGACGTGAACGCGATCGGGGTATTGGCACTTCAGTGCCGAGACGAGGTCTACGAGTTGATGCGACTTGCACCCGCCGTTGGGATAGAGCGACGCGCCGTGGACGAGTTCCTGCAGCACGAGATGTCGCCGCGGGTTCCGATCGAGCCGCGCGCGGTCGAGCAGCACCTGAAAGTGGGCGATGTTGCCGTGCAGGTCGCCGGCCACGAGCACATCGTCGGCGTTCGAGCCGGTTTCGACGATCATCCCCTTCCGTCCCGGAGTTGACCGAAAGAGCTGTGCGGCGCGCCGCACGGTGTTCATCAGTTTTTGCGGGTCAGGCATGCGCGATGTGGGATTCCATGTTGTCAGCCGTTCAATTCCACAGCTTCTTCCCAGTGCTCGTACATTTCCGTCAGGCGTGCTTTCAACTGTTCGTACTTGGCCCGCAGCGTGCGGACTTGCTCGCCGTTGCGGTAGATTTCGGGGTCAGCCAGCGCAGCTTCTGCGTGAGCAAGGTCGCGCTCGATTTCGGCGATATCCTGTTCGATCGCGTGTGCCTTGCGATAGGGGAACTTGCGTTTGCGCGTGGTGCGGGGCTTGGGCTGAGACCGAGATTCAGGCGCGGCGGATGCTGCGGGGGCGGCGACTGCGGCGGCTTGGTGGGCCTCGATCTCGGCGTAGCGGTCGTAGTTGCCGAGCACAACGCGCGGCCGTTCGCCGCCCAAGACGATCAGGGCGTCAACCACCTGATTCAGGAAGTAGCGATCGTGGCTGACGATGATCACCGTGCCGTCGAACTCCTGGATCGATCGCTCCAGCGCCTCGCATGCCCAGACGTCGAGGTGGTTCGTCGGTTCGTCGAGCACGAGCAAGTTGGGGTGCGACTGGACGAGCCGCACGAGCGCGACGCGGCTGCGCTCGCCGCCGCTCATGCTCGACAGAGTCTGAAACGCGCGATCGCCGCGAATGCCGAATCGGCCGAGCAGGTTTCGCACGGACTGCTCGGTCGCGCTCGGATCGTCGACGGGCCACGCGGCGCGGATCGCGGTCTGGTCGAGCGGCAGGCCCTGCATCTTCTGGTCGTAGTATCCGACCACGACTCCGTGACCCAGCCGCGCGGCGCCGAAACTGGCCGGCTCATGACCCAACAGCACCTTCACCAGCGTGCTCTTGCCGCATCCGTTCGGACCGATGATCCCGACTCGATCGCCACGTTCGATGCGAACGGTCAGATCGCGGAACAGCGGCCGATCGAACGATTTGCCCAGCTCGCATGCTTCGATGACGATGTCGCCGCTGCGCGACGCCTCGGCAAAACCCATCGCCGGGCCGCTCGTTGCGATCGGTCGATCGACGAGTTCGCGCTCGATGCGGGCCAGCTTTTTCTCGCGGTCCTTGGCTTGCTTGGCGCGCTGGCCGTAGTGGTAGCGCCGGATGAACTCCTGCTGATCGGCGATGTACTCCTGCTGTTGTTCAAACGTCCGCTGTTGCACAAGTTGTCGCTCGGCCCGCTGTTTCTGGTAGGCCGAGTAGTTGCCGGGATACTCATCGATCTTGGCGCGGTCGAGTTCGAATATTTTCGTGGCAACGCGGTCGAGAAAATAACGATCGTGGCTGACGATGATCATGCCCTGCGGCAGCGTGGTGAGCCAGTCTTCGAGCCAACGTACGCCGTCGATGTCGAGGTGGTTTGACGGCTCGTCCATGAGCAGCACGTCGGGCGAGGCAAGCAACAGGCGGGCGAGCATCAGCCGGCGTTGTTCGCCGCCGCTGAGTCGCTCGACCGGCGTCGTGAACTGCGCGTCGGTGAATCCGACGCCGTGCAGCACTCGTTCGATGCGGTGGTCGAGGTGATACGCGCCGAGTTGTTGCAGCCGCTCTTCGTGATGAGCGTACCTGCGTTGGGCCGAGCGCCGCTGCGTCTCGTCGGTCGCACGGGCCACGAGTTCCGCGGCGGCGACCATTTCGTCGTGCATCTGTTGCAAGGGCGCCAGCGCGACGCGGGCCTCGTCGAACAGAGTGCGGCCGGGCGTGAAGTTCGGTTCCTGTTCCAGCAGGCCGACTCGCGATTCGCCGTGCAGGCGGACCTCGCCGGTCTCGGGCGAGTCGAGGCCCGCCAGCACGCGGAGCAGCGTGGTCTTGCCGGCCCCGTTCGTGCCAACCAGTCCGACGCGCTGGCCCAGGTTGAGCGAAAAGCTCAGGCCCGAAAAGACCGGTTCCGCGTCGAATTGTCGCGTCAGTTCCGTCGCCGTCATCAGCAGCATGGCGTCCAATCTTGCCTGAGGGCCGGCGAACAAGGCAAGATGGTTGCCCAAGAAAGCAGGGATCGACGTGCAAGATTCGCCAATCGAACTTTTCTGGTCGGGCGTGATCGCGCTGGTGCTGGTGGGCCTGGGCGTGTACTACTGGCTGCGCGAGGGCGGCGAGTGGCGGCGCGAAATCGGCTATGAGAATCTGCCGCCGGCCGATCGACGGCACTTCCGTTGCCAGTTCTATCGTCGTCGCGTCGGGGCCGCCCTGCTGACCGTCATCGGACTGGTGATCGCCGTCAGTCAAGGAGTTGTTGATTGGCACGCCACGCCGCGCGTCTATGCGTGGTTGTGGATTGGTGTGATGGTGGGATTGATGGCGATCGTCGCTCTGGCAGGCGTCGACTTGGTGGCGATTCGTCGATTCGCGCGGCGACAGCAACAGCGGATCAACGAGGATCGTCAGGCCATGCTCGCGCGGCAGCTCGATCAGATGCGGACCGAGCCCCGCCCGCCATACTGGCCGGATCCTGACGTCGAACGCAACTAGCGCAGCTTCGGGCGTGGTTCAAGGCGGGAGATCTGAGGATTCCATTTGACTCGACCCGGCCGACGGACAGAATGTGACCCATCACGGTCATTCTCAGTGCCTGGAACGACGGACTGGCGATGTTCCCCGGCGTTAAGGAGTTCGACGTGCCGGTG
>DAIOWH010000125.1:0-19741 GCA_036758585.1 Planctomycetia bacterium
CTGCGGCTGCGGGTTAAACGAATTCGGACCCCTTTCAATGTGGAGCGGTACTGAGTAGCCGGGATAGCGATAGTCCACGGCATAGTCCGTCATTGCGTCTACGACTTTGCTGTAGACGGCGTCGGGCGACCGTAGGCGTAGGACCCAAACAGGATGATTCGCTGTGGCTGAAACCGCTGGGCCAACGCCGCACAGAAAGCGTCGATCTTGTGTCGGTCAACCATGCCATCAATCTAGCCACGGCAGTTTGAGTTGGCGAGTCGGCTTTCGCTCAACAACAGGTTGATTTCCTGAAGAATCATCCCTTCTCAAGCTCCTGCACCAACGACCTCAGAAACGGCTCCACGTCGGTGACGACGCCGATCGATTGAAACGTGCCGCGGTCGGCCAGCTTGGTTACGGTGGCGGGGTTGATGTCTACGCACACCGTGCGGACCCACGCGGGCAGGAGGTTGCCCGTGGCGATCGAGTGCAGCGTGGTGGCGATCATGAGACAGAACTTCACGCCGGCCAGTGCGGAGCGCATGCGGTCCTGGGCCACGAGTACGTCGGTGATCACGTCGGGCAACGGGCCGTCGTCGCGGATCGAGCCGGCGAGCACGTAATCGACTCGGTGTTTCACACATTCATACATGATGCCCGACCGGACCACGCCCTTCTCGACGGCCTGGCGGATGCCGCCGAGTCGCCGGATCGTGTTGATCGCTCGCAGGTGGTGTTCGTGTCCTTTCTCAGCGGCGGTGCCGCGGTCGATGTAGACGCCCAGGCTGGTGCCGAACATCGCGTTCTCGATATCGTGCGCGGCCAGCGCGTTGCCCGCGAACAGCACCTGCACAAAGCCGTTGCGAATCATTGAGGCAATGTAGTCGACCGAGCCGGTGTGGACGAGCGCCGGTCCGGCGACGAGTAGCACCTTTCCACCCTCGGCGCGAGTGGTCCGCATTTCGTCGCCGATGCGGCGCACCGTCGCCGCCTTCGGCTTCTCGCTGGATATCGAGCTGGCCATGAACTCGAACTCCTGCGAATCGCGTTGGCGTTCGAGCGGGAAGACGCGCACGCCCCGATGCCCGACGACGATACGGTCGCCGCGCCTAACGTGAACCATCGCGATGCAGCGACAACGGCCGCTCGCCGGGTCGACCACGATGCCGCAGTCCATTTCCTGATCTTCGACCGGAACCCACTTACCGCCGAGCCGCAGCTCAGTGCGCTGGTTAGTGGTCGAGTAGAAATCGTCGGGGAACGCGCCGTCCATGTCGGCCTCGACCAGCGCCGCGTCGCTCACGCAGACCGGCGTGGCGCCGTGGTCGCCGATGCGACGCAGGATTTCCTGCAGCCGCTCCGGCGTCTCGGCCGATACCTCGATGCGTGCGTAGCTCGCGTCGGTGCGCGCGTGGCCGATCCGCACGTCCTTGAACTCAAACCCGCCCCCCTGGCCGATGATCTCGTCCAGAATCTTGGGCAGGATGAGCGAGTCGATGATGTGCCCCGACAGTTCGACCTCTTCGGAAACAGACGACTTGTTCGACCTGGCAACATGCGACATGGCGGCCTCCTGCGCTTTCACGGTCCACAGACTGTCCTTGCAGCGGCCATCTTAATCGCAGCGACAAAAACCGAGAAGCCGACGTGCACGACGTGGATTGCGATTTGGCGAGCGCAGTCGTTTAACGGCGAGCCGAAGGCGACGGCGGGCAGTTGTCCAGCTAAATAGCCTTGCACGATTCTGGGACAGTAGCCCGACGCGCCAGCGAGGGGAGCACATGGCGAAATCACAAGAAATCAGGCCGGTCCCTCGCTGGCGCGTCGGGCTACTGTCCCTGCGGACTCCCAGGATCACGCAAAGCCATTTAGTGCCGTCGCCTTCGGCTCGGCGTTAAACGAATCGCCTGCGCAAAGTGCCTCGCGCACCCGAGAAGCCGACGTGCCCAACGGGTCACTTGACAGCCTTTTGGGGCACCAGTACTATTCCGCGCGTTCTCAGTGGGCTCACAAGCAAGCGAAAGGAGATCTGAGCGATGACCCACGTGGTGGCCGAACCGTGTTTTGACTGCAAGTACACCGACTGCGTGGTTGTGTGCCCGGTCGAGTGCTTTTACGAAGGCGATCAGATGCTCTACATCCATCCGGATGAGTGCATCGACTGCGAAGCCTGCGTTCCTGAGTGCCCGGTCGAGGCGATCTTCCACGAAGACAATCTGCCCGACCAGTGGAAGGAATACACCGCGCTGAACGCCGAGATGTGCCCGAACTCCACCAACATCACGGAGAAAAAAGACGCGCTCGAAGGCGCCGCGTGCGCGGGAAAGAAGAAGTAACGCTCGACCGGTTGTAGCGCGACAACAAGGCCCTGGCAGGCGATGGTTTGCCAGGGCCTTTCTGTTTTCCTGCTCTCTGCCACGTCCTAGTACTGTGCCACATTGAATAGGGTCTGAAATCGGCCTCGGTCGTTTAACCCGCAGCCGCAGGCGAGGCATGGCTGGCGTTTGTTGTGCCTCGCCTACGGCTGCGGGTTAAACGAATTCGAACCCCTTTCAATGTGGAGCAGTACTTGGCGGGTTGCGGCCGGCCACACGCTCGGCGGGGTCAGGAGTTCGCGCCGAACGTGCGATTCCCCAGACCTAAATGACCGTGTGTGAATCTCCGAATCGCCCAAACAACCCCTCACCCCAACCCTCTCCCCAAAGGGGAGAGGGAGAAAGACGCTCGGAACTCATAGACTGCCGAATGAAAGCGAAGCACAACCTTATTCTCCCTCTCCCCTTTGGGGAGAGGGTTGGGGTGAGGGGTATTCGCAAATTTCACGCACGGTGGTTTATGCGGAGAGCCTGGTTTCCGGGGCCACTGGCCGAGATGCTGGCGGCACTTTCTCGGTCGCAGTACACTTCGGAAAATCACCGGCGACTTGCAAGGTTCCGGCACTAGGCGAGTACCACCATGCAGAGCGATACGAGTCGAACCAGCCCGACGCTGCTGTTGCGCCTGCGCGACCTGAGCGACAAGGACGCCTGGGACGAGTTCCTGAACCGGTACGGACCGAAGATCTACGGCTGGTGCCGGCGGTTTCATCTGCAGGAGGCCGACGCGACCGACGTGTCGCAAGAGGTGCTCGCCAAGCTGGTCAAGGCGATGCGGTCGTTCGACTACAACCCGGCGCGCGGCAGCTTCCGCGGCTGGCTGAAGACGGTGACGAACAACGCGATCCGCGACATGGTCGACGCATGGAACCGACCGGGCCGCGGCTCGGGCGACTCGCAGGTGATGCAGTCGCTCGCGGCGATCCAGTCGCCCGACGCCCTGGCGTCGCTGGCCGCCGAGATCGAGTCGCAGGCCGAACAGGAAATGCTCCGTGAGGCCGAAGAGCGAGTGCGGCTCCGCGTCAAGCCGCACACCTGGCAGGCGTATCGCCGCACGGTGGTCGAAGGAGTCGCCGCGGCGGAAGTGGCCGCGGCGCTCGGCATGCCGGTCGCCGAGGTGTACGTCGCGAAGTCGCGCGTGATCAAGATGCTGCGCGAGGAAGTGTCGAGAATGAGCTGACCGAGATTGAGGATGACGGCGTGTCCAACGACGGAAAAGCTTGAGCAACTGCTCGGGGACGAGCTGAGCGAGATGGATTCCCAGGCGGTCGGCCAGCACGTGGCCGAGTGTCGGCGCTGTCAGGCTGCGCTCGATGGACTCACAAGCGCGCCGGAAATCGATCGGATGATCGACGACTCGCGGGCCAGTTCGATCACCGTGCCCGACCGCGGACTGTTTGAGTTGCTGGACCGCATGCGCGGCACACCGCCCGACCCGCGCTGGGCCGAAGGGCCGGCCGAGCCGCGTCCGCCGCGCGAAGAGACGGTCCGCTTCCCCGGCCCAGCGATGCCCGACGCACCGCTCGGCCAACTCGGCACGTATCACATCCTCGAACAGCTCGCCAGCGGCGCGAGCGGCCTGTTGTTCAAGGCCCGCGACGCGAAGCTCGGCCGAATCGTCGCGATCAAGGTGCTGCGTCGCGAGTTGGCCGCCATGGATCGGGCGCGGGCACGGTTCGAGCGCGAGGCCCGCGCGGCCGCGTCGCTGAACCACGACCACATCGTCACCGTCTTCGACGTCGTCACGCCGGCTGACTTCCCGCCGTACCTTGTCATGGAGCATATCGCCGGCGAGTCGCTGGCCGATCGACTGCGTCGCGACAAGGTGCTCGACCCGGCCGACGCGGCGAAAATCGTGCGGCAGATTGCGGTCGGCCTCGCAGCCGCTCACGAGCGCGGACTGGTCCATCGCGACATCAAGCCGTCGAACATCATGCTCGACCAGGTCATCGGCCGAGCGAAGCTGACCGACTTCGGTCTCGCCCGCGCTCCTGAGTCGGCCGCGGGCATCACTCAGGAAGGCGCCATCGCCGGCACACCCGCCTACATGAGCCCCGAGCAGATGACAAGCCCGCAGGAGGTCGACGGCCGCTGCGACGTCTACGGGTTGGGCGTCGTGCTGTATGAACTGCTCACGGGCGATCTGCCGTTCCGCGGCGTCACGCGCATGATCTTGCTGCAGGTGTTGCACGACGACCCGACCCCGCCGCGCCGACTGAACGACAAGGTCCCCGGCGACCTTGAAACCATCTGCATGAAGGCGATGGCCAAGGAACCCGCGCGGCGATACGCCACGGCGGCCGACTTCGCCGACGACCTCGGCTGCTGGCTCGCCGGCGAGCCGATCCGCGCCCGGCCGATCGGGCTGGCCGAGTGGGCGTGGCGCTGGTCGAGGCGCAACCCCGTGATCGCGTCGCTCAGCACCGCCGTGCTCGTGCTCTTGATCGCCGTCGCGGTCGGCTCGACGATCGCGGCCATCCGGATCGATGCGGCGAGCAGTGAAACCAGGAGCGCTCTCGGTGCAGCGCGACAGGCTCACCGTCAGGCCCAGCTTGCTCAAAAGTCGGCCGAAGACGCGCGCGAGTTGGCCGATGCGGCGCGACGCGAGGCGGTCCACGCGCTCAGCCTGGAAAAGC
This sequence comes from Planctomycetia bacterium, assembly GCA_036758585.1. Classification (GTDB taxonomy): domain Bacteria; phylum Planctomycetota; class Planctomycetia; order JALXBF01; family JBGPMX01; genus DAIOWH01. The sequence goes on from DAIOWH010000125.1 coordinate 4,994, forward strand.
AGGCGCGCGAAGACGCCGAGACGGCCAGGCGGCAGATCGCCCAGGCGCTCGAGCGCGAGAAGCAGTCCGCACGCGAGGCTCAACTCGCTCGCAGCGACGCCGAAGCGGCCCAGAAGAAGATCGCCGCCGCCCTGGAACGCGAACGCGACGCTCGCGACGCCGCCGAGCGAGCGCGACAGGACGCCCAGTTCGCGCTGCAGGTGGCCGAGGCGAGCGCCCGAATCGCCGACGAGCAGCGCGAACTGGCGCTGCGATCGCTCAATCGCCTGGGCGCGGCGGCCCTCGACGTCTTGCTGCAGGATCCCGCCGCGCTCGAACAGGCCGGCAGGCTCGACGCCGCCATGGCGCGATACGAGGAAGCCATCAGCCTGATTCGTCAGAATCGCCTGGTCGGCATCCCGCCGCTCGTCGTGCATGGCCAGGTCGTCGCGCCGGCGCTGCGGTTGGCCGAGCGGCTGGGACTCGCCGCCAAGGGCGAGGCCGGCCGAAAACGACTCGCTGCCATCCACTCGCTCCAAGGTCGGCTCATCATCGACCACCCCGGTGAACCATGGCCGCCGCCGATCTCGATGCGGACCGCGGCCCAGTCGTTTGACGAGGCCGCGCAGCTCGAACCCGATGATCCTGCCCACATCATGGGACGCGCCGACGCTCAACTGCGGATGTTCGAGCTCGGCAAGGCGAAGGAGCCGACGATCGTCGCACTCGCCGCCGCCGATTTGGAACAAGTTCGCAAGGCCGTTCCTACTCAATCGGGCCTCAGCGACAGCTTCAGCCGGCTCGGCAAGGCCTATCACGCGATCGGCGAGTTCGACAAGGCCGACGCGGCGTTTCGGCAAGCCGCCGAGTTGGCGAGCCAGACCGATCCGCGGATCATCGCCGACAGTCTGCGCGATCGGGCATGGACGGCGATCTCCGCGAACCGGCTCGAACGGGCCCGACAATACGCCGAGCGGCTCAGATCGGTCGATCCGCCGGGGGCCGCGCTGGTCATCGGCGAAACGTACGAGCGCGAGAACCTGATCGACAAGGCGATGGAATCCTACGACGCGGGCCTGCCGGCCGAACTTGCGCAGGCGGACGCGGCGCACGCGCTGCTGCTCGCCGCCGCCGCTCAGGCGCGCATCCGTCGTGCCAACGACCTATCCACGTCGAAGACCGGGGCGGCCGAACTTCGCACCAAGGCCGTCGATCAGTTGCGAGCCGCCATCAAGCTGACCCCGCAACATTCCCGCGCTTGGTTCTGGCGCGGACTGCTCGCGCGGCAACTGAAAATGTTCCTCGACGCCACGTCCGATCCGAAGCTTCAAGACAGTTTTCGTCGCGAGGCCAGCGAACTGCTCGATCAGGCGATCCCCGCCGCGCCTGTCGAGGGCCGCCCCGACCTGGTCCGACTGCAGCGCGAACTGAACACGCGCTAAATAGCCTTGCACGATTCTGGGACAGTAGCCCGACGCGCCAGCGAGGGGGCACATGGCGAAATCACAAGAAATCAGGCCCGGTCCCTCGCTGGCGCGTCGGGCTACTGTCCCTGCGGACTCCCAGGATCACGCAAGGCCATTTAGCGATCCTGCCCTTGCAGCGCCCGCCGCCCGTCGTTTCAATGGCCGTCTCGCGACGAAGCGATCGTCGCGATGCAACAAGATTCGTTGGAGGCGCGTCGTGATCGAGCAACTGTTCGACCTCGCTGGCAAAGTGGCGTTGGTGACGGGCGGCAGCAAGGGGCTGGGCAAGGCGATGGCCCGCGGCCTGGCCGAGGCCGGCGCGGACATCGTGATCTCCAGCCGGCACGAGGACGAACTGCGATCGGCCCTGGCCGACATCCTGAACGGCGCCGAGCGGCGCGGCAAGTACGTCGTGGCCGACATGGCGAGCCGCGACGACGTGCGGCGGTTGGCCGAAACGGCACTCGGCGAGATGGGCCGCGTGGACATACTCATCAACAACGCCGGCACGAACCTGCCGCAGCCGATCGACGCGATCCAGGACAAGGACTGGGACGCGATCATGGAGATCAACCTCAACTCGGTGATGATCCTCACCCGCGCACTCGTCCCCCAGATGAAGGAACGTCGCTGGGGCCGCGTCATCCACATCTCGTCGATCATGGGGTTCGTGTCGGCCCCAGGTCGCAACGTCTACTCGGCGACGAAGTCGGCCCTGCAGGGGTTCGCTCGCGCCAGTGCGCTCGATCTCGGCCCGTTTGGCGTCACGGTCAATTGCATCGCACCTGGCCCGTTCATTACCGATCTGCCGATGCGTCTGCTTTCGGACGAGCAAAAGAGCCAGTTCGCAAAGATGACCGCGCTCGGCCGCTGGGGCGAGCCAAACGAACTAGTCGGCGCCGCGCTGCTGCTAGCCAGCGACGCGGGCAGTTACATCACCGGTACGACGCTGGTGGTCGATGGCGGCTGGCTCACCAGGTAGGGGTGAGGACGAGGGACTAGGGGCCAGGGCAGGGAAAGGTCATGCTCGATGGATTGAATGCGGCGCAGCGCGAGGCGGTGACGACGACCCAAGGCCCGCTGCTCGTGCTCGCGGGCGCGGGCAGCGGCAAGACCAAGGTAATCACGACCCGCATCGCGCACCTGATCGGCCGCGGCGTCAGACCCGAACGGATTCTGGCGGTGACGTTCACCAACAAGGCCGCCCAGGAGATGCTCGATCGCGCCTCGGCTCTGCTCGGCAAACGCGCTAAAGCCCGGCCCCATATCTCGACGTTCCATTCACTCTGTGTGAATATCCTGCGCCACGAGATCGAGCCGCTTGGCTACCCGCGACGGTTCGCGATCTACGATCGCGGCGACCAAGAGAACCTGGCCCGGTCCGCCCTGCGCGACGTCCGGGCGCCGACCGCCGCGCTGCGGCCCGGCGATCTGTTGTATCGCATCAGCCAGTGGAAGATGCGCGGCTTGCGGGCCGGCGACGTTGATGATCCGCTCGACGAACAGCGCGATCACCTCGCCCTGGCCGCGTATCGCCACTACGAATTGGCCCTACGCGCCGCCGGCGCGCTCGACTTCGACGACCTGCTGCTCTGCACCGAGGAACTGTTTCGGCGTCAGGCGACTGCCCTCGAGCGCCAACAGCAGCGGTTCGAGTACATCATGGTCGACGAGTACCAGGACACGAACGCCTCACAGTACAAGATCATCTCGGACCTGGCTCGTCCGCATCGCAATCTGTGCGTCGTGGGCGACGACGATCAGTCGATCTACGGCTGGCGCGGCGCCGAGATCGAGAACATCCTGGGCTTCGATCGCGACTTTCCCGACGCCAAGATCATTCGCCTCGAAGAGAACTATCGCTCGACTCCCGAGGTGATCGCGTTGGCCAACACGCTCATCCTGCACAACCCGGCGCGCCGCGAAAAAACCTTGCGGGCGACGCGCGAGTCGGGCCAGCCGCCGCGGTTTCTGGAACTGGAGGACGAAGTCGAGGAGGCCAAGCGCGTCGTCGGCGAGATCAGCCACGCCGTCGGCCACAAGCTGGCGCGGCCACGCGATTTCGCCGTGCTGTTCCGCACCAATGAACAGCCGCGGCTCTTCGAGAGCGAGTGCCGGGCCGCCCGGCTGCCGTACGTGCTGGTCGGTGGCATGTCGTTCTTCGACCGCCGCGAGGTCCGCGACCTGTTGGCGTACTTGAAGGTGCTTGCCAATCCGGCCGACGAGATATCGCTGCTGCGGATCATCAACACGCCGGTCCGTGGCATCGGCGATGCTACGGTCGAGAAGCTGCTTACCCGCGCGGTCGAGGCTGGGTCGAGCCTCTGGGACGTGCTGCCCGCTGCGACGAACGACGGGGAGATTCCGATGCGAGCGGCCGAGGCGATCGCGGAGTTTCGGTCGTTCCTCGAATCGTGGCGCACGCGCATGGCTGCGCCGCCGCTCGCTCAGGGGTTTCGTGAGATGATCGAGCGCATGAACTACCGCGGCGAGCTGGAACGCAACTACAAGGACGCCCAGGAACGAACGGGCCGGTGGAACACGGTCGAGGAACTGGTGAACGCGCTGGCCCAGTACGAAGAGGGTTCGCGCGAACCGACGCTGGCCGACTTCTTGTGCGACATCGCGCTGGTCGGTCGCGAGGAAGAGAACGACAAGGAGAGCAAGCTCGACCGCGACGCCGTCGTGCTCATGACCTTGCACAGCGCCAAGGGTCTGGAGTTCCCGAACGTGTACCTGGTCGGCGTCGAAGAGAACCTGCTGCCGCACGAACGGGCGCTCGATGACGGCCGCAAGGGCATCGCCGAGGAGCGGCGGCTCGCCTACGTCGGCGTCACGCGCGCTCGCGATCGGCTCACGATCACCTGGACCCAGACCCGTACCAAGTGGGGCAAACGCCGGCCGGTCAAGCCGTCGCGGTTCCTGGCCGAAATGCGCGGTGAGAAGGCGCCACCCAAGCCGAAGAAGCCGCGGGCCGCTCGTCGAAAGAAAGTGACCCCATCCGCGACGGAGTAAGTGGGGGCCAGGCATTCCTGCCTGCCCGGCAGACAGGAACGTCTGCCCGGGTGCACGACGGGGTTTGCGATTTGGCGTGCGCAAGTTGTTAACGGCGAGCCGAAGGCGACGGCAGGCAGTTGTCCAGGTAGTGCCTCGCCTTCGGCTCGGCGTTAAACGAAGCGCCTGCGCAAAGCGCGTGCACATCCCGTCTGCCCCGGCGGCTACTCCTCCTCTTCGCGCAGCTTGGCAATCACGCTGTAGTCTTCGAGCGTCGTGGTGTCGCCGGTCTGGCGGCCGGCGGCGATGTCGCGCAACAGGCGGCGCATGATCTTGCCCGAGCGAGTTTTGGGCAGCGAGTCGGTGAACCGGATATCGTCGGGCGCCGCGTGCGCGCCGATCTCCTTGCGCACATGCTGCCTGAGCTCCAGCTTCAACTCGTCGCTCGGCGCGTTGCCCGACTTGAGTGTGACGAACGCAGCGATCGCCTCACCTTTGATCTCGTCGGGTCGGCCGACGCACGCCGACTCGGCAACCTTGGGATGCGAGACGAGTGCTGATTCAACCTCCATCGTCGAGAGCCGGTGGCCGGCCACGTTGAGCACGTCGTCGACGCGGCCCATGATCCAGTAGCAACCGTCTTCGTCGCGACGCGCGCCGTCGGACGTGAAGTAGACGTTGGGGATTTCGCTCCAATACTGCCGCTTGTAGCGTTCGGCGTCGCCGTGGATGCCTCGCAACATCGACGGCCACGGCCGTGTGATGACCAGGTAGCCACCCTCATTTGTTCTCGCCGGGTGGGTCTGGCCGGTCGCCTTGTCCTTGATCAGGATTTCTGGCACGACGCCCGGGAACGGCCGCGTGGCTGAGCCGGGCTTGGTGGCGATCGCGCCCGGCAGCGGCGTGATCATGATCGCACCCGTTTCGGTCTGCCACCACGTGTCGACAATCGGGCAGCGTTCGCGGCCGATCGTGCGGTGATACCACATCCAGGCCTCGGGGTTGATCGGCTCGCCGACCGTGCCCAGCAGGCGCAGCGACGACAGGTCGTACGCTGCCGGCCACCGCTCGCCCCACTTCATGAACGCCCGGATTGCGGTCGGAGCCGTGTAGAAAATGTTCACGCGGTGCTTCTGGATGATCGACCAGAAGCGACCTTCGTCGGGTGAGTTCGGAGCGCCCTCGTACATCAGCGACGTCGCGCCATTCGCGAGCGGCCCGTAGACAATGTAGCTGTGACCCGTGACCCAGCCGATGTCGGCGGTACACCAATAGGTGTCGTCTTCCTTGAGGTCGAAGACCCATTTGGTCGTCAGGTACGTACCGACCATGTAGCCGCCGGTGGTGTGCACGATGCCCTTGGGCTTGCCGGTCGTGCCCGATGTGTAGAGGAAGTAGAGCGGGTGTTCGCTATCGAGCGGTTCGGCGGGGCAGTCGTCCGAGGCGGGCTTGCCGCTCATAACGGCGGCGGCCGATCCGGCGCCAGCCACGAGTTCGTGCCACCAGAAATCGCGGCCGGCTTGCATCGTGACCTTCGCCGCGTCGCCGACGCGCCGGAACACGATGCACTTTTCGACGGTCGGCGACTTGGCCAGCGCGGCGTCGACGTTCTGCTTTAGCGGAATGATGTTGCCACGCCGGTAGCCGCCGTCGCAGGTGATGACGAGTTTGGCCTGGGCGTCGTTGTTGCGATCGGCCACCGCCTCGGCCGAGAACCCCCCGAAGATGACGCTGTGCGTCGCACCGATGCGGGCGCACGCCAGCATGGCGATGGCCAACTCGGGCACCATCGCCATGTATAGCGTCACGCGGTCGCCCTTCTTGATCCCGAGCGCCTTCAGTACGTTGGCGAACCGGCACACCTCGCGGTGCAGGTCCTGGTAGCGCAGCACACGGCTCTCGCCCGGCTCGCCTTCCCACACGATCGCGGCCTTGTTCTTGCGCCAGGTCGTCAGATGGCGATCGAGGCAGTTGTACGACAGGTTGGTCTGCCCGCCGACGAACCACTTGGCGTACGGCTCGTTCCATTCGAGCACGCGGTCCCACTTCTTGAACCAGTGCAGTTCATCGGCGTAGCGCGCCCAGAACGTGTCGGGCTTGTCCTTCGCCTCTTGCCAGAGTTTCTCGTACTCGGCGAGCGACTTGATGTGGGCCTTGGCGGAAAACTCGGGCGGCGGCGGGAACGAGCGATTCTCGTGCAGGACGCTGGTGATCGCCTGTTTCGTGGGAACGTCGGGCATTTTCTGTCTCCGAACGTGTGGGGTGATCTCGGCCGTCTGCGGTCGTGGCGGCAGATTCTAATGGCTGCTCTTTGCGCCCGTCAATCACACGGCCGTTGACACGTTTTGCGGTGTGACCTAACATCCCGCCCGCGTCGCGCCATTGACGAGGCGATTTTCGCGTCGGAACCGATCACATCGAGTGGACTGGGTCAGCGTCGCCATCGAGCGGCCTTGTCGGATCAGCGCCCAGCGGCGACGCTGACCCAGCCTACGCAGCGACATCGAGATTCCGAAACACGCGCGTTTCACACTCGGAGCAAGTTGTGGTCGTCCCAAGGAAGAGGCAACTCCTGATGTTCGTGGCGGTGTCGGCCGGCGTGCTCGGCGCCGCGGCGATGCTCTTGTACCTACTCGGCTGTGAACCCGCGTTTTTTGCTCAGGTCGACACGCTCGCTCCCGACGAACGAGCGGCGCGGGCTAAACAGTTTCTGCGCCGCTCGACCGCCGTGTGCAACCAGATGACGAACGACGCGGAGTGGGACGCCGTGTTCGACGACGTCCAAGTGAATGCCTGGCTCGCCGAGGACTTCGCGCGCAAGCACAGCGGCCTGTTGCCATCGGGAGTGTCTGATCCGCGCGTGTCGTTCGGCGCTGGCCGAGTCGCCGTGGCATTTCGCATGTCGTACGGTCCGATGACGACGATCGTCGCCGTCACCGGCCGGTTGTGGCTGCCCAAGCCGAACGTCGTGGCCTTTGAGGTGGAGAGCGTCCGCGCCGGACGGATTCCGCTGCCACGCAGTTCGATGATCGCGACGGCGACAGCGGCGGTGAGCTCCGTCGGGCTCGACCTCGACTGGAAGCGAAACAACGACAGGCCCGTCGCGTTGTTGCACTGCCCGCAACTGGGCGGCGAGAAAGGGTTCGGCGTGGAACGGTTGGAACTTCGCCGTGGAGTGCTCTACGTCGCGGGCCGCTCGATGACGCCCGCAATCGACCCGCGCGACGACGCATCGGTCCCCGTCGTATCCACCAAGTGGCCCACCGCGACTCAGACGGCTCCGTCGCGCGACGGCCGAGCGGCGTCGGTCGTGTCGACTGCGCCAAACCGGCAAGACCAATCGCCCGACTCGGCTCGCGTCAGGTGAACCTCGCCACCCAACCGCCCGCCGCGCAGTGCCACCACGACCGCACTGGCGGAGTCCGCGATCCAATCGAACTCGCCCGCGTCCCACCGCGCCACTCGTCCGCGCCCGCCGCTGATCTCGCCCTCGTAGTCGAGATACGCCCGCCGATGATCAGCGATCGCCGTGCCGCTCACCGCCTCGCCCATCACCGGCGCCCGCTCCAATCGCCACGTGCGCAGCACCTCGCCCGACTCCAGCATGAAGTCCCAGTGAACGCCCTGGTGATGATGTTCGAGAATCACGAATCGGGGCATTAGGTTGGCGCCAATCGTTAATGGTCAACGTTATACTCTCCGCGGCCCAATGTGAGGCTTCCGGTCGTTTAACCCTAGCCGAAGGCGACAGCGTTTTCTCGGTGACTCCTCGTTCGCCGTCGCCTCCGGCTCAGGGTTAAACGACTCACTTCCGACCGCGTGCTGAATGATCGTCAATGGTCAGTCGGCCCCGCCGGCCGCGGGCGGCAATAGATTGCGTGCGAAGGCCATGCGGGCTGCGATCTGTTGCGACAGCTCCGACTCGGAATCGCAGCCCAGCCGGCGCGTCAGATAGGCGAACTCGCGGGAACCGGACGCGGGGATCGTCAGGTCCCGGGCGTGTCCGCGCACCACGCGCAAGGCGTCGATCAGCCGGCGCAAAAAGCCGTAGCTTGCTCGTAGCTGCGACGCGGTACAGTCATCCAGGTAGCCGCCGGCGGTCAGTCGGTCGATCGCTTCCAGCGTGTTTGTTGCCCGAACGCTTGGGTCGGTCGCACCGCAGTCGATCTGGCGGGCCTGGACGAAGTACTCAACGTCGACGAGTCCGCCGGGGCTGTGCTTGGCGCTCACGCCGCCCGTGGGGACCAGTTCAGCGGCCTGCCGGCGTCGCAGGTGCAGGATGTTGTCGTAGTCCAGCGGCCGACCCGAGTACACGAACGCGTCGCGTGCGACCGCCAGTTGTGCAGCGAGTTCTGGGTCGCCGGCGACCGCTCGGAATTTCACCAACGCCATCCGTTCAAACTGCACGGCCGCGCCGCGTTCCGCGAAGTAGTCGCGGAACCCGGCGAGCGGCGTGGCCAGGCTGCCCGCCCTGCCGTGCGGGCGGAGCCGCAGATCGATCTCGAAGATACCCTCGCGCCGCGCAGGCAACGTGCGCAGGAACGCACTGACCCATTCCTCAAAGAACGTCGCGTTTGCAACCGGCGACGGGCCGGTCGTCGAGCCGGCGCCGTCGTAGACGAACACCAGCTCAATATCCGACCCGTAGCCTAACTCGCGCCCGCCAAACTTTCCCAGGGCGCAGATGCACCAGCCGCACGGCCGGCCGTCGTCGAGTCGTGGCGGGCCGTACCGCCGGTCCATTTCCGCGATGCACAGCGTGGCCGCCTCGGCCACGACGACCTCGGCCAGGTCCGACAGCTCGCCCGAAAAGCCGGCGAACGACACGTGCCGCGTGATGTGCCGCAGGTCGATGCGGAACATCTCGCGGTCCTTGAACTGATTCAGTCGCCGCACGCGCTCGGCGTGGTCGGGCGCCGCGCCCAGCACGCGCTTCAGGTCCGCCTGCAACTGCGCTGGCGACCGGGCCTCGACCAGGGCCGATACGTTGCGCACGATCGGGAACAGGTTCTCGTGCTGCATGCGCAGGAAGTCCTCCCACAAGAACTCGCTGACGCCCATCATATCGGCGAGCGTGCGCAGCACGAGCTCGGAGTTCAGGCTCTCGGCCTCGGCCGACCAGTCGGCCCGCGACACGAGCTGACCTGCCAGCGCGCGAAACTGACGCAGCGCCTGAGCCGGGTTCGGCGAACGCGGAAGCAGGTGAGTGAACTGCTTGATGATCGCCGCAGCCACGCGAAGCTCGTGCAGTCGCTCGGGCGATTCGATCTTGGCGCCGCGATCGTCGGTCACCCAAAACGTATCACGCACCTCGCCGGCCACCGTGCGGATTTGCACGCGGTCGATGTTCACGTTCAGCGTGGCCAGCGCGTTGGTGAACTCAAACAGAAAGCCCAGCGTGTTGGGCGATCGAATCCGCAACACCGTCGAGTTCGGCGAGCAGTCGTTGTCCAGCTCGACCGAGATAGGAAGGAGCGGCGTGGGCGCTGTGGTCGACGCGATGGTGGCCGCACTGACCCGGTCGATCACCCGCTCGCGAGCGGCCAGACTGCTCCCCGCGCTCAGCATTGCCACGAGCTCGGCTAGTTCGCAGCGAAACGCCTCCCAAAATGCCGCGTTGGCGGGCACGGCGGTGGTGACGTCGAAGATGTCGAGGATCCTGCGCACCGTGGCCGTGGCGGCGCGGCGGCGGCGACCACTCGACCGCGAAGGCGCCGCCACGGGCTGACGAACTCGTAAGGTGAACACCTCGCCGTCGACGATGTCGATGCGATGGGCGCTGAACTGGCCGGCGATCAGCGAAAGCAGTCCAACGCAATCGGCCGCCGAGATAGTGACTCGCCAGCTTGACTCGCCGCGCGACTCCACGTCCGCCAAGACGTCGTGCGGCTCGCGCACAAGTCCGACGATCTCGGCGTGCCGTTGCTTCTCGGCGATCGTGAAGCAATCGTAGTCGCGTCCAAGCTGCGCGGCGATCGCTTCGGGCGTGATCTGATCGGCGGCGCCGCTGCCAGTTTCGCCGGTGGGCGCGGGCAGAAGGCGGTCGAAGATGCGTCGCACTGCGGCCACGCTCGACTCGTACGCGGCGCGAAAGGCCGCGTCGTCGAGTGTGGGGCGGGCTTCCAGCCTGTCCGCCGGTTCCTCGGTCGACGTTGGCAGGCTGGAGGCCCGCGTCATGAGTATCGAACGCGCCAACACCTGTAGCTCGCGTTCGTCGGACGGCAGATGATGCACTTGCACATTGTTCATGAGTTGCAGGCGGTGCTCGACGGTCCGCAGGAAGCGATAGGCGTCGGCCAGCTCGCGTGTGTCGGCCGTGCTCAGGAGTCCGGCCCGCTCCAGTGCCCCTAATGCATCGAGCGTGTTCCCGGTGCGCAGCTCCGGGCGCGTGGCGAGCGACTCCAGTTGCAGGGCCTGGACGATGAACTCGACGTCGCGGATGCCGCCCGGCGAAAGCTTGACGTGGCCCGCCGCGTCGCCGCGCGTGCGAAGCTGCCGCTCGATGCGGTCCTTGAGTTCGCGCACCTGGCGACGTGCCGCCGGGGCGTCGGTCCAAAGCATCGGTTCGATGCTCCACAGCAGTTCGCGGCCCGCGGCGATGTCGCCCGCGATCGGACGGACCTTCAGCATGGCCTGCCGTTCCGCCGGGTGGGCGTGGTTCGCGAGGTAATCTGCAAACGCTTCCCGCGAGATCACGATCGCCCCAGACTCGCCGAACGGTCGCAGCCGCAGGTCGACACGATACAGAAACCCCTCGCCACACGGCTCGCCGAGCAGCACGGTGAGAGATCGAGCGAGGGCCGCGGCCTGATCGAGTTGATCGGCCCGCGGCGCGATGAAGACCAGGTCGATGTCCGAACTGTAGTTCAACTCGGCGCCGCCCAGCTTGCCCATCGCGAACACGACGAGATCGGCGCCGCCCTCGCCGCGCCCGGCGATCTGGAGACATTGGGCGACCACGGCATCGGCCAGATCCGAGAGCTGCCGGGTCGTAGTTTCGAGGTCGTTGAGGCCACACAGGTCGGCGGCCCCGATGCGCAGCAGCTCGCGCCGCCGGAATCGGCGCACCGCGTCGGCCTGAGCCGCCTCGCCGTCGAACGCGGCCGAGATGCCTTGCAACTCCTCGCGCACAGCCTGCGGCTCGCGCGGGGTCCGCAGCCAATCGGTGGCCGTGAGAATCTCGAAGTACTCCGGGTTTCGCACCAGCACGTCGGCCAGGTACGGGCTGGCGCCGACCACGCGAATCAAGGCGTCCAGTGCCGCCGGATGGACGGAAAACAGTTGATACAGCGACAGCCGCGCCCCGCGCGCGTGTACGAACCGGCCGAATTGGTTTATCGCCGCGTCGGGGTCCGCTGCCACGCGCAGCGATTCGCTCAGCAACTCCGACAACCGGGCCAAAGCCAACATCTCGGCCGTGTCGCCGGCCAGCTCATCCAGCCAGCGACGCGCCGCGGCCGGATCGCGAAACCCGGCCGTGCTTACCAGTGCCTCTAGATCCGGCGTTAACATCGCTGCCATTGTAGCGTGCGCGACACGTTCTACGCGGACGCGTGTCGCTGACGCCGATCGGTGGGTTCGACGCTACGCAAATGGGTTGATCAACTGAATACCGTCATAGGAGGTGGGAGGGCCCATGTCTTCGGTGTAGAGAGTTGTGATGCCAGCATCCTTGCAAGCGCCCACAAGCATGCTGTCCCAATGGGATAGACTGTATCGCCCGGTAAGGTCGAGGGCATGGTCGGCCACTTGTGCGGTTGGGACGACCAGAGGGAAAGTCGTCGGAACGTCGTCACGTAACGCACCATCGCTTCGCGCGTGATCTCGCCTTGATCCTGCCAGTATCGCAACTGCCTCATGAGTTCCCCGAGCACCTGCCAGAGCATAATCGTCGGCGTCGTTTCGGCGACGAGCCGACGCAGAAGGTCGCGAGCCTTGGCCTGTTTGGCCGGCTCCTGACGATCGAGGCGGTAGATGAAGACGTTCGTGTCAACGGCGTTCATGCAGTTCGTCTCGCGTCAAGTCGGCCGCTTCGCCGTGGCCTACGCTGTGCGGGTCGTCACACACGCTGAGACGCTGACTCGCGGCGCGCCAACTAACCGCAACGGTGCGGCGTACACCCACTGACACGGACGATCGCCGATGATATCCTCTCAACGAAAAGGTACTGTCGCCGTAACACCCCGGAGGGCGGTCGCCTACAATGCCGCCCCTCGACCTTCCGTGTTGTCGCCTACAAAGGAGCCGTCCCAATGCGCCCCCGTCACGCCATCCTGATCGGCCTCGTGCTCGCATCGTCCGCCGCGGCCGATGAATTCGACCTCTACACCAATTCGGTCCTCGGCAAGGTCGCAGCGGCCGACGGCGCCAAACAGGTCGACAAGCTCTCGCTCGCCGACCTGCAACGCACGCCACAAGTGCTCGCTCAACACGACGGCTGCCTGGTGATCGTTCGCACCGACGAAGCGAACTGGGCCAAGCTGGTCGTGCGGCAGGCGCTTCGCAAGCAGGGCGACGCCGAGGAGCCGATCCTCGTGGTACAGCGTTACCAGACGCTTCGCGCCGGCACCGAGAGCGGTCGGCAGGCCGCCGGCAAGAGCGTCTACATGTTCGACGGACAGCAATTGAATCTTGACATCGGCCAGGTCGTGCCCGACGGGCGCGGCGGCGACATCGAGTTCCGACGCGACGGCGACAAGGACGCCGTGCTGAGACCGGTCGGCAAGGCGAAGTTCTATATCGTCTCGAAGCCGCTCGTGTCGGCCCCGCCGGCCGCCGGCGGTCCGTCGCCCGGCCCGGTCGTGCCGGAAGATTTCAGCGGCAAGTATCGCCTGATCGCCAACGGCCAATGGTCGGGACGACTCGCGCTCGACGTGACCGAAGGCGGCGAAGTAACCGGCTCGTACGTCTCGGACCAGACCGGCGGCGACTATCCGGTCAAGGGTTCGATCGGCAAGCAGCCGCACCACATTCGGTTCAACGTAGAACTGCCGGCGACTCGCCTCGAGTTCGAGGGTCGACTCTGGACGCGTGGCAAGGGAGCCTTGTCCGGCACCGTGACACTCACCGGCCGCGAGTTCGGCTTCGTCGCAGTTCGCGACGGCGCGGAGTTAATGCCGAAGGAGGAGGAGTAGTGGTCAGTGGCTAGTACCGCTCCACACTGAAAGGGGTTCGAACTTGTTTAACCCGCAGCCGCAGGCGAGGCACAACAAACGCCAGCCACGCCTCGCCTGCGGCTGCGGGTTAAACGACCGAAGCCGATCTCAGACCCTATTCAGTGTGGAGCGGTAGTTAGTGGTTAGTGGCCGGTGGTCAGTGACGAGTCGCTAGCTGTTCCACTGTCCACGAGCTACTGGCCCCTCAGGAGGGATACATGCAACTTTGCAGGCATACCGTGGGCGGCGAATATCGAGTGGGTGTTGTGCGAGACGGTCGGGTCGCGCCGCTCGATTTCAGCAGGGCCCCTGGCGTCCGATCGCTCAGTGATGTGTTGCACGCCGGCGATCCGGCCGCGCTCGCGGCGAGGTTGGCGGACGAATCTGCGAGCCGACCGATCAGCGATGTGAAACTACTCGCGCCGATCGACCACCAGGAGGTCTGGGCCGCGGGCGTCACGTATCAGCGCAGTCAGGTCGCGCGGCGCGAGGAGTCGAAGGACGCCGGCTCGTTCTACGACAAGGTCTACGTGTCGGACCGGCCCGAACTGTTCTTCAAGGCGACACCGAGCCGCGTGGTTGGGCCGGGCGACAGCGTGAGGCTGCGGCGCGACACACGCTGGTGCGTGCCCGAGCCGGAACTGGCGCTGGTCGTGAGTCCCCGTCTCGAGATCGTCGGGTACACCATCGGCGACGATGTCTCGTGTCGCGACATTGAAGGCGCGAACCCACTGTACCTGCCGCAGGCCAAGGTGTTCGACGCCTGCTGTGCGCTTGGCCCGGTCGTCACTCTGGCGGCCGCCATGCCGCCGCGCGAAAAGGTGCGCATTCAACTAACCATCCGCCGCGCCGGCGCCGCAGTCTTCACCGGCGCCACGGACCTGGGCAAGATGGCTCGCCGCTTCGACGACCTCGTCGCCTGGCTGGCCCGCGACCAAAGTTTCCCAAACGGCGTCATCTTGCTCACCGGCACCGGCATCGTGCCGCCCGACGAGTTCTCGCTGCAAGCGAGCGATCAAGTCTCGATCGAAATCGACGGCATTGGCACGCTGACGACCAGCGTGGAATTGGGGAAGTGATCGAACGGTTCGGGCTTGGCTTAGTACTGTGCCGCATTGAATAGGGTCTGAAATCGGCCTCGGTCGTTTAACCCG
>DAIOWH010000126.1:0-19703 GCA_036758585.1 Planctomycetia bacterium
TACTCCCGGCGGCGTATACGTGCCGCCGCCGTCCGCCCAGAAAAGTGCGATCTCCGTTTCGTCCGCTGTGCGCGTTGTGCTGTCGAACCGGCCAAGTTCCTTGATCTCGTTGACATCCGCCGCATATTCGATGCTGTCGAGCGCCGGCGGGGCGGCGGGGCGAAACTGCGCCGGAGTCGTCATGGCGAACGGCGTCACAAAGGGCCACTGCGTCAACAGCGGTGGCACGAAATCTGGGAACGTGCGGTTCCAATCGCCCGGCTCGGTTCCGGGCGTGTACGGCACTTCAGAGCGGGCGCCGTCGTTGGCCCGCCAGGCGAGAATCGCGTCGCCAACTTGTCGGCCGAACTCGACGCCGAGCAACTCGGCCGGCCCGTCGGGGACCGTGGCCAGCGCCTCGGCGAGTGCGGCGTCGAACACCGCGAGGTCTTCCGGCTCGCGATACCAATCCGACGCGACGCGCTGGGCCGCCGCGGCGGCCGCCGCGACCGGTGACGCGCCCGCCGGCGGCGACAAATCGACCCGGGTGTAACCGGCCTTCCGCTGGTAATTGTGGCTAAATAGCCTTGCACGATTCTGGGACAGTAGCCCGACGCGCCAGCGAGGGAGCACATGGCGAAATCACAAGAAATCAGGCCCGGTCCCTCGCTGGCGCGTCGGGCTACTGTCCCTGCGGACTCCCAGAATCACGCAAAGCCATTTAGTCCTCAAACAAGCGGACTTTGGAGTGCGGTGGCTTGACACCGCTTTGGATTGCATGAGCTTCCGCACGGATCGATCCAAAGCGGTGTCAGGCCACCGCACTCCAAAACTTCGCTGGGCCACGATAAATCGTCCTCGATTCGAGATTTGCCGAAGGAACCTCGCTTGTTTGAGGGCTAGTTGGGCTAGGCGGCTTGGGCGTAGCGGGGCCAGGCCGCCTCGCGCAGAGCTTTCTTGTTGGGGTACAAGCGACTCGTCTCCTGCTCGATACGAGAATCCTGGAAACGCTCCCTGTCGCCATTCGCGTGGATCGTGCGCAATTGCAGCATGGCTTGGGCACCGGGCACTTTCCAGCGCATGCCCGCGCGTTCCATGCGATCCTTGATGACGTGTCGGCAGGCGCCCTCGATCACGCCCGACGCGATCGGATAGCCAGCCGACAGATACTCGTCGTACTTCATGCGATGCAGGTTCTTTTCCAGGTAGTCGCAGACGGCACGCAGATTCTTCCGCGCCGTTCCCGGGCGCAACCCCTGCACCACACGGGCCGCTTTCCCTTGCAGCACACGCAACAGACGCTCGCGCACGAACGCCTCGGCCGCGTCGCTGCCCTCCGCATGAAACACGTGGGCCGACTGCCTTCCTGCTGGAGAGGGTTTGGGGTGAGGGGTGCGGACGTGCGTCGCGCCTCAGGCTCGGCTCGGTAAACGGCGCAACCCATACAACCCGCACTTTCGACAACGCCGAGCCGCGCCGGTGCGAATGCCAAAACGGGAAAGTCCGATTAGTAGCGCAGCGAATCGCCGCGCGTCGATGCGGATTCAGATCGAAGGCGTCGCAAGAACCCTGTCGAGCAACGGACGAAATACGCGTGTCTACGCTTCACCGACGAACACTGCCGGCCGCCTTCGCGTTGCTGGCGCTCTCGGCCGCCGGTTGTCAGACGCCGACGACGACGCGGCAGGGCCTTGTGTCGGGCGCCGCGACCCAACGGGCCGGCGTCGAACTGGGCTTCCAGCCGATCGCACAGGTCCAGTTCGAGCCTGAGTCGCACGAGGTCATCGGCGGCGAAGGGCCGTACGTCGGCGAAGAGCCGTGCTGCCCGACCGACTGCGGCACGATCCCGCGCGAGTTGGAAAAGGTCCAGCTTCCGAGCTACATCATCGAGCCGCCGGATATTCTGCTCATCGAAATCGAACGCAACGTGCGCCTGCCATCCGACCCAATCGAACCGTTGGACGAATTGTTGTTGCGGGTCAAAGGGACGTTCCCGCGCGACGCCAACAATCCCGACGACACGGCCGACTTCCAGACCATCGACGGATCGTACCGAGTGAACAACGACGGCCGACTGGATCTGGGTCCGGTCTACGGTTCGATCGTTGTCTCGGGCATGAGTCTCGACGAGGCTCGCGCCGTCATTGAGCGACACCTCAAGACGATCCTCAACTCGCCGCAGGTTTCCGTTTCGCTGCCCGAACTGGCCGGCCGGCAGGCCATCACCGGCGAACACCTGGTGCAACCCGACGGCACGGTCGCGCTCGGCATCTACGGCGATGTGCCGGTCGCTGGACTGACCCGCATGCAGGCGAAAGCAGCGATCGAACAGCACCTGTCTCAGTACATCTTGAACCCGCGCATCGACGTCGGCGTGTACGCATACAACAGCAAGGTCTACTACGTCATCACCGACGGCGGCGGCTACGGCGAACAGGTGTTTCGCTTGCCGGTCACCGGCAACGAGACGGTGCTGGACGCGATCAGCCAGATCAATGGCCTGCCGCCTGTCGCATCGAAGAAGCACATTTGGATCGCGCGGCCAGGCCCGCACACCGACGGCCGGCAGATACTTGCCGTAGATTGGCAGTCGATTGTGCGGGATGGCTCCCCCGCGACGAACTATCAGATTCTGCCCGGCGACCGAATCTACGTGCAGGCCGATCGGCTGATCAAGGTGGACAGCTTCATCGCCAAGGCGACGTCGCCGCTTGAGCGTCTCTTTGGCTTCACGCTGCTGGGCCATCGCACCGTGCGCGATCTGCAGTTTGGCCACCGCGGGATCGGCGGCGCCGGCCCGTAATAACCGAACAATGGTCCAGGCGAAGCGACACGAACAGGTGGTGCTATGAAACAGGCGAGTTGCACGGTCTTGGTTTGGACACTCGTGCTGGTGCTTGGCCTCGGACGCGACGTCCAAGCCCAGCCTGGGCAATACAGCAAGCCGGCGGGGACGCCAAGTTCGCGCCCGGCCGTCAGCCCGTACCTGGATCTCACGCGCGGCGGAGACACCGCCTTCAACTACCATCGTCGCGTGCGGCCCGAAATGGAGTGGCGAGCAGCCACGGCCCAGGATCGCCAACTCATCGTGCACCTTGGCCAGCAACAGGACCAAGCCAAACGCCGCCAGATATCGGGGCTGAAGGGCACGGGGCACGGGGCCCAGTTCATGACCTACTCGCACTTCTACCAGTTGGGTCGGTAGCCCACTGCTTTCCTCATCGACATCCCGGCGCAGATCGGACGCGGTGCCGTTGCACGCGAACAAACACACAGGCCCTGCCTCGTCGACAACGTGTATTGTCGATGAGGCAGGGCCTGCGAATGTTCTGCCCCCTTCGTCGTCTCGTATCGAGCTACGCCCACAGCACTCGGCGACGGCGAAGGCCTAGGACCGACAGCAGCGTGCCGCCGAGGCCCAGCAGCGCGATCGACGACGGTTCGGGAACGATGTGTCCACCCGGATCGCACCGCTTGGCGATCGCACCATAGGCACTGTCGCCGCCCGGGCCTGCCACAAACTTCAGGGCCGACAGCGTCGGAGTGTGGCCCGGCGGAATGAGCGACAGCTTCGTCCCGATCGTGTTCTCGGTCGTCGTGCCGGTCATGTTCAGGGTTAGGTTCGCGGTCGCACCAGCAGCGAGGTTCTGGCTCGTCGAGCCAAAGTCGATCATCCAGTTGTAGTTGCCGAACCCATCGGCGCCCTTGTTCTGGCTGGTCCCCGTCCCACTCACCGACCATCCCGACGGCACGGAGCTCGCAAACGACAACCCAGTCAGGGTCGTGTCTGAGTTGAAGAATAGCTTGTCGATCTTGAACGTGTTCGGCGACGTGGTCAGATTCACGAGGCTGATCAACAGTTGGCTGCCCGACACGGTGAACGTTGATTGAGCATCCAAGACGCCGGCAGGCGTCGAGTCGCTGCTGAGGTCAGAGTACTTGAAGGTCACGCTTGCGTGCGCCGGCCGCGCGCCCACGGTCGCGCCCATGATCACCAGCGAAACAAGTACAGCCAACCGATTGCGCCGAGTTCTTCCGAGCGACATTGTTCTGTTCTCCGTTCACCGAGATGTTTCGTATCCCACCCGTTACCTTGCAATCACTGTGCCGCGAGAACTCCGCGGCCGTCGGCTACTTCGCTGCATCGAGTTCGGCCGTCAGTCTCGCGAGATCGCCGCGTTCCAGTGGGTGCAAGTCGTCGGTCTTGAGTCCGGCCGCCTTCGCCCGGTGGAGCGCCTCGCGCGCCGCGTGTCTCTTCTTGGCGACCTGTTGCACGCGAGCGATGTGGAAACTCAACGTGGCAGCTTCCGCGCTGCTTGACGGGTGGCCGGACAGAGCCTCTGTCAGATCAGCCAGTGCCGCTGCAGTATCGCCGAGCGCCAAGTGCACCGCGGCTCGCGCGTCAAGCAGTTCTGGCAGCGGGCCGGCTAGCTCGATGGCCTGGTCAATCAACCGCTTCCCCTCGGCGGCCGCCTGCCCGCCCTGCCGCGCCAGCAGCCACGCCAGGTTGTTCAAGGCCGTCGTGTTGGCCAAGTCGAGACGAATGATCTCACGATACAACGACTCGGTTTCTCGGAATCGACCCTGGTAATCGCGAATCGCAGCGAGCGCCAGCCGCAACGAGGCTGAGCCAGGTTTCGCTTGAAGCGCCGCTTCGATCCATCGCTCGACCCGCAGACAGTGCGCGTCGTCGGCCCGCGCCGCACGGACGATTTCAGCGCCCGCGAACACGACGGCCTCGGCCGGGCAGCCCGCGGCGCCGGCCTGCTCGCACGACGCCAGCGCGTCGACCACATTTCCCTGCCGACCCAGGAACGCCGCGAGCGACAGGGCGCCGTCGGGTTGCTGCGACGCCAATCGTCGATGCAGCGACTCGGCCTCCGCCATGAACGCTCCCGATGCGCCGGCGCCCTCGGACTGTTCGACTTGACGACCCAGGTCCTCGAAGGTCGCCGCAGCCAAGCGCAGCGTCGTCGGATCGGGTGCAGTGCTCGCCACGAGCGACTCAGCAAAACCGCTCAACAGCTTCAGCGCCTTCTCGCGTTCGCCATGAGCCAACAACACGCGGGCCCTGATCTCAACAGAGCGGAAACTACTCGGCTCGATCTCCGCCAGTCGATCGAGCCAGAGTTGAGCCTGGTCGGGTTCGCCGCGCCGCAGCAGCATGCGGGCGCAGTGGGCCAGGTAGAGCGGGTTGCGGCCGTCGGCGGCGAGGAGTAGCCGCATGTGCTCGCGGGCTTTGGGCCAATTGCCCTGGTCCTCGAACAATCGGACGAGCAGAAACTGATCGTCTGGCGCGAGCGGCCCACGATCGCTCAGCTCTTGAAACAGTTCGACCGCGCGGCGTCGGGCCGGGCCGTTTTGCTGGGCGGCGCAGACCACCGCCATCGCGCGCAGGTCGTCGTTGTTCTGTCCGATCGTCGCAATGTTGGCGTCGATGAGCTTGATCGCCTCCTGCGCCTGCCGGTAGTCGCGGCGCGTGCCGAGTAGCACGGCTAGCCCTCGCCGCGCCCATGCCGACTCGGACGGCGTCGCGGCGGCGCCGGCGATCATGCGCCGCAGCGCCGGCTCGGCCTGAGCAAGCTGGCCTGAGCGAAGACAAAAGCCGGCGAACCCGCGCAGCACGGCCGGGTCGTCGGGACTCGCGGCCAGCGCCGCTTGATATTGCTCCGCGGCGCGTTCAGTGCGACCGATCGATTCGTAACACTGAGCCAACACGAGCGGGGTCTGTGCTGACGTCAGTTTGTGCCGCAGTTGTTCGATCGCCGCGTCGGCTTCGGCCGTTCGGCCGACTCGACTGAGGTACAAGACGAACGAGGTCCACGCACTTGGTTCATGGTCCGCGATCTCGACCGCGCGACGCAGCGGCTGTTCCGACTCGTCGCGGCGTCCGGTCGCCCACAGGACCTGGCCAAGCCAGACGTGGTTGCCGTAGTTGTTCGGGTCGGCGGCGACGGCCTGACGCGCGAGGTCCAACGCGCGCGAGTGGTCCTGGACCTGCAACGAAACGTCTGCGGCCATGCGTTGCAGCTCGCCCGAGAGTGGACTGAGCGGCTGGGCCTGCAGCTTGCGAATCGCCTGGTCGGCCTCGACGTAGCGTCGGCGCTCGTACAGCAGTTGCACGACCCGGCGGAGCACCTGGTGGCTGCGCTCACCCATTTCGAGTGCTCGCATGTAGTTGTCGATCGCCCGGGCCGGATTGCCTTCCAGCTCGTCGATCTCGCCCTCGCGCACCGGCACGCGAGACCAGGCGGGGCGCCGCACCGCCGCCGCGGCCAATTGCGTGCGTGCGCCCGCCAGTAGTTTCTTATCGCCGGCGCGGGCCTGCTCGATCAGCCGGCACGCCTCGCCGTAGCGGCTGAGCGCGCCCCCATCGCCTTCGATGCGGCGGATCTCGTCGAGCGCCCGACTGAGCGCCGGTTCATCGCCGGCCTGGAGCGCCTGGTCGAACAGGTGCAGCCGGATCGCGAGACTGTTCGGCTGCAACTCGGCCACTCTCATCCACAGACGCTTCGCCTCGGCCAGGTCGCCCACGTGGTAGTGGGCGTCGGCGAGCCCTCGCAGCAGGCTGACGCGGTCATCGAGGTCGAACGACTCGTCCCCCTCGCGCAACTCGGCGAGTCGCTCGCGAACGTCGTCGCCACCCTGCTTGACGCAGAGCCGGGCCTTGGCAAGTCGCAATGCGCCGCAGTCGCCCACTTGTCGGGTGGCCTGGCCGAGCAGTTCCATCGCGCCGCGCGTGTCGCCTCGCCGGTCGGCAAGAGCGGCCCGCGCGATCCAGATTTGCACCTGGTCGGGCCATCGCTCGCCCGCCGCATCGAGGATCGACTGGGCCTCGGTCGCCTGGTCTTGGGCCGCGTGCGCCTCGGCCCGCAGCAGCGGGATGTCGACGCAGTCGGGCAACGACTCGGCCGCCTGATCCAGCACGTCGGCAACCTCCAGCCAGTTCCGCTGCGATGTCGGCGTCAGCAGGTTTCGGACGATGAGCAGTCGCGCGAGCTCGACCTTGGCGATCGCCGGCGAGCCCGCCAGGCTGACCATCTGGCGATACTCGCTGAGTGCCTCGTGCACACGACCCAACGCGAGCAGCGACGACGCAACGGCATATCGCGCGCTCACGAGCAGAGGCGACGCGCTTGCCGCTCGCCGCGCGGCCGCAAACTGGCGCTCGGGATCGCCGAGCTGCTGGTAGCATGCACTCAGCGCCAGGTCGGCCTCGGTGGTCAGTTCCGGCGACAGGACGAGCAGCGGCCGTGCCCGTTCGAGCAACTTGACCGCCTCGGACCAACGCTGCTCCTTGGCTAGCGCGGTTGCCTGCAAATACTCGACCAGCGCGGGTGCAACGTCGGCCTCGCGAAGTTGCTCGATGACTTCGCTTGCCTCGGTCGGCTTGCCGGCCTCGATGAGCACATCGCCAAGTTGCCACAGCAAGTCGGCGTTGCCGGGAGCGAGGTCGAGTCCGCGCCGCAGACACGCGATCGCTTCATCGCTGCGGCCCGACCGAATCTCCACGGTGGCAAGCGACTGGAGCAGTCGGGAGTTCTTCGGGTGTAGCTCGCGGGCGCGGTCGAGGTGTTGCCGAGCGGCGGCGCGATGGGCATCGGCGGCGGCGGCGTCGCCGACGCCGGCGGCCAGTTCCGCTCGGGCCGACAGCAGCTCGGCGGCCGCCATCAACGTCTCGGCGTGGTCCGCCGCAAGCTCGAGCGCGCGGGCCACATCGGCGCCCGCCGATTCCAACTCGCCCGCCTGGCGACGATGGCGTGCTCGCGCCAGATACGCCTCGAACGAGTCGCTGTTCGCGGCGACCAACTGATCCATCGTCTCGGCGGCCGCGTCACGCCGGCCAAGTCGGCGCTCGAGCACATCGGCGAGCCGCGTGTAGCTGTCGATCTGGTCGGGCGCGTGGCGGATCGCGGCCGCGAACGACTGAGCCGCCGCGTCGTACTTGCCGGTGGCCTCGTGGCATTTGCCTACAAGATGTTCGAGGCCGCCGTCCTCCGACGCCGCTTCACGCAGCCGAGCCAGGTGCAGCAGTGCATCGTCGAACCGCCCGATCTCCATCGCAACTTCAGCCAGCCGCCGCCGTACGTCGTGACGGTCCGGATCGCTTCGCAGCACCTGTTCCAGCGTCATGAACACTCGCAGCCGCGCGCCCGACGTCGTGGCCGACTGGTCGAGCGCCCGACCGAGCGACGCCAGCTCGTCGGTGTCGTGCGGTTGGAACGCCAGGTATCGTTGCAGGTACCTCGCCGTGTCATCCAATCGGCCGGCCTCTTCTGCACGGCGAGCCTCGCGCAGCAGCGCCTGAGCATTACGCCCCGATTGAAAACCGTGCAGCAGGTGTACGCCCGCACCGAGTAACAGGACAGACACGATGAGGCCGACAAACAATCTCACGTTCAGTGTTCGCATGCGATTCTCCCTGTGGGGTCAGCGATCAGGGATCAGGGAATTGAGGATAGAGGATTGAGGATAGAAGATAGACGGACACCGCGCGGCCCGCATTCCGCGTCCCTCGATCCTCTATCCTCAATCCTCGATCCTCAATTCCCTGCTCTCTGCTCACCTCTCGCCGTCCGCTGCTATCGCCCAGCCAGCACGGTTCGCCAAGTCTGATGGCCCGGCGGGGTCGACGGCGATCTGGGAATACAAGTAGTCGTAGGCGTCCTGCGCGCCGGGCCGGCTGTTGTCGATTGAGATCAGCAGCGCGAGCCTGGCGTCGACGCCGTAGTAACCTGCGAATGGAGTGGGCGGGTCGCTCGCGGCGACGTTGTTGCGGAACAGCTCGGCCATGCTCGAGTACAAGCGCACTGAGCCGCCGGCCTGAACGCCCACCGCGATCACGCCGAGGCCGGCGTAACGCCGATCGAAATCAGGGCTGGCGAACAGTTGCAGTTGAAAGTCGGCGATGCGATCGCGATGAACTGCGCCGCCGGCGAATCCCTGCTGGTTGGCATGATCTATCGCCCACGCCAGATAGTTCTGCTCCCAGGTCGAGATCCAGACCTTGGGCGCGGCGAACTGGTTCTCGGGCCGCTTGTCCTCCCACAACGTGCCGAGCGGCGAGCCGGCGGCCGCAGCCATTTCGTCGAGTCCGCGCAGGTTGTTCGTTACCTTCTGCGCAAGGTAGTCCTTGACCGGGTCGCCGTCGGGCAAGTACGCCGCGGCGTCGACCAGGTTGCGCAGGCCCCAGGCGATTCCGCGCACCTCGTTGCCGCCCAGCCAACCTTCGGCGCCGCGGCGATAGTTGTAGTCGTCCTGATACGTGCGGATCAGTACGTAGTTGGCCCAGAACCGCATCTCGTCGGCGTAGTATCGGTCGCCGGTGACGAGGTACGGCACGTACGCCAGCGACGGCTGATGGGCAATGTCAGGCGTCAGCGGGCCGGCCGCGGCCAGATCGCCGCGCGGTTTGTTGCCGTCGGCGGCGCGATAGTCGAGCCAGAAGTTCGGGCGCTCGTCGATCGAGATGAGCCGCCCATCGGCTTCGCGCACGTGCACCGGCCACGAGCCGGCCAGGTCGCCGTTGGCCAACACATATTGCCCTTGCTGCGGATTGCGATGGGCCAGGTAGCGCGCGGTCCAGTCGGGGTAGGGCGCGATCTCGGGCCGGCCGCCGTGAGCCGGCATCTGCTTTTCGAGATGGCCGCTCTGCAGGATGCCGAACTCCGGACCATCCATCGAGCCGACCGTGTTCTCGACGATGGACAAGTAGCGCGGCAGCGCGGCGGCGCGATAGGCCGCTCGGAAGTCGGGCGTCACCGCCGAGCCGTCGAGGCCCAGGCCGAACACCTTGCGCCATCGCGTCAGGTACCAGTGCTCGACGCCGTCTTGTGCGAACAACGTTTGGCCCGCGGAAATCACGGCGACGTCGTACACTGCGGACGTCGCGCCTGCGACGTCGAGGGTATTCTCGACGGCGACGTCCAATCGGGTCTGGCCGTCCACATACGTCCGCGCGTCGAAGATGACTCGCAGGAACGGGTGCTCGACTCCTTGCGCATCGCGCGGCGCGACGACGGTGCGCCACTCGCGCACGAGCGGCCCGCTCAGCCAGTTGTCGTCTGACGCGGCATTGCCGAGCGCAGCCGTGTAGACAACGCCGCCGATGCCGAACCGAACGGTCGCATCGGCCACGTCCGGTGCGAACGAGCCGCTGCTCGCGGGGGCGTCGCTGATCGCGTAGAAGCCCGCTGCGGGGATTGCGGCGCTGACGATCGCGTACCGAATAGACCCGTCCGGCCATCGCGTCTTCACGTCGGTCTGGGTTTGCAGCGCGCCGATCCTCAGCGCGTCCATCGCCTCGCCTTGCGGCACCACCTGACCGAACGTCGCCCAGCCGGCGTCGAGTCCAACCACGGCAACCGATCCGTTGGCCTCGATGGCGACTGCTTCGAGTGTCGGGGTCGCCGCCGATTGGGTCGTTGCCAGCACGGCTCGATACTGCAGGTAGCGCGAGGCGACGCCGATCACGTTGTTCGACGCGGCCATAGGCGCGAAATCGCTCCACGTGCCGTCGTCCGGCGTCGGCGTGTCTCCGGTTCGCACGCTCATAGTCAGGCTCGCGCCGTCCGGAACGTCGCCGGCCCATGCGATCGCACCCCAACGCAGCGGCGCCTCGTCGCCCAGCACGCGCGATAGATACGTGCCCGTGCCGGCGTACGAAGCCAGCCTCACCCAATCAACGGACATGGGCGATCGACTCGCGGCGTCGGTCGCCACGATGTTCATTGCCACGGTGATCGCGAGAGCGTGCGAAGCTACCCGAATTCCGTCGATCGAGAAGTTCACCTGCGAGGTCTCCCACTGGATGCCGTACAAATGGGCCGAACCCAAGGGCACGCCGGCGATAGGCGTGGCGATGGTCGTGCGTCCGTTTGACGTGATTGCTTGAAGGACCCCCTTGTTGCCGACGCCGAATCCAGCCCATGGCCCCCGACGCGAAGTCGACCCAAAGCCGACCCGCTGCGTCGAGTCTGTGCCGAACGTCGCGACGAACTCGAGCGACTGGCCCGGCTGAAACTGCGCTTCGGTCAGCGCGGCCGCGCGATTCAGCGTCAAGACCCCGCCCGCCACCGTCGAGACGCCGCGCCGACTCAGTCGACCGGTCGACCAGCCGTCGGGCAGCGCGCCGCCCGAAAACTCGGCCGCGGCCGCCGGCGCCAGTGTCAGCTCGCCGTTCGTCGTGTCGGCCAGGTACGTGTTCGGCGCCAGCGTTCCGGCCGCGAAATCGGCCGACGTCGAATCTACGAACTGGACGACGCTGAGGTACTCGCGCGACTCAAGGTCCTCGACGCGCAATCGTGTGCGATCGTCTCGCTTCTTGCGTCTCACGTTACGGTATCCCTCGTATGATAGGCGGCCCGATCAGTCGAGTGAGCCAGACCGGAAGTCGTTGCCAGATGTGAATCCGCCGCTGATGGCGCGGGTTGTCGGGCCGCATTTCGCCGGGCGAGCCGCGACGCACGTGATACTGCCAGACCGCCGCGAACGGCTCGGCGCCCCACTGCTTCTTGAATCGGTACGTGTTGCTCTCGGCACTCGATCGGCCGAAGTCGAACACCGCCTGGCCCCGCTCGACGGCCCGCTCCAGCAGGCGCCAATACATGAGCATGTTGGCACAGGTGTGGTTGTGGCTGCGCAGCGCACTGGCGCTCGGGACCTCGGTGACTTCGGGGCCGTGCAAGAGCAGGGCGGCCGCCACCGCGTCGCGCCCGGCGCGCACGACGCACAGCTCAGCCTGGTTCGGAAAGTGACGCAGCACGCTACGAAACAGACCGCACCCATAGACCGGCGTGCCGAGGTCGCGCATGTTCCGGCTGAACACGTCGTAGAACTCCGGCAGCAACGACTCGCCGCCCCACGCGACAGCGAGATCGCTCTTCTGGCCTTTGCGCACTTGGTTGCGGACCTTCGACGCCAGCCGGTCCCAAAGCCGGCCGGCCGTTGCGGGCAACTCCAGCCGCATGTGCACCTTGTCGGTCCTCGTTTCGGTGATCGCCTCGTGCACGATCGTGCGCTCGTCGCGCAATTCGAGATGACGCACGTCGAGCCGCCGGGCCAGCACGACGGCGCGGTCGATCAGTCGCCGCGCGGTCTGTTCGTCGTCGGCGACCGGCCCGCCGTAGTTGAGGTACGGCAGACTGACCAGAAAGCGGCCGAACAGCGCGCCCCGCACATGAGCCAGTGCCAGGAACCCGCGCGTCTCACCGTCGGTTACCGCCTCAAGGCAGTACGGCGTGTGGCACAACCCATCGCGCAGCACAGCGAGCCAGCGCGGATGTCGGCTGAGCGGCAACGATCCGCGCCGTGCGGCGTAGTCGCCGAGCCGATCTATCTGATCGAACAGCAGCCGGCCCTCGTGTACACGAATCTCCGAGGCCGGCGTTCGGTCCGTTATTTCGGTGGCCGGCAGCGAGTCGCGTTCAAGCGTCAGTTGCACGATGTACTCCCGGCTCGCTGGCCCAACAGGTCGTCGTAGATCGTCCGAATCTTCGCCATGCGCGACGCAAAACTGTAATCGCGCTCGATCGTCGCGCGGCCGGCGCGGCCGAGCCGCGCCCGCAGGTCCGCATCGCGCGCCAATCGTTCGATCGCCGCCGACAGTTGCTCGATCGAATCGGGTTCGACGAGCAGTCCATTGCGATCGTGCTGCACGAGCCGCGGTACTCCGGCAATGCGCGTGGCCACGACGGGCGTTTCGATCGCCATGGCCTCGAGCAGCACATTCGGCAGCCCTTCGCGCAGGCTGCTGAGCACGAACACGTCCATCGCCTGATACAACTCGATGGTGTCGGCGCGGTAACCCAAGAGCCGGATTCGGTCGCCGCGATTCAGCGAATGGACCAGCCGCTCGAGTGGCGACTGCTGATCGCCCTCGCCGACGATAACGAGCTCCAGATCGACGCCACTGCCCATCAGCGCGTCCGCCGCTCGGATCAGAAGGTCGAATCCCTTTTCGGTGGAGAGCCGACCGATCGCACCTACGATGAATCGATGCGGAGCGAATCCCAGCCGCTGCCGTGCCTCGGCGACGGTGAGCGTTCGTGAGTACTGCCCGGTGTCGATGGCGTTCTCGATGAGCACGCATCGCTCGTCGGCCACCCCTGCGGCCAGGCACTCGTCGATCAGGTCCGGCGACACGCAAATCACTCGTTCGTAGCGCGGCAGGCACAGCCGATCGAGACCGTAGTACAACGGGGTGCGGCGCGTGCGCTTCACCCAGCCGTGTACCGTGGTGACGAGCCGCATCGGCCACCAACGCCGCAACACCAGGCCGAGCGCGTTGCTCTTGTAATCGTGCCCGTGCCAGATGGCGACCCGTTCGCGGCGGCAGATGTCCAGCAGCCGCGTGATCACACGAGTGTCCCACGGACCACGGTCGGGCACCGACACGAGCGGCGCTCGCAACGCATCGGCCTTGCCGCGCAACTCCTCAAAGCCCGGATCGTCCGGCGGGTGCATGTACGCGCAGACGTTGCGGTAGCCGGCGGGTTCCAGAAACCGTGGCGAGTTCAAGATCGTCTTGTCGGGTCCGCCGCCCGTTCCGGTGACGACCCGCGTGTCGAGAACGACCGGCATTGTGATCTCCCAGGGACGTTGATCCGGTTGAACTGCCCAGCCGTTCAGGCGATCAGCATTCAACCAGCTCCCCGCTCTCCAAGAGCGCGAGCTGCGCAAACAGGTCGGCCTTCGCGGCCCAGCCTTCGTCGGCGAGTCGTGTGCGAGCAATCTTCTGGTCCGACGGCAGGCCCGTTTCCAGCCGCAATCGAACGGCGTGCGAAAACCCTTCGGGGCTGTCGGTCAGATCGGCGCAGTCGGGCCAATCGCGCGTAGCCGGCAGTTCGCGGAGCACGACCGGTCGGCCGGTGGCCATATACTCTTTCATCTTGAGCGGCTGCATCGCGCGAGTAACACCGGCGTCGATGTATGGCATGATCAGCACGTTGCTCCGCCGGGCCAGGACCGGCAACTGCTCGTACGCCATGGCCGGCAAACGAACGACTCGCGGACACGACGCCAGTGTGGGGTCCGGGTCCGACTCAGGCCCCACGAGCACGATCGTGCCGCGGTTCAGGTCGGCGCCCAGTCGTGCAAGAAACGCCGTGTCGAGTCGTCGGTCGACGACGCCCCAGAACACGATCCACGGCCGCTCCAGATGCTCGAAGGCCGGCAGCGACTCGTGCGAATCCTCACCGGCCCAGTGATCGAGATCGACGCCGTGGGTCACCAGGTGCGACGGCCGCCCCGCGCTGTGTAGCTTCCGTTGCAGCGTCTCGCTGACTGCGATCAGCACATCAGCTCGCGCGACGAGCATCTCTTCGCCGCGGCGCAGCGCGGCGTGGTCCAGTCCCGGCCACAGGCTGAAGTCATCGACGCAGTAATAGATCCAGCGGTCGACCGGCAGCACACCGACGAGGTCGGCGACGGTCGGCAGCGTCGTGACCGCGACCACCGGCCGGGGCAGCTCGCGAATCGCTCCAGCGAGCTGGCGCGTGAGCAGCCGGCGGTTCACGTGGCGATCGAAGGCGGTCCGGCACCACGGCCACATGGTCGGGTCCGCCACTCTCAGACCGCGCGGCCATGCGGCGGGCCGCCGCGGCCGGATCCAGTCGCACAGCTTTTCGACGCCGCGCCGGAGCGTCGCCAGATTCAGCTTCGGCGCGCGCGTGCCGATCGTGTTCACCCACAGCACCTCGTACCGGCCAAGCAGTTGGCGGACGAGGTGCTGACAACTGGACGGATGGCGCCCCCAGTCGTCGGCGAACACGACGAGTCCCGATCGGTGGTCAGTCAGATGATTCACAACAGATGCCTCACGCAAAGGCGCAAAGTCGCAAAGGAACGTGGAAGCAAGTCTCGGCCTGATGCCGAGCACCAGCTACTGAGTACCAAGTACCGAGCACTGGGCACTGAGCACTGACTGAGTACTCAGAAGTAATCTCTGCGTCTTTGCGCCTTTGCGTGAGTTCCTCCTTCAGCTTGCAAGCATCGCTTCGTAGAGATCAGCGTATCGCCGATGCATGGCCTGCTCCGAGAATTGTGACTTCGCGCGAGTGCAGCCGCTGCGGCCCAGCCGATTGCGGAGCGCGGCGTCGCCGGCCAATCGAGCGATGTGCGCGGCCAGCGCGGCGTCGTCGCCCGCCGGGGCGAGCAATCCGGTGACTTCGTGGTCCACGACTTCCTCAACGCCGCCGACGCGCGTCGCCACCACAGGCAGCTCCGCGGCCATCGCCTCGATGAGCACCAGCGGAATGCCCTCGCTCACGCTGGTCAGCAGGCACAGATCGGCGCCCGCCAGCAGGCGCGGCACGTCACCGCGCACGCCGAGCAAATGCACGACCGCGGTCAGTCCGAGTTGTCGGACAAGCTGCTCGATCGCCTGCCGCTCCGGCCCATTGCCGACGATCACCAGCCGCGCGTTCGAGTCGCGTTGCCAGACGCGACGAAACGCGCGGATGGCCGTAGCGTGGTCTTTGAGCGGATCGAGCCTCGCCACCTGCACGATGACGAACTCACGCTCTCCGAAGCCTAGCTCATGGCGGGTCCGGTCGCGCAAGTGCGCCCCCGCCGCGAACGGCGCGAGGTCGATGCCGTTGTAGATCACATCGATCCGCTCGCTCGCGATCCCCTCGTTATCGACCAGCGCCTTTCGCACGGCGTCGCCCACCGCCGCCACGCGATCGCGACGCTCGAGCAACAGCCGATTGGCCACGATGCGCTTGCGCCGCGGATAGTCGGGAAACGCCCGCCCGTGTTCCATGAACAGCACGCGCGGCCGACGGCACAACCGCCGCGCGACGAGACTGTAGAAGAACGGCCCGTACTGATGCGCATGAACAATGTCCACGTGCTCGCGCCGAAAGAGCCGCGCGAGCCTCAGCACGCAGCGCAGGTCGAAACCGCTCCGTCGCCCGATCAGGTGGACGCCAAAACCGTCGCTCGCGAGTCCGTCGGCCAACTCACCGCGTTCGTCGAGGCAGGCGAAGAGGCAACGGTAATCGGTAAACCGTCGTGCCAGGCGCGCCGCCAGCAACTCCGCGCCGCCCACACTCAGTCCGTGCAGAACGTGACAGACCGTCGGCCGGCCGTCGGCGACTCCTTGCAACTGTTCCAGTGGTTCGCACAGTGTCACGGTCACGGTTTCAGCCACCCCAGCACGCGATCGCGTTGCGATCGAAACGACGCGGGCGGACCGAATTGATCATTCGCTAGCGCCACCGCGCCCGGCGCGATAGGCAGCAGCGCGTCGCCGCATCGAGCACGAAAACAGGCGTCGCGCATGCCCTCAGTCATCAAGATCGCCACGGCCCGCGCGACGTCGCACGAATCGAACCGTTGCCAATCGGCCCAAGCGCGATCGGCAAGTTCTCGCCCCCGATCGAGCAACCGCGTCCGCAGCGGCCCATCCGCGTAGCGAGACGCCATGCGCAGCACATTTGCCTTGCGCAGGTCCTGGGCCGCCCATGTCTCGGTCGGGTACTCCAACTGCTCCGGACGGTCGAAGTACGGCCGCTCGTGGTCGGCCATCCACGCCGCGTAGTGAACCAGCGCCGCTCGCGCGTAGGCGTAGGTCTCGTCCGTCGCGCCCGACTCGGCGCGAACGTCCAGGAACCGGGCAATCGACGCAAGAAACACCGTGTACGACCAGCGGTTCTCGACATCGAGCAGGTTTCGCGATCCCACGTCGTCGGCCGGGTGGATCGAGCGACGGATCAGTTCCTCCGCTTTGGCGATGTAGCACTCTCGACCTGTCAACAGCCACGCGTCGAGCAGGGCGTTGATCGAGTTTCCACAGCCGCGGCCAGGCCCGTGATAGTTCGGCTGAGTTGTCTGACTGGCCAGCCCCGTTGCCCCGGCATCGATCCAACCGAGAATAGTCCGGCGGCCGTCGTCCATGCGCACGACCCAGTCGGCCAAACCGATCACCGCGTCGCGTGCGGCCGGCTCGCCGGTCAGAAAGTGATAGTACGCAAGACCGGTGGTGTAATTGTGCTCGTTACACGGCCCACCGCCAAACAACTGGCCCGCGCCGGCGGAGCGCATGTGCCGAGAATAGCAGCGATGCGTGCTGGTCGCGGCGTCGCGGTAATGAGCCGTGTGCCAGAACAGGCCGCCGTTGTAAGCCGCCTTGTCGCGATCGGTGTGGTAGATGTCGATGTCGATGACGTGCCGGGCCAGCCCGTCCAGTAGTTCGAACCAGGCCCGATCGCCGGTGCGCAGGTAATTGACGACAAACCCGGCGATCATGTCGTACTGGTTGTTGTAGTGCGAGATCACGGGCCGCGCGGCGTCGCAGTATGCCTCTTCATGATCGGCCCAGACATCGCCGAAGTTGCGCCAGCCGTACTCGTCGATGGTTTCGCGGCGCTCGAACAAGCTGCGCGGGCCGCGGACGACCTTGGACATGAGTGGCTCATACGGCGTGGCACATTCCGCGAGCGACGGCGTCAGGTACGGTACCGCTAGCGACTCGGCGTACCACTGCGGCGAGGTGTGTACGCACGCAGGCTGATGAACCCAGTCGAGTGGCAGCGTGGTCGATCCAGTCGGGTCGTCGGGCGAGTCGAAGTGCAGCCAGACCGTGTGTGTCTTTTGTTCGCCGCCTTGCAACTCGTGCAGGTCGGCGAACCGACCAGGGAACAACTGAACGCGCAGGCGCGGCCCATGTACTGAGATCGCCTTGGGGAACTGCTGCCAGAACTCGGGCACGGCGGCGGCCAGGCGCATTTCGTTCGTGCCGACCGAGACGACCGGACTGGCGCGGCGACCTCGCTCGCTGCAATCGCCGTGCTGCAACTCAAAACCGCGAAACGAGCAGGGTACTCGGCCGTCGCGGTTGACGTGGTTTCGGCTGTTCCAGTTTTCGCCGCCGCTCGAGTCCTGATAGATCGTCAGCCGATCGCCAACGTGAAGCGACCGCCGCGCCTGCCCCGGCCCGATTGTCCACTCGACCTGCGGCACGCGCGGGCATTTCAATGTCGTCTCGAGCGACAGGTCGCGGAACAGCACGGCGCCGGCGTCGCCCAGGTCCCACAGACCGCCCCGGTGTCTGGCCCGTTGCGGATTGTGGAGCGTCAATGCAAGTCGCACCAGTCCCGTGCCGGCGTAGAACGAGATCCGTGCGACGAACCGAAGTCCGGTTCGACCAGTCCACGTCCCTTCCAGTCGCAGCGTGGTCCGGACCGGCCCGCGCGATTCAATCTCAGACTGCTGCACCCGCGCTCGTTGTTCACGACCCTGGGCGTCGGTCAAGACGACGCGAGCGCCGGCCGGATCGATCACATCGGACCGGCCCAGCACGACTCGTGCAAACGGCTGCAACTCACCGCGGTTCACACGAAAACTGGCGGTGCCGGTGTGAACGTCGAACGCCGATGCGGACTCGCCAGCAGCCATCGCCTGCGGGCGCGAGACGGCAGAGACATCGGCGACATCTGCAAGATGCCAGATCTGCCGACCACGACGGACCGAGTCGACGACAAAGTCGATCAGTAGCCAGCGCACGCTGCCGTCGCTCCATCGAGCGGTGACGTGCGTCTGGATTGGCCGCGGCGAACCATCGCATGCGATCAGCACGAGCGACTTAGGCTGGCGCAGCTTTCCCTTAGCGAACGGAATTCCGACCGTGACCGGCTGCGATGTGCAGCAGTCGCACGGGCTGTCGATAACTATCGGCGTCGATAGGCGCGGGCGGCTGCTGAGTGAGCTTGCCAACGCGGCCGGTGGTGCTTCGATGATTGGTTCGTCGAGCGACAGCATGTCTTGCAATCCAACGGGAATGGTCGTGGAGGCACGGTTCCAACGTGCCCGTCACTTCCTCATGACACTGACACGTGGGCAGCGCGCCCCACGTCGGCAGGCTCGTTGACGCCGATGACGCGGGCGGGCACGCCGGCCACGATGCAATCGTCGTCCACGGGCCGCGGCACCACACAGCCGGCGGCGACGATCGAACGACTGCCGACGTCGGCCATGACGATTGCGCCTTCGCCGATCCACGTGTGCTCGCCAATCGCGACCGGCGGCAATGTCGATGGATCGCAGGCCGTGAGCGTGCCGTCCGTCGCCAGGCGATGTTGTCGGCCGCCGTTCATGATGCTGACCCGGTTTGCGATCTGGCAGCCGTCGCCAACGCTCACGGCGCCGATCACGACGCCTGACCCGACGTAGACGCCTCGTCCTAGTTCGGCACGGCGATCGGTCAGGTAACTGAGGAAGCCGATCTCGCAAGTCAGCGAGCATCGCGACACCGTCAGCGCGTAGAAACACCGCCTCAGATACTTGCCCGGCAGTCCGGGCATGAGCGCGAAGCACTGGCCCCAAAAGAGAAACAGCTCGTTGCGGCGCGTACACCACCGTTCCAGCCGGCACAGTGCGGCGGGCAGGGCGGCCAGCACAAACCCAACGACGAGCACCAGCCACTGGCCTGTGAGCCTCGCTGCCGCGACAACACCGCCCGGCCGGCCCGACCCGAGCGATGAACGCCGCGGGTCGCCGGCGTCGACGGAACACGGTTCGTCGCACGTGTCGCGATCGGCGATGAGCATGTGGATTTGAAGTGCGGCGACTCGACGTCGCTTGGATTTCGCTTCTGGACCGCACAGAGAAACCAGGCGGTCTCAGGCCACAGTCCAAGACGGGCCTTGTGTGGGCCGCCGGGCCTCCAGCAGCGCCTCGGCTTTCAGCGTGCCCTCGTGCCCTCGTCAGGGCGGCGACTCTTT
>DAIOWH010000127.1:0-19444 GCA_036758585.1 Planctomycetia bacterium
GGCGGCTCGCCTGCGGCTTCCTTTGACGACATTGCAGGCGGGCCGCCTGCACTACCTACGCTAACGAGGTCGGCCCGGCGGATCCTCAGCAGCGCGGCGGATGGACTCGTCCATGGTGCGCTGCTGGCGCCCCAGCGGATCGTCGTACATGATCGTCACCGGCGCACGGATCGTCGCCACGGGAGGCTGATATCCGTACCAGCCGGGATGGAAGTGGTCGTAGCCGTAGTAACGGACGGGATAGTAGTACATCGAGTAGCCGGGGTAGTAGTAACTGGGATAGTAGCTGAACGCGCCGCCGAAGTACGGAGAGTAGAGCCGGCGTCGATCGGGAACGAAACCGATCGTCGGAACAGGCGCCCAGCCGCCCGGCACGCGGTCCTGCCCACCGGCCTGACGTGCTCCGCGCGCTTCGCCCACCTGCCGCGGCTGGCCGGCTGGCTGCCTACGATCGCCATCGTGCTCGGCTCGCTGGGCGCGGGGGTTCCGCTGCGGCTGCTCGTCGTCGTCGCGCTCAGCGGCCAAGGCTCGCACCGCATCGAGCGAGCGACGGTCTGATGCGGGCCCGCCTCCATTCGCCAACGCGCTCACCGCTTCCAAGGTGCTCTTGCGCTTCGCCTTGGCGTCTTGCGCCCCACCGTCCTGACCGACGACGTCGCTGAACGAAGCGAGCAACATCATCGCCGCAACACACACCCATCGAGTCGGTCGAGTTCGTGGCATGACAGCACATCCTATCCGCTGGCTGGGTCACAATCTCTAGCTATCAGTCGTATGTGCCGTCCGTTCGTTCACGGTCTCCCCAGACTACCAGATGCCCGCTGACCCTTGAAGTCGGTCAACACGCGAGTCGGAACGAACGCGAGGTCCACCGCCCAAGCCGAGCAGCGAACAGGCTCTGAGGAGCATGACGACCACGTACTTGCGATGCGAGGTCATTCGTGCGGCGTTCCCGTGGGCTGTTCCAACCTGGCGAGCGCGTCGGCAAACCGCTCATCGCCAGGCCACACCGTCTGGCCGATCTGCAGGATGCGGCCTGCATCCGCGCGCCGGCCGATCCGCTCGTAGCTAATCCCCAACATGTAGGTCGCATGACGATCGGCCGAGAAACCGGGTTGCGAATAGGTCGCCGCGCGGCTCAGGCAGTGCGCGGCGTCGTCAAATCGGCCGGCCTCGAAATAGGCCTCGCCCAAGGCCCGCTGGGGCTTGCGATAGGCTGGATTCAGGCGAACCGCCCGCTCCCACGACGCGATCGCCTCATCCGTTCGACTGGCCGCGATGCACAGATTGCCGTAGTTGAAATACGAAGTGGCCAGGAAGTTGCTCGGTCGATAGATCGGCCAGTTGACGAGTACGCCGCATGCCGCCGCCACGGCGACCGCGCTGGCCGCGCTGCGCCACCCGTGTTCGACCACGCGCCGCACGATTTCAACCGCACCCACCGCAGCAAGCAACGCCACGGCGGGAACGACCGGAAGTCGATAGCGACCGAAGATGAAAAACGGCACGACGGCCAAGAGCACTCCCACAATCATCACGTACAGCGGCAGGCAGGCCCGCCACTGCCGCCAACTTACGACGAGGCCCGCCGCCGCCAGCGGCACGATCCAGCCGAACGTCAGGGGCGCCAGCCACAGCGTTCGACATTCTCGACGCACGAAGTAGAAGTCCTGCGTGTCGGGCACCTCGTAGTCGTTCCAAAACAATACGAACTTGCGCCAAGTGACTTTCACAAGCCGGCCTGGATGACTCCGCACTTCTTCCCAACCGCGTCGGTACCAGTACGCTGACACCTCCTTGGCGCTGAGCGATCGGCCGGTCGCCTGTTCGGCGATCGCGCGGGCGTCGCGTTCCTCGTCGTAAGGAGTCTGGCCGCCGCCGCCCATCACGAGCGGCGAGTACAGGCCGTCGGCCCCGCGACGATTTCCGATGAAGAAGTTGTGTCCGCCGTGGGCCGAAATCCACACCCACTCCTTGCCGACGACGTAGTTCCGCACGCTGACCGGCAGCACGGCCGCCGCCATGCCCGCGACGAACAGGCCGACGGCGGCAAGCGGTTTCGCCCAGTGTTCCTTGCGAAACGCAAACCACATCCACGCCCACACGATCACGGCCATCGGCAGATAGTTCGGCCGAATCAGGGCCGTCAGTCCCAAGAAAAAACCGGGAACGGCGGACCAGCGCCAAGAGCGTCCCGAGATCGCCCAGACTGCAGAAAACAGAAACGCATCGATCAGAAAAACGCCCAACGTCTCCTTCAGCAGGAACCCTGTATAGAACACGAACGGCCCGTACATCGCCGCAAGAACTCCGGCAACGAGGCCGACTCGCTCATTGAGTATCCTGCGGCCGATCAGCATGACGAGCCAGACATCGACCACACTCAAGACTACCTGGAACAGAACGACCGCCCAGGTGTTCACCCCGAACACTCGAAACAGCACCGCCGCCACGTACGGGTACAGCGGCGCGTAGTAGTAGACGCGATCGCCCAGCCGATCGCCCGCGGCAATGTTGCGGGCCAGGTTGAAGTGCAGTTCAGCGTCGCCTTGATGGCGATCGAAGAGCAACGTCCCGTGCAACTCGACGACGTACGCGAGCCGCACCACCGCCGCGGCGGCCAATAGCGCGATCGTCAGCGAGATTCGCAACCGTGGCGATGAAAGCGTGTCCTGCGACATGGAGCATGGGAGCGCGGACGGCTCGTCCGCGCGAATCCTCCTCACAAGGTCACGCCCACGGCAACAGCGCCGCCCGGTGTACCCGGCCCGAGTCTTGATCGCG
The DNA here is from genome assembly GCA_036758585.1 of Planctomycetia bacterium. Taxonomy (GTDB): domain Bacteria; phylum Planctomycetota; class Planctomycetia; order JALXBF01; family JBGPMX01; genus DAIOWH01. The sequence goes on from DAIOWH010000127.1 coordinate 2,785, forward strand.
GAAGGCGTCGTTGATTGCGGTTAGCGGATACTTGTGCGACAGCACGCGGTGGAACGGGTACTTGTGCTGCCGGGTCGCCAGCAACTCGAGCGCCTTGAGCAGGCTGTCCGGCTCGTACCACATCACGCCGAGGATTGTCTTGCCGCCGTGGACGATCTGCGACGGGTCGAACTCAACCGTGAGCCGCTGGTTGATGTTGCCGATCTCGACGTACTTGCCTCCCTGGCCAAGCATCGCCAGGCCTTCGGGGATGACGCGCGGATGGCCGGCGACCTCAATGACGACGTCGGCGCCGTAGCCGTCGGTCAGCTCTTTGACTCTCCGCACGCGGTCGTCGGACTTGGGGTGCGAGCGCAAATCGATGATCTCGTCGGCGCCAAACTGGCGGGCCAGTTCGAGGCGGTCGTCGAGGCCGTCGATGGCGATCACCTGGCCGGCGCCCATCTCCTTGGCCACGGCGATCGCATTGATGCCGAGTCCGCCGCAGCCTTGGATCACGACGTGATCGCCGAACCCGACCCGCGCCTGTTCGAGTCCGTAAATCACTTGCGACAGGGCACAGTTCGCCGGTCCGGCCATGTCGTCGGTCACGTTGTCCGGCACTCGAAAGATCGTGCCGCCGGGTTGGAGGTAGAAGAACTGGCCGTAGGCCGCGTTGAAGTGCGGGTAGACTTCCGGCGGGAAGCGATAGCGCAGCCCATCGAGACAGCGCGGCGTCGAGTGCCGGCGGCATGCGCGGCAGCGGCCGCACGGCACGAAATAGCGATAGACGACGCGGTCGCCGGCGCGAAGCGGCCGGCCCGCGCTGTCGGACGTCACGCCCTCGCCTAGTTCGGCGACCGTGCCGATCATCTCGTGGCCGACCGATCGCGAGTACGGTTCGGGCTCGCCGCGCGACACGTCGTACTCGCCTCGCCAGATGTGCATGTCCGAGCCGCAGACGTTGGCCATCGCGACTTTGACCAGCACTGCGCCCGGACCCGGCGGCGGCACCGGGAACTCGCGCAGTTCGAACGGCCGCCCCACTCCGGTGAACGCCGCGACCAGGCCCCGTTCAGACATGCGCACCTCGCCGGCTATCCCGCGGCTACTCTTTTTCCACCAACTTCATAGTCATGGTCTGGTCGACGGCCGTTTCGATCACCTGACCCATCGCGGTGATCTCCATGACCATGCTCTGTTTGGTTTCCGAGAGGCGAATGCGGCCAGCGACGTTGTCGAAGTAGATCGTGCCTGCCACGTCGCCCGACTTAATCTTCAACTCGATCGGCGAATTCTCGGCTGGTTCAATGCTGATCTTGGCCTTCATCGCGATCTTCTCGAGCTTGACGTCGTCCTTGGTCTCGGCGCCTTCGTAGGTGAACGTGTTGTCCATCTTCATCGTGCCGAACGGCATCTTCAGCTCGACGCTTTTGCTCCATGACTTGCCCTTCTCGACGGACTCCTTCGGAAACCCCTGGCCGCCCTGTTGGACCATGTTCTTGAGGCCGTCTTCCGAGAACATGCTGCCCATCTGAGCCAGTGCGAAATTCCCCTTGAGCGAGTCGACGAGCTTTTGCGAGACCTTGACGTCCGAGATTTCGCCCTGCGGATCGAGCTTGAGCGTGAACTCGGCGCCGACGAGCGCCTTCATGATCGGTCCGATGAGTTGGCCGATCGGGCCTTCCGGTTCCTTGCCGTCCTTCGAGTCGAATTCGAACTGAGCGAACGGGCTTTCCATTTTCTGGCGGAACGCGTCGATAGTCTGGGTGATCTCCGCCTTGCCGTCCTTGACCGCGCCGACCTTCCACGACATGCCCATTCCCTGGGTCATGGTGGTTTCGATGTCCATCCCCATGACCGAGTCCTTTTGTTTCTGGACCATGTCGGTGGTGTACTTCAGTGTTTCGCCGTCCTTGAGCTTCCAGCGCAGCGTGGTCTGCGCCTGGACGGGACCGGTCGTGACCAGCGCGATCGCCGCCGCGACGAAGAGTGCCGAATGTGCCGCCCGAATTTTCGTGAACTGCATGGTCATTCCTTTCTGTGGTTGGGCAGGCGCCGCGTCCCAAGGACGTCGTGGCGACCGCGAACGCCGCGTATCTTAGACCCCAGCGCTACCGTACTCAAGCACAGTCGGGCCGGGTACGTCGAGTCCACGGTGGAGCTTCCATTCGGGAACAGGCCCGCGACCGCTTCGCCTCAGGCACTCGTTAGCTCGCGCTGTGGCGGCACTCGTTCAGCCTTGCCGGGCCACCATGGCATTAATCCAGATCGGGGCGAAGGGTGAAGTGCAACCCTTCGAAACGGGATAGTCCCGAAAGATCCCCAACTTCTCTCCGATGGCGATCGCCCGCTTGCGGAGTTTGGGAAAGTGGATTCCTATCTCCGCAAGAGTACAGTTCATCGTCCACTGCACAACGGGATCGGCGCTGCCCATTTCGGACTCGATGCGATCCAGCAGCGCCGGGAGGTCGAGCCCGTCCGGGCTTTTCACGACTCGCTCGGCGGTAAGACTCCATCCGGCGCGGGCGGCCCAGCGGTCGTCGTCGGCCATCCATTTTTGGCGAAGCGTCTCCTTGTCGGCGTGCTGCTTGACGACATAAGAGATGAGCCACTCCGCCACATGCGCAAAGCAGATAGACCGCACCATCCGGTCCATTTCATTGGCGGTTAAGTCCGTTGGCTTGATCAGGAGTGTCGCCAGGGCCTGGGCGTCGACGTTCCCGGTCTTCCAAAGCTCCATCGCCAACTCGGGGTTCGTCTTGATCTTCTTCGCCAGCGCCCGGATGTCGCCGCTCTTGACGCCGAACTGATTGTCGCCAGCGCCCCACTTGGCGTTGTGCTTCCGCGTCGCCTCGTTGCCGAGCGCCTTGAGTTGCTTGAGAGTTTCTTTGAGTGTCATGGTCGTGATTATTGCCAGACTGAGCCTCGTATGCGGTACCGAACGCGATTGCGTTGGCGCAATTCGCACCAACGACCGCCCGTTCGACTAGGTCGTCAGGAATAGAGGCTCGCCACCCACTCGCCGTAGCCATTGTAAATCTGCGTGGGGCGACGGGCGCGGGTGCCGATGTCCCACTCCATCGCTTGCGACCAGCGCGGGTGAGCCACCGCGGGATTGACGTTGGCCTCGAAATCGTACTCCGGAGGAATCAGTGTATTCCAGAACGTCGCGGGCTGTCTGTCGGTCAGTTCGATCTTCACCAGCGACTTGGCGCTCTTGAATCCGTACTTCCAGGGCACGACCAAGCGTACCGGCGCCCCGTGCTGCTTCCAGAGCGGATGGCCGTACATGCCCGTCACGATCATCGCCAACTCGTTGGCCGCCTCGGCAATCGTCAGCCCCTCGGTGTACGGAAACGGCTCCCCGCGCGTGTTGCGCCGCGAACCTTTGATCTTCGTGTGGTCGAAGCTGATGAAGCGGACGAACCTGGCCGAGGCAAGCGGTCGGACGTGGTCGAGCAATCTGCTGAGTGGGAACCCGACCCACGGCACGGCCATGCTCCAGGTCTCGACGCAGCGATGGCGGTACAACCGTTCCTCGTAGGGAAAGGCCTTCCCCAGCGTCTCGACATCGAACTTGACCGGCCGCTGGACGAGTCCACCGACCTCGAGCGTCCACTCGGTGGGCTCCCAATACTTCACCGCCGGCGCGACTCGCTTTTCGGTCGTGAACTCATAGAAGTTGTTGTAGCGCCCGGCAGCCTGTTCGCTGGTGATCGGCCGGTCGAGCTTGAATTGATCGTTGCGCTTGGCCGGAAAGAACTCCTTGCCGAACTGTGGCTGCTTGTCTTGCACCGCGGCCAGCGCCGCCTCGACACGTCGCCACCAGCCAAACCCGCTCGCACCCGCACTCGCGGCAATCGCCGCCCGAAACAGCGTGCGACGATCGATTGCCGCCCACGCCAGTACTCGTTCTTCGGGTGTTTCGCTCAGGCCGCGCAGGCGGCCCGGCCGTGGTCGATGAATGAAGGCTGCCATGGGGCACCTCCGATTTGAGGGCAGGCTTGCAGCCTGCCACCAGGCTCCTTGTCGTTACCGGCAGGCTGGAAGCCTGCCCCACGGGTCATGACATGGTTAGTGGCGGAACAGGAACTCCTTCGAGTTCAGCAGCGCCCAATGCACGTCCTCCAGGGCCTTGCGGCGATCGGGGTTGGCCTTGATGTGGTTTGCGATTGCCTGCAATTCGGATTCACGCGGCAGTCGGCTGAGCGTCGCCAGGTAGAGTTCCTGCGAGACCTCGGCGTCGTTCTTGTTGGCCGCCAGAAGCTGGCCGATGCGGTTGTTCGGGTCGCGCAGCTTACCGGCGATGAGCGGGCCGTTGATCATCTGGAGCGCTTGCGAGAGCGATGAGTCGCTCTCTCGTTCGCACTCACACGCCAACTCGCGGTTGGGCTGGCCGAAGGTTTGCAAGAACGGGTGCTTCACCTCGCCGTCGGGAAGCTGCGTTGCTCGCGTGCCGGCGGGCAGGCCGGCAAATTTTTCGGGAAGACTCGTGGCCGTGCAGATCGCGTCCAGCAGTTGCTCGGCCGTGAGCATCTTCACTTGGGCGTGGCTGAAGTAGGCGACGTCGTCCTTGTTCCACTTGTTGGTTTCGGCCGACAATTGGTACACGCGCGAATTCATGATCGTGCGCACCAGGTGCTTGATGCTGTACTTATTGGCGATGAAGTCCTTGCTCAGGGCGTCGAGCAGTTCTTCGTTCGAGGGCGGGTTCGAGTCGCGAACGTCGTCGGGCGGATCGATAATGCCGCGGCCCGTGACGTGGAACCAGATGCGGTTTGTGGACGCCTTGGCAAAGAACGGATTGGCCGGGCTGGTCATCCAGTTGGCCAGCGCGGCGCGCCGGTCTTGGTCTGCCTTCACTTCGGCGACGGCGCCGCCGAGAAACTTGGGCGGCATCTGCTGGCCGGTGCGAGGCTGGGTGACTTCGCCTGCGCGGTCGACATAGACGACCTCCTCGGTCGGCTCCAGTCCCGGTTTGTACTTCACTCGCGCGAAGAACGCGGCCAGACCGTAGTAGTCGTTCTGAGTCCACTTCTCGAACGGATGATTGTGGCACTTGGCGCACTGGATGCGGATGCCCATGAACAGTTGGGCGGTCGTCTCGACGAGATTCTGCGGATCGCGCGAGACTCGATAGTAATTTGCGGCCGGGTTCTTGAATGAATTGCCGTCGGCGACGATCAGTTCGCGGACGAACGCATCGAACGGCTTGTCCTGGGCGAGGCTGTCGCGGACCCACCGCTGCATCACGTGGATGCCCTTTTCTTGGATCGTCTTGCGGTTCGACCGCAGCACGTCGGAAATCTTCAGCGTCCAGAAGTCGAGGTAGCCGGGCTTGTCGAGAAGCCGCTCGACAAGTTTGGCCCGCTTCGCCGGGTCCTTGTCGTCGAGGAACTGTCGGACTTCTTCGGAAGTCGGCAGCATGCCGGTCGCGTCGAGGCTGGCGCGGCGGATGAACTCCTCGTCGCTGCACAGTTCGGACGGCAATATCTGCAGCATCTTCATTTTCGCGAACGCGAACTTGTCGATGTAGTTGTTCTCGGGCGGGTTGGACCAGACGAACTCCGAAACCGGCTTGAGGAACGTCAGGTGCAACGTCGCCATCTGGTCGAGGTACCGCACGAGCACGGCCGTCTCGCCCGACAGGCCGGCGACGACGAGGCCGTCGGCCGACACCCTGCCGACCTCTTCGTTCGACGAACTGAACACCGAGAGCGCCGTCACGTCGCGGACCGATCCGTCTGAAAAGTGGGCGAGCGCAACGAGTTGTTGGTCGCGGGCCGGATCGGTGAGCACGCGGCGTTCCGGCAGGATTTGCAGCCGCTGCGCCGTGGGCGTGCCCTGTGCGTCGCCGTTCATTCCCTCGGCGATCCAATCGCGCATCAGGCTGTAGAGCGTCGATTCCTTTGCCAGTCGGATGCCGCCTTCGTGCGGCACGCGGCCGATCGGCTTGCGCAGCATCAAGCTCTCGTCAGGCGTCAACCGGTTCGTGCGACGGCCGAACACCTCGTGCGTCAGCGTCTCGAGGTCGAGCGCCGGGTCATAGCCGCGCAGGCTGAGTCGGAACCCGTTCTTGCCGCTGGGCGAACCGTGGCACGCACCCATGTTGCAGCCTGTCTTGCTCAACACAGCGGTCACGTGATTGATGAACTGCACGGGCGCCGGCTTGTCCATATCTTTGACGGCGACGGCAATCTTCGCCTCCTTGCCGGCCACGCGGGCGATGACGTTTGTGGCGCCGTTGGACTTGGGCGCAATCGTTCCTTGAGGAGTGACCGTGGCGACTGCGGGATTCTCTGAGACGAGTTCGACGACCCGCGTCAGGTCGCGAACACCGCCACCGTCGTAACTAGCGGTGACGATGATCTGCTGAACGGAGCGAGGTCCGGCCAGCGTTGCCGTAGCCGGCTCGATCGCCAACGAGGCGGGCTGGCCAATCAGGGCCGCGTTATCGGCCGCGGCGACGGACGTCGCGCCAATCGCAAGGACGATGGAGACTCTGCACAACACCCGAGCGAAATCCTGCCGAGCCATCGATCACCTCCTGGTGAGTTTTGGGCTGGTAGTAGCGGTCCGTCAGACAAACCCGACGCACACCGTGGCAGGGCCGTGGCCTCGGCCCTGAGACTCTCAGGTTGGTAGGTCGGGTCCCATGATACCGGGTGAGTTGCGTCGCCAGCAACCATGATTTCGGGCGCAACCGGCACAACCGTTCGCAAAAGTATGCGTGTCCAGTCGGTCCGCGGGCCTTCGCAACTCGCCGAGCTCGACTGCGATCGCTTGCGGCAACATGAGAAACGCCGTGTAGATCGGCTGCGATGCCGATGAATCACGGCGTTCCGGTTGCCTTGATCGCCCCTGGACCTAGGATTAGAATGCCGGCGCGAAGGTCACGGTTCGACGCATGAAGCCCGGATGAGGCCAGGGACGGCGTGAGCGGATCGATGTGCCGCAAACCGGAGGGACTCGCCTACCTGTCCGCCCGACCTGTCGGAGGGTCCGGCTGGCCTTCCTTTTTCTCTTATTCAACTCGGAGAGGATCGGATGTACGAACGATTCACCGATCGTGCCCGCAAAGTAATGCAACTGGCCAACCAAGAGGCGCAGCGATTCAACCACGAGTACATCGGCACCGAGCACATCCTGCTGGGGCTGGTCAAAGAAGGCAGCGGTGTCGCCGCCAACGTGCTCAAGAATCTGGACGTCGATCTGCGCAAGATTCGGCTCGAGGTCGAGAAGATCGTCCAAAGCGGGCCGGACATGGTGACAATGGGCAAGCTGCCCCAGACGCCGCGGGCTAAGAAGGTGATCGAATACGCGATCGAAGAGGCGCGGCAACTCAATCACAACTACGTCGGAACAGAGCATCTGCTCTTGGGCCTGCTGCGCGAACAAGAGGGCGTGGCGGCTCAGGTGTTGATGAACCTCGGGCTGAAGCTCGAGGAGGTTCGAGAGGAGGTTTTGAACTTGCTCGGACACGGAACAGAATCGGGCGAAGGCGGCGAACGCGGCGGCGGGGGCGGCGGGGGTGCAGGAGGCGGAGGCGGCGCGTCGCAAGGCAAGGCGTCGAAGTCCAAGACTCCGGCGCTCGACAGTTTCGGCCGCGACCTGACGGAACTCGCGCGGCAGGGAAAGCTCGACCCGGTCGTCGGCCGCGCCAACGAGATCGAACGAGTCATCCAGGTGCTCAGCCGCCGCATGAAGAACAACCCTGTGCTGCTCGGCGAAGCGGGGGTCGGCAAGACGGCGATCGTCGAGGGACTGGCCCAGCTCATCGTCGAGGGCAACGTGCCGGAACTGCTGCGCGATCGCCGTATCGTCGTGCTCGATCTGGCGATGATGGTGGCCGGCACGAAGTACCGCGGTCAGTTTGAGGAGCGCATCAAGGCGGTAATGAACGAAGTGCGCCGCGCGAAGAACACGATCCTGTTCATCGACGAGCTGCACACGCTGGTCGGTGCAGGCGGCGCCGAGGGCGCGATCGACGCATCGAACGTACTCAAGCCGGCCCTGTCGCGCGGCGAGATCCAGTGCATCGGCGCCACGACGCTCGACGAATACCGCAAGTACATCGAAAAGGACGGCGCGCTCGAACGGCGGTTCCAGACGATCATCGTCGAGCCGCCGTCGAAGGCCGAAGCGATCGAGATTCTCAAAGGCCTGCGCGACCGCTACGAAGCGCATCACCGCGTGCAGATCACCGACCCGGCGCTGGAATCGGCCGTGGAGTTGTCGAGCCGCTACATCACCGGTCGCTGCCTGCCCGACAAGGCGATCGACGTGATCGACGAGGCCGGCGCCCGCGTGCGCCTCAAGGCGATGACGCGTCCGCCCGACCTCAAGGAAATCGACGCACAGATTGAACGGCTGAACTCGGACAAGGAGGAAGCGGTTGCGAACCAGGACTTCGAGCGGGCCGCGTCGCTGCGCGATCAGGCGGACAAGCTGAAGCGCAAGAAGGACGGCCTCAGCAAGGAGTGGCGCGACAAGTCCAAGGAAATCGACGGTGTGGTCGATGACGACGTGATTGCCGAAGTTGTCTCGAAGATGACCGGCATCCCGCTCATGCGACTGGCCAGCGAAGAGGCCGAACGGCTGTTGCACATGGAGGACGAACTGAAGAAGAAGGTCGTCAGCCAGGGCGAGGCCATCAGCGCGATCTCAAAGAAGGTCCGCAAGAGCCGCGCCGGGCTAAAAGACCCGAAACGACCGACTGGAACGTTCATCTTCGCTGGACCGACCGGCGTCGGTAAGACGCACCTGGCCAAGGCGATCGCCGAGTTCATCTTCGGCGACGCCGAAGCGCTGGTGATGATCGACATGTCGGAATACATGGAAAAGCACAACGTCAGCCGGCTGATCGGCGCGCCGCCGGGCTACGTCGGCTACGAGGAAGGCGGGCAACTGACTGAGCGCATCCGACGCCGGCCGTACGCCGTCGTGCTGCTCGACGAGATCGAAAAGGCGCACCCCGACGTGTTCAACATGCTGCTGCAGATCATGGAAGAAGGCCGGTTGACCGACAGCTTCGGCCGCCACGTCGACTTCAAGAACACGATCCTGATCATGACCACAAACGCCGGAGCCGAAGCGATCAAGAACCAGACGTCGTTCGGATTCGTCAAACGCGACGAAGAGGTGACGTACGAGAAGATGAAGGAGATGCTCAAGACCGAGATCGACAAGTATTTTCGGCCTGAGTTCCTGAACCGCGTCGACGACGTGATCGTGTTCAGGCCGCTGAACCGCAACGACCTGAAACGCATCATCGATATTGAATTGGCCAAAGTGCGATCGCGGCTCGAAGACCAAGGCATCGCGCTCGAACTGACCGACGAGGCCAAGGACTTCCTGATCGACAAGGGCTACAACCCCGACTTCGGCGCCCGGCCGCTGCGCCGCGCCATCGAGAACTACGTCGAAGACCCGCTGAGCGAGGAGTTGCTCAAGGGCGAGTTCAAAGGCAAAGACACGGTGAGTGTGCAGGTGCGCGAGGTAGGCAACGAGAAGCAACTTACCTTCGAGGCACAGGTCAAGGCCGAGAAGGCGCCCGAACTTGTCGGCGCCGGCAGCTCGGAGTGACCAGACTTCAATTAAGCGCAACGTTGGGGCAGAAACGTTGGGGCAGACTTCTTGTCTGCCGAGCGGGCAGGAATGCCAGTTGCTCCGCTCCTTCGTCAGAAGGCCACTCGCGACGCCGGCCCTTCGCTTCTTGGCAGCGGGATGATCTCGGCGCCTAGATGCGCCTCGGAGCGAACCCGTTGGGCCCGGTTCACCATCTCCTCGGTCGTTACCTGTCGCTGTGGCTTCATTTCGTACAGATACTCGCGCTCGTCGCGCATCGTGAACGGCCACAGATTCTCGACAAAGAACTCGACGAGCAACGAGTCCCACGGCGGCGCAGGCATGGGCTGGATGAACGTGGCGGTTTCGTAGCCGTCCTTAACGAGTCGAATCTCGCGGTCGGCGTAGTATGTAAAGCCTGTGGATAGCGGGGTCTGGCCAACTTCCTGATTATTGACGATCACCATCGCGCCGCCCACGTGATCGACATTGGTCCGGATGGTCATCCGCCGTTCGACGCAACCGACATTGCCGGCCGCAAGCAGCAACAAGGCGCAAGACATGACAATTCGTTGCATGAGACGCCTCTCTGTTTCTGTCCGTTCTGACCGAGTGGGGCGGGAGTCTAGCGGACCGGACCAAACGGGAAAAGGCCTATTTATACAGCACGCGGTAGGTTTGACTCGTTCAACGCGGAGCCGCAGGCGACCGGAGATGCACAATCCCAGCCATGTTCTGCCGGCGCCTTCGGCTGGGCGTTAAACGAGCGTCTCAATCATGGCCGCGTGCGGTGTAGGCGGGTCGTACGGCGACGAACCATTCGGCGCCGAAGTCAGCGGAAACTGTCCGCGGTACGAATCCGGCGCATGTCAACAGCCGAAGCCAATCCGTTCGCGAAAACAGACCCAATCGCCACTTGTCGTGCTCGATTCGTACGGGGTGGGCGGCTTCACCCATGAGATACACGAACTCCACGGCGACCCACGTGTCGTTGGGGTCAGGGTCGAAAGTCCATTCGAGATAGCGCAGCGCTCGGCCATGGCCATCGGTTCCGCCATGGTCGGTCGAACTGACGAACGTCTCGCGCACCCAATCTGGCGCAAAGATCGCCGCTTCGCCCGGCCGACAGTGCTCGAACGCGGTCGCGATCGCGGCCGACAGATCGGCTTCGGTCGTCAAGTGCATCACCGCGTCGTGAACGAACACGGCGTCGAAGGTTCGACCGAGCCGTACAGTTCGCATGTCGCCCTCGATGTGTTCGCAATTTGGATTCAGCGATCGGCTGACTGCGAGCATTTCGGGCGAGACGTCGACCAGCGTGATCCGAAGACTCCCTTTGAGGTGTGAAGCGGTGTGTCCACCGCCGCTACCGAGTTCCAGCAGGGTACGCGGCGGGCCATCGCAGGCGTCGGTCGCTATCCGCAGCAGCAGCAGCGCGGCCTCCGGGGCGTAGTCCGCGGGCGGCGACATGAGAGGCCACCACGCGGCGAGCTCGTGATAGAGTTTCGGACGATTGTCCGGCATCGCTTCATGACCCCGGCGGCTTCAGCGGCCCGCGGTGTTTCCAGAGCCGCTCGCGGAGTTGCGGGAAAAGTTCCAGGGCGTTGTCGCGCAAGATCTGACGGCCGATCCGGTGAAGTAGCTGTTCCGCCACAACGCGTACAAGTTCATGCCGCGTCCGCGATCGGTTTCAACGTAGCCCGGCAGCCGCTCGAACGGCCACAAGTGGTCATGCGTGTCGATGGCGGGCACGGCGTCGAGCGACTTCTTGATTCGCTGAAAGGTTGGCGTCGCCCGCGTGTGGTCGTCGGCGCCGCCCGGCGCGGCGATCGAGGCGAACACCACAAATAGCACGCTGACTTTTCGCATGGTTCACGCAACGACGATCGTGGGCTTGTCGTCCCGCGCCGAGCGTTTCTCGCCGGCGATCAGCAGGTCGGCGATGCTGGTCTTGCCGAGTTCGCGCTGCCGCGCCTGGGCCAGCAGGTTGTTGAGCAAGTCGAGTTCCTCTTGTTCCGGATGGAACAGTTCTTCGGGCCGAGCAACGAGCGATTCGTCCACCAGGCTGAGTATCTCGCTCACTTCGAGCGATTCGAGCGGTCGGCCGGGCACGTATCGCGAGCCTTCGGTCTCCACCAGGATCCCGCGCTCCTGCAACAGGGCGACGACTCGCAGCCAGAGCTTGTCCGGCACGCCGCTCGATTCGGCCAGTTCGTCGGCGCTGACCGGTCCCTTGCCCGACCGGAACGCGCGGGCGGCGTGCAACACGAGTCCCAACGCGATGAGGGCGGGCTGGATGAAAGGCGCTCCGCGCCGGCGACGCTCTTCAGCCGTCAGTCGGTCCAGGTTCTGAAGCGTGTACGCGACCTCGGCGCCGGCCAGCACCATCACCCAGTTGATCCAGAGCCAGAAGAGAAACAGCGGAATCAGGCCGAGGTTTCCGTAGAGCTTCTCGTAGCCGACTGCGTTTTCCAGGTACATGCCGAACAGCCAACTCGCGAGTTGCAGGAACACGGCTGCGGTGAACGCGCCGACCAACGCCGTCAGCGGGTGAACGACGGCGCTGGGCATCCACTGATAGATCAAGTACAGCGTGACGAGCGGCCCAAGCGTGCTGACCAGCAGTTCCTGAATCGACGAGTTCACGCCGAGTCGCTTCGCTCCGTAGATGGACAGGCCGATGAGCAACGGGCCGAGCGTCAGTACGCTCCAGTAAACGGCAAAACGCCGCAGCAGCCGCCACTGGGCGACCGATCCCCACACCTCATTCATGTTCTTCTCGAGCGTCAGCGCAAGCTGGATCGCCGCCACCACAAGCCATGCGAACGACACGATGTTCAACCCGCCCGTCGAGAGTTTCTGATACACGCTGTCGACGAGTTCCTGCACCTCGCGGTCGAGCGATAGCGTCGGGGCCTCCACCGCGCCCGGCGGCGATGCGGGGCCCGCGGCTTGCGGTTCCGGCGCGGTCGGCGGTTGCCGCGGTTCGTCCGGCGCCGCCTGATCCTTGGCGCCATCGTTCACTTCCGCCCGATTCGCGGACGAGGCGGCGGGATCGATCAATGTCGGGCCGGCCGGCAGGTGGGCGCCCGAGGCCTTCAGTTGAATCCTGTCGATGTTCAGTCGGCGAAACAGGAACTGCTCCACGTCGCGACCGACGCCGGAGAAGTCGCCGAACACACGGAAAAAGAACATGGCCAGCGCAAACGCCGGGATCAGTGAGAACACAGTCTGAAATCCGAGCGCCGAGGCTTTCTCCCAACACCGGTTGCGGCTAAACTCCTGATAAACCAAGTATGCAAACCGGACGTAGGGACGCAGCCAAGGCGGAATTCGACCTTCGCCCTGGTCGCGGTGAAAGAGTGCATCCCAGACGGAGCGGCGGTTTGCGGACATCGGCGATAGTATAACGGACCTGTGGCGAGTTGACAGTAGGCTGGGCGGGCGTTCGCCCGGACCGGTTCACCGGAACTGCTGGGTCACGAAACGTGAAGTGGGAAGACCAACTCGATTACGCGGGGGCGAGCGACGTCGGCATGCGTCGCAGCAACAATCAGGATTCCTATCGCATCCTGACCGCGCCGAACGTTCAGCAATGGCGTAGCCGAGGCCACCTGTTCATGGTGGCCGACGGCATGGGAGCGCACGCCGTCGGCGAACTCGCCTCGAAGATGGCCGTCGATACGGTCCCACACACGTATCACAAGCTTGCCAATCTGGAATGCAACGAGGCCATCACCAAGGCTGTTCAGGACGCCAACAGCCTGATCTACAATCGCGGCACGGCGAACAAGGACTTTCAGGGCATGGGCACCACGTCCACCGTGCTGCTGCTGTTGCCGGAGGGCGCACTGATCGCCCACGTCGGCGACAGCCGCGCGTATCGCCTGCGCGACGGCGTCATCGAGCAGCTTTCGTTCGATCACAGTCTCGCATGGGAACTGGTTCGGCGCCGGCAACTGACCATGGAACAGGCCCGCACCATGGTGCCTAACAACGTCATCACGCGATCGCTGGGCCCCGAGCCGGCCGTGCAGGTCGACGTCGAAGGCCCGCACGACGTGCGACCAGGCGATGTCTTCCTGCTCTGCAGTGACGGCTTGAGCGGCATGGTCGGCGACGCCGAGTTGGGCGCACTGGCGGGCTCGCTGTCGGCCAAGGATGCGTGCCAGTACCTGGTGGACTTGGCCAACCTGAATGGTGGAGCCGACAACATCACGCTGGTCGTTGTGCGCGTGCCGGCGCCGCCCGATGCGGGGAAGTCGGGCGCCATCGCCAAGCAACCCAGTCCGCCACGCAACTACTCGACGCTGCTCATGATCTTGGGCCTCGTCAGTTTGGTGGGCTGTCTCATCTTGGGGATCATGGGACGCCTGTTGCTCGATGAGTTTCGGGCCGCCGGTCGCAACGCACTGGTCGGCGCCGCCCTCGAGGGGCTGGTCCTGTTGCTGGCCGGCGTGGTGTGGCGGTTTCTGGCCCGACCCACAGTCATCCTGCCTCCCACGCCGCAGGCCAACCCGCTCCGCCCGCCGACGCCATGCGCCCTCGACAAACCGTTGCTCACGCGCTTCGGCGCCCGGCTACAACAACTCCGTGACTTCGCGGTGAAACACGCGTGGAATGTCGACTGGACCGAGTTCTTCGCGCATCGCACCGCGGGCGACAAGGCGATCGAGTCGGGTGATCTTCTCGCCGCCGCCAGCGAATTCTGCCAGGCTCAACGATTGCTGGCCATCGGACAAAAAAGGCACCGCGAGGCCACGCAATCGCTACTCGACGTCAAGTGAACCCAAGGCGACCCGGCTATTCGCTCGACCCTTCATCCCGCTACGCTCGCCGCGTAGTCGCTGATTGACCTCACCGAGCCCGCGTCTTATTATTTGGACAACGCGGCGAGCCTGGCCCTGGAGACATGTAGGCCGACTGTGCGAGACTCCAAACGAACCGACTTAACCGTTCGGCGTGAGCGAGCAGTGTTGGTGGGTGTGCTTTTGCCCGGCCATGGGCGCGAACCGCTCGAGCCGCTTCGCGAGCTGTCCGGATTGGCGACGTCCGCCGGCGCGATAGTCGTCGACTCACTCATCCAGAAGCGACAGAAACCCGACGCCAGCGCCTACCTGGGCCACGGCAAGGTGGAAGAACTGAAACAGCTCGTGACCAAGTGCGACGCCGACGTAATCATCTTCGACAACGAACTTTCGCCCGGCCAGATTCGCAACCTCGAACTCGCGACCGACACCAAAGTGCTCGATCGCACCGAGGTGATTCTCGACATCTTCGCGTCGCGGGCGCGTACGCACGAAGCACGGCTCCAGGTGGAACTCGCCCAGCTTGAATACGCGCTGCCTCGACTGAAACGCATGTGGACTCACCTGTCGCGCATGGAAGGCGGCATTGGCATGCGCGGACCCGGTGAACAGCAGCTCGAAGAAGATCGACGCATCGTTGATCGCAAGATCACAGAGCTGCGCCGCAAGATTGCCCTGATTCAGGACCGCAAGGAGCGTGAAGTCGCCAGCCGCTCGGCCGAACCCACGGTCGCGATAGTCGGCTACACCAATGCCGGCAAGAGCACGCTCATGAACGCGCTCACGGGCGCAGGCGTGCTCGTCGAAGACAAGCTGTTCGCCACCCTCGACACGCGCACGCGACGATGGCGCATCCCGACATTCGGCCAGGTGCTGCTCAGCGATACGGTCGGGTTCATCCGTGACCTGCCGCACGGCTTGGTGGCGTCGTTCAAGGCCACGCTCGAGGAAGTGCGCCGAGCGGACTTGCTGCTCCATGTCGTCGACGCGCTCAGCGACTCGGCCCGCGACCAGATAGCCGCCGTGCAATCGGTGTTGAAGGAGTTGGGCTGCGAAAAGAAGCCGACGGTCATGGCACTCAACAAGATCGACGGTATCAGCGATCGATCGTACCTGGATGTATTGCGTGCCGCGTTCCCGCAGTCGGTGCCGATCAGCGCGCGGGCGGGCACTGGAATGGAAGACCTGGGCCGCGCCGTCGGCGATGCGATCGCTCAGTCGTTCCTCGACGTCGAGATCGAAACCGCGACCAGCCACGGCAAGTTGTTGGCGTATCTCGGCTCGCACGCAATCGAACAAAGCCGGCTCTATGAGAACGGTCGCGTGGTGATTCACTGCCGCCTGCCGCGACAATGTCTCGCCCACGTGCTTCGGTTGCGCGGCGCCGTCCGACCCGCCAGCGACGCGACGCTCGCCCTAATTGCTTCGAGTCCCGACTTGATGGCCCCAGTCAGGTAGGCAGTGCGATTGTGGGCAAACGACGCGAACTTGCCGGCAAACGCGCCCTGGTGACTGGGGCATCGGGCGGCGGCGGCCGCGCGATCGCCGAACAACTCGCGGCCTCCGGCGCCAGCGTGCTGCTTGCGGCAAGGTCGGAAGACGCCCTTCGCACGATAGAGGCGGCCCTAAACAGTTCTGGTAGCCGTGCCTTCGTGTGTCGCGCCGACATAACAAGCCACGACGACCGCGCCCGTATGATCGCCGCCGCGCAGCAATGCCTGGGCGGACTCGATCTGCTCATTAATAACGCGGGCGTCGGCGCGTCCGGCCCGTTCGCCGAGAGTAGCGAAGCCGTGCTGCGCCAGGTCATGGAACTGAACCTCTTCGCACTCACAGAAACAACGCGGCTCGCGCTGCCGTTGTTGCGCGAGGGCGAGCGGCCGATGATCGTGAACATCTCGTCGATCCTTGGCCGCCGCGCGATTCCGGAATGCAGCGAGTACTGCGCGAGCAAGTTCGCGGTGACCGGTTTCTCTGAGGCGCTGCGTATGGAACTGGTTCGCGACGGAATCGACGTGCTCGTGGTGCACGCCGGCCTGACCGCTACGGCGTTTCGCGATCACATGGTGACGCGTGTGCCGCGCCGACGCTGGCAAAAGCATCGCGCCATGTCGGCCGACGCTGTGGCTCGCAAGACGCTGAAGGCAATTCGCCGAGGGCGAGCCGAATTGGACCTGACGATCGAGGGGCGGCTGCTGCTCTGGGTGAACAAGTTCTTGCCGCGGTTGCTGGATTGGTCCATGGCGAGGTACTAAATAGCCTTGCACGATTCTGGGACAGTAGCCCGACGCGCCAGCGAGGGA
>DAIOWH010000128.1:0-19331 GCA_036758585.1 Planctomycetia bacterium
CTGCGGGACATATCTGCTCCGCCCCCCATTCCGCTGGCCCCTGCCATTCCACTATACCTGCCGGCGCCGCCCATTCCCCCCCCCGCGCCCGCCATCCCCTGCGCACCCGGGTTGCCAAAGGCTATGTTGGCACCCATCTCTTGCTCCTGTTCATTGCTCATGCCCGAGTCCCCATCGCCCTCGCCCGCCGCACTGCCTGCGGCACGGTTGGAGGACTCGAGCGCAGCTTTGTAAGCTACCTCGCGATCAAAAAAGGCCCACTCACCGGCTTCCAGTTCGGGCATCGGCATGACCAGACCTTGGTAGATTGCGCCAGCCGACACCATGTCTGGGTCTTCGGGCAACTGGCGCTTTGAATCGAGTTGGCCAGGCAGGAGCCTGAGAGCCTCTTTGTCCGCCTTGGCCCAGTCGTAGTCTTTCCATTCAGTGAATGACCCGTCGCTGTTAAGCTCGCGACGTTGCACCTTCAGTCGCAAGTACTGTGGTTGGTCTTCGCGCGTGTGTAGGGATTCAAAGAACTTGGCCACTTGCTCGCCGTGCGGATAGATGGCGGTGACCATGGCCCATCGGATTCCGCGGACCTGTTCTTTTGGCACTGTGCGCTTGGTGGGCGTCTTGCCGTCCTTGCCGAGGTCGTCCGCGTCGCCGTCCTTGCCCTTTTGTGCGGCGAATCGTTTCTCTGTGCGAGCTCGGTTGGACGATCGCCGGACTGTCCCGCCTTTCTTCTCAGCCGCGCCTCGCATGCTGTCGCCCGACTCACCCATTCCGGCGCCTCCCATGGCTCCTTCATCACCTGACCCTTGGCCTCCCATGCCTCTTCCAGTGCCTCGACCAGACATGGGCATGCCGCCTTCGTCGCCACCCATTTCACCCATGCCCATGCCCATGCCCCCCATCATGCCACCCATGCCTCCGGCCATTCCGCCCTCGGCCATGTTTCGCCCGCCTCGTCCACCACGACCGCCCATGCCACCGGGCGGCACCTGGCCAGTCTTCGACGCCGCTTCTTTCTTGCGACTCGTCTTCTTCTTTTTGGCGTCATCCTCCTCTTCGTCACCTTCCTCGTTCTTCCTGGCGACGACTTCTATCGTCTCTTCGTCCAGAGCGTTCTTTTTGTCATTCCACACGTACATGGACACGGCGGCACGGTCGGCATATGCCAGTAGATCGCTGGGCACGAGGATTTCGGGCTGTTTTCGCAACACGCCGCCGTAGTCGAGGAAGTGAAAGAACCGCTGTTTCCACTGAAACGACCGAGCGTTGGCACCGCCGACAAGCGTTTGTATCTGATCCCTGAAATTGAGGTCCTCGAAACCATTCTCCTTCGCTACGCCGTCGTTCCAGTCGCTCGACGTCACGCGCCGGCCCAAGTCGTCGGCCAACCCGGAGAGTTCTTCGGGCGATATCTTTGCCGCGCCTCCGACCTTCTTGAGGCCGCCGAGCACAAACAGCACGAACAGGCACGTAACCACGACAATGGCTGCCTTTTCGCAGTGCCGCAACGCAATACCGGCGTAGTCCAGACTCTTCAGGTCTTTGATGCTCATGATCCACCCCTCAACAAAAGAGTAAACGGGAGTATCCACCCCCGGCGCTTAGTTCGTTCTTTGGCCCTGGTCGGTCGGGTTCGCTTCGCCCGCCGGTTGTTCCTGGGTAGTCGGCTGAGCCGCCGCAGCCACGGCAGCCGCTTTAACCGCCTTGATAGTCGCTTCGCTCGGCGCCTTGTACAGAAAGGCGTGAGCCCAAACGTCGAGTTCGGTCATGTTGAAGTACTCGTCGTCCTTGGCCCGCGCGAACCCACGCTCGCCGGACTCTTGGCTTGCGCTCTTGGCGACGCTTGTGCCCGGCAAGGGCGCTCGTTCACTGGCTGCGGCAAAGGAGACCTGTCTCACCTGCATCGGGATGTCCGAGTTGTTGAACTCGGCAAGGATGGCGGGTAGTTCGCGCTGATCGACCGTGAGCTTCAGATAGATGGGCACTTGTTGGAACAATTGCCCTTCGATGTATCGCAGGTCCGACTTCGATGCTCCGCCTGGCGCCGACTCCGCGGCGCCACCGCTTGATTTCGGTGCGGACAGTTGCTCCGTGGACCCTTTCGAACTAAGGCGGCTGTCTGCAGCCTTGGAACCAATCTCAATGTCCAAGATTCTCTTCACGGGCGAATCGTTGACCTTGGTCGACCCTTTGTTCGCGCGGACAATGACATCGAGTATGGCTCGCAGGAGCCAGACGTCCTCTTGGGCCAACCAAGCCTGCGCGACGGTCGGCGGGGCGCCGGCCGTCAACCAACTGGGGCGAAACTTGGTAATAATCGCCGGCTTCGGAATCTCAACCACCGTGCCCGCCTTCATACGCACGAACAGTTCGTCGATCTGTGCTCGATACAGCTTTTGATAGTCTAGTTTGACGTCTGGTCCCACATCGCCGTCAGGTCCGGCTTGCACGTACGCATCGCGGACCGCCTCGGGCCAAGTCATGATCTTGGCCTGTCGCTCGTACAGATCGACCCAAGCGACATCGACCTGTTCGCTCAGCGACTTCTTGAGCACCTCAACGCCGGCAGACCACTTCTCGTTGGGGTGTGGTCCTTCCAGGGCGCCCTCGAGCTGTTGCTTCTTGCTCTTGAGTTTGTCTTCCTGCTGCTTGGCGTTTTTCGCCAGCGAGTTGGTGTCTACGAAGAATCCCACAATGGGCATGATCACCACGATGCCCACAACGATCCAGAATCGGTAGACCCAAGCTTTCTTCAGTTGCTCCATTGCAAGTCACCTCTACGACCAATCTGTGTTGCGATTATTCCCAAGATCATTTGGCTGGCGGCATCGGACTACCCGCCGCACCGCCCGGGACAGCCCCGCCAGGCCCCGCCCCAGGGGCCGCGCCGTTCGATGTACCTGTGCCGGCTGCGTTGCCGGCGCCGACAGGTTGACCAGCGGGCGCGTTGGTTTCCTCGGTCTTCTCTGCGTCCTTCTTTTCGGCGTCCTTTTCCTTTTCTGGTCGAACTGGTTTCATCTTCAGTAGGGCATCGGTCGGTTTCCCAGTGCGAGGCCCGTGTTTCTGAATCGCCTCGAACCACTCTGAGGGAGTTTTTTTCTGTGAGTTGTCCAACGCCTTCCACACGAACTCAAGCTCGAACTCTGTTCGAGGGAATCCACTGACTTGGATCGGTGTCTCTTCGACGGGCTCTCCGCCGCCACTATCTTCCCCGCCGCCACTATCTTCCCCGCCGCCCTCATCACGCCCTAGGCCCATACCACCAAGCATGCCCCTCCCACCACCGGGAGGAGCGCCGCCCATGCTTCCCATGCCACCACCCGCCATGCCACCACCCGCCATGCCACCACCCGCCATGCCACCACCCGCCATACCACCACCCGCCATACCACCACCCGCCATACCACCCGAGTCGCCGCCGCCGGTCTCACGGTTGCCGCCGGTGGCCTTTTTTCTCTCGGACCCAGGCACCCAGTTTTGGGTGTAGTTGAGCGACAGCACTGCCCCCTTGATGCCCGCATTGCGCACTTCGGGCGAGAAATGGAAGCCTAGCGGTGTGTCCAGCAGCGCCTCCATCGTGTAGATCTGGCCGCCAGTGTTGAAGTGGTAGCCGCGTAACGTGAACACCCAGCCCTCGCCGCTCGGCGGCTCGTTCTTGTCCAGCGGCAAGACCGTGAGGGCGGGCCACTGCTCGCGCACCACCTTGTCGTGCCAAGCCTTCACGTCAGGGTAGTAGGTCGCCGTTACCTCTTCGATCTGAACCTCGGCCAACTCGGCCAACTTCGCGCGATCCGCGTTGTCCGGAGTCTTCGGTAGTGCTCCGTTGATTGCCAGCAGCACATCCAACCACTCGAGCCGTTTCTCAACGTTACCCGTGAGCGTCTGGCCGTTGCTCTTGATCTGAGCCCATTCGCCCTTGGCCTGCTCAAACGCGGACTTCTTCGTCGTCTGGTTGTTCAACTCGCTGTCAGCCTTCTGGAGCGCGGGATCATACTCTTTGGCGCTGACGGCGTTCAGTTGCCACCAGTTGCCGAAAAACGGGAACGTGAACCCCGCAAGCAGGATCGCCGCCGCGGTAAGAATCCACGGTTTCTTGCGACGGATCATGCGCGCCTGTTCGATCTCTGGAGGCAACAGGCTCGTCGTCACGCCCGAGACGCCCAGCCCTTGCAACGCCAGTCCGTAGACGATCGAGAAGCTCAGGATATTCTCTTGGAACGCCGGCGCGGTCAGCACCTGGTCGCCCCTGAGTTGCTTGAACACCTCAACCTTGTCGACTTCGTGCTGCAGGTGCTGGGCAAGGAACTTCTGCAGGCCGGGCAGCTTGAATGCATTGCCGGTGCCCAGGAACCGCACGATCTTGCTCTGGCGATGCACGCTGGAAAAATAGCCCATCGACCGCTGGATCTCGCTGACCAGGTCATTGAACACCGGTCGCATCGCCTGAAAGATCGCCTTCGGGTCTTGAGCTTTGGTCGCGTTCCGCTTCAGGTGCTCGGCCTTGGCAAACGTCAGCTTCAGTTCTTTGGTCAGCGCCCGTGTGAAATGATTGCCGCCGATCGGCAGGTTGCGCAGCCAAATGCGTGTGCCATTCGTGATCACCAGGTCTGAGTTGTCGGCGCCCATATCGAGCAGCACCACGAACTCGCTCTCGTCGCGGCCCGCGGCGGCCGACTCGGCCCCTTCCACCAACTCCTCACGTTTGTAGCCATGCGCCTTCTCGTCGGCCTCTTTGTCGGCCGATTGGTCCGCGTGAAGCTGTGTCAGCCGGTCGTAGGCTCCGAAATTGAAAACGGCGAGCGGCCGCATCTGCACCACGTCGACCTCGATGCCCGCGTCGCGAAACGGCTGCATGTAGCGATAGATCAAGTCCCGCTTCATCGCGAACAGGCCGACTTCCGTCTCGAGCGCGAACCCCTCGGTCTCCTCCGCCTTGCCGACCTTCTGATAGGACCACACCACCTCCTCGAGCGCGAAAGGAATCTGCTGCCGCGCCTCGTACTTGACGATCTCTGGAATGCGCGACGTCTCGACCGGCGGCAGTTTGATGAACCGCGCCAGGCCCGACTGGCCCGGTACACCGATCACCACGCGATCGCCCTTGATCGGGTTGCGCGATAGAAACGTCTGCAGCGCCTCGCGGCTCAGTGCGTCGGGGTCGGCGTCCGGTTGGCTGAGGATCTTCGGATGCTCGATGTAATCAAATGCCAGCGCTTCGATCTTCTTGCTGTCGGGGCTCATTCCCAACCGTATCGCCTTAAGGGCGCACTGACCTATCTCGATCCCCCAGACTGCCTGATTCGTAGCCATGAGCAGAATGCCTCCGCAGCGACGAGCCGACGGCCCGCAGCCTTCCAACCTTCGATCCACAAACTACGATAAGTGCGTGACTTGCCTGTCCCGTGGACCCCCAAACACGCTATCAGAGGTCGGCACCAATTGTCAACCGGCCGAACTCGACCGAACCTTTCGACGCACTCACGCCGCTGGCGGTTCCCGGAAGTTGCGCCCGTCGCGGGCAAGCTAACGCCAACTGATTCCGGCTCTTCGCCAAGTTTGGGGCGCAGGCGTCCCGCCTGCCGTTTCATCCGCCAGATGTGAGGCGGCCGGGACGGCCACGCCACAATCTCCCAAAGTTGGCGGAGGCCCTGATTCCGAAAACCGTCCGACTCGTCTGACCCGTCGGTCATGGAGCTTGCGAACGGATTCCCAAAGCCCGACAGTCCGGCTAGATTGTCCCGATGCCTTTCCAGCACCTGATCACGATCGTCCCCCTCTCTGGCCCGGACCCCGACCCGTCCGAGCTCACCGAACGAGCGGCCCGCGCGACCATGGACAGCTTCCAAGCGCTCTGGCACCCCGCCTTGTTGAACCGCTCGAACCGCCTGCCGACGTGGGTTCGGGCCTCCGATCCTCCCGTCGCGACGCCCGGTCAGCTCATCCTCGTGCCCGAACCAAGCCGCCGGTTCCTGCCGCACGCTTGGGAAGACCAGGCTCGCGCCGGCGGCGCGCGGGTCATCGCGGGCGACGAAACGCTCGAGCGGTTTCTCGCTCGTCTGCGCGACGAGCTGCCCAGCGGATTCTTCAGCCAGCCGTCCGACGAAGTGGTCGCCGATTTCTTCGCCCTCGCCCTCGCTCGGCTGTGGCTCGAGATGCTGACCGCGTACATGAAGCACGTCTCGACGCTCGACGATCGCTTCGACAAGGAGGTCCTGGCCGCCGCGTCGGCTGCCGTCGTGGACGACGCCGTTACGCACCGGAACCATCGCGAGGCCGCATTCCAGTTGCTGCGTGAGGCGCGCGAGCAACTCTACGCCGCCGAAATCCACTTGCTCGACCTGGTGCTGGTCGATCCACGTGCCAGACTCGATCGCCTGCCGCAGCAGCGCAAACTCACTGGGCCGGTGAACCTGATCCTCAGCGGCCGCACCGCCGACGAACTGCGCCGCCGCGATCCCGCAACTGCCGACGCGCTGAGACTCGAGGTCGACTCGGCCGACGTTGAAATCATCGGCGGCGAGTTCGACGAGATCGCCAGCACGCTGCTGCCGATCGAGTCGCATCTCTGGCAATTCCACCGCGGCGAACAGGCCTATCGCGACGCCTTCGGTCGCGCGCCCACAATCTTCGGCCGCCGGCGGTTCGGCCTGGCTCGCCACGTCTGGCAACTGATCAGTCGCCACGAGTTCGCCTACGCGACTCACTTCTGTTTCGACGACGGTCGTGTGCCCGATCGGCCTGACGCCAAGGTCCGCTGGGAGGCGCCCGACTCGGGCACCGTCGAAACGCTCAGCCGAGCGCCGTTCGCCGCCGATCGAGCGCTCGAGTTCCTCAAGTTTCCCTGGCGGCTCAGTCAGACCATCGCGCGCGACTTTGTGGCGACGATCGGGCTGGTCCACTGGCCCGCCCCCGACGCGCACTGGTACGACGACCTCATCCGCATCACTCGCCACGCGCCTGTCTTCGGCAGGTTCAGTACGCTCTCGCACTACTTCCAGACCACCGACCCATCGTCTCTCTCGGCGTCGGCGGCAAGCGACGACTACGTCAGCCCGTTTCTCGCTTTCGCGCACCAACGTGCCCAGCGCGATCCGATCAGCTACTTCGCACGGCACCACATGCTGCGTGCGAAACTCGACGCCGTCCGTGCTTTGGCGACAATCGACAACATCATCCGCCGCCGCTGGTCCGCCGAGCACCCCGACATCGCCGACATCGAGACCCAACTAGAGACCGACGGCGACGACGTCGCCACGCGATTGGAAGCCGCACAGCACGATGCGATCGGCCGCTTGGCTAGGCTCCTGCTCCCGACTCAAAACGCCGTCGCTCCTGCGGAAGGGGCAGGGCGGGGCGGCGAGGCTGCCCGGGGAGTTCTCGTTCTCAACCCGCTCAGTTTCGATCGCCGCGTCGTTGTGCCGCTCCCCGCCCGATCAGCCGCCGAGACCGAGACACCCGCTCCGCGTTACGTCTCGGCGAACGTCCCCGGCTTCGGGTTTCAATGGGTCTCGAGCGACGCGCCGAACCTCGACGCGGTCGCCGACGCGCCCGAAGTCGTCATCGAAGGTCCGACTATTCGGAACGGAATCCTGGAGGTCGAACTCGACGAGGCGACCGGCGGCATTCGATCGCTCCGCCATGCGACAACACGTTTCGCTCAACTCGGCCAGCAGCTCGCCGCGGTCGGGGTTCCGACGAGCCGCGACCCAATCTACGATCCCGCGTATGGACCCGACGGCTACAGCACGGCTGGCGCACCGGCTGGGCCGATCAAGACCGCGATGCGGCCGCGCACCACCACGACTGTCGCTTCAGGACCCGAACTGGCTGAACTCGTCGTCGAGGGCGACCTTGTCGCAAGCTCCGGCTCGGACGACGCGACGACGCTGCCGCTGGTCGGCTTCCGCCAGACCTATCGACTGGCCCGCGGTGAGACGATCGTGCGCTTGACGATCGAACTGACCGGCCTGTCCGACGGCGCGCTCGACCCGCAGACCGGCCCGTGGCAATCGTACATCGCGAGCCGGTTCGCCTGGCCCGACGCCGACGCGGTGCTGGTCCGCGCCGTCGGCACGCTGACGGAATCGACTCGCGCGCCGCGTCCTGAGTCGCCGTACTTCGTCGAGGTCCACGGGCGCCGCACTCGCACCGCTATCCTCACCGGCGGCCTGCCGTTCCACCAGCGATCGGGCAACCGAATGCTCGACGTGCTGCTCGTCACGCCGACCGAGACCTGCCGGCGCTTCGAGCTGGGCCTGGGCATCGATCTGGTCAATCCGTTTCAGTCCGCGTTGGACCTCGTCACGCCGGCTGCTATGATCGCGAGCGACGTCGGGCCGCCGTCGAGCGGGCCGGCCGGTTGGTTCTTTCATCTGGACGCGCGAAACGTGGTCGTGACCAGCCTCGCCCCGCTGGACGGCGAGCGGCGCGGCCTGCGACTGCGACTGTTCGAGACCGCCGGTCGATACACGCGAGCCAACCTGCGCTGCCTGCGACCGGTCGCCGACGCCCAAACAACCGATTTCCACGGCCAGCGGCTGGCGCGGCTGTACCCGGAAGGCGACGTAGTCCCATTGGATCTGGCGCCGCGCGAGATCACTCAGATCGAAGTCGAGTTCGCGTAGCGACCGGAGAGGGAACCACGAATGACACGAATCACACGAATACAGGGCGGACGGAGCCGGGGCTGCCATCCGTGTCCTTCGGGGTTTCCCCTCCGGTTTCTGCGGCCCTCAACTCGCAACTCGCCACTCGCAACGCCATGATTGTCACCATCGACGGACCTGCGGCGGCCGGCAAATCGACGGCGGCGCGCGCGCTGGCTCAACGACTCGGCTTCGATTTCCTCGACACGGGCGCGATGTATCGTACGGTGGCGCTGGCCGCCACGCGACGCGGCGTACCGCTCGACGACGAAACGGCGCTCGGCCAAGTTGCCGAGTCCGTCACGATCACGCTGCGCGGCGGTTCGGTGTTGCTCGACGGCGAAGATGTGTCGGCGGCGATCCGCAGCCCCGAGGTGACGAAGTCGTCGCGCCATGTCGCCGACTCGCCGGCCGTGCGCACCCAGATGGTCGCGTTGCAGCGCGCGATTGGTCGCGCGGGCAACATCGTCACCGAAGGTCGCGATCAGGGCACAGTGGTCTTCCCCGACGCCGCCTGCAAGTTCTTCCTGACCGCCGACCCCGCCGTCCGGGCCGCCCGCCGTCAGCGCGAACTCGCCGAGCGCGGTCAGCCGATCACGCTCGAACAGGTCCTTGCCGACCAGACCGACCGCGACCGTCGCGACGCCGCCCGAGCCATTGCCCCGATGGTTCCCGCCCCCGACGCCATCGTCGTCGACTCGTCCGGCATGTCACTCGATCAGGTGATCGACACCCTCGAGCGACACGTAAGGGCTAAATAGCCTTGCACGATTCTGGGACAGTAGCCCGACGCGCCAGCGAGGGGAGCACATGGCGAAATCACAAGAAATCAGGCCGCGGAAGAAATTGGCCGGACCGACTGAGAATGTCGAACCTTTCGCGGCCACCAACTCGCGGACCATGGCATCGAACGGTTTGTTCGCGCGAAACGATTCGCGCATCCAGTTGTGCATCGCCCACATGCCAGCCTCCTGAGCCGACGCGCTGGCGTTGCGCACCAGGTCCGACCACTTGAGCGTCCAGTAGGCGGCGTACTTGTCGTTGTACACGTCCTGAGCCGGATCGCCCGTGAAGCCGAGTAGTCGGTCGATGAGCTTCCGTCGCTTGTCGGGGTCGGCGGAATCGAGAAACGCGGCGGCCTCATCGACCGTGGGCGTGGCGCCGACCGCGTCGAGGAACGCACGGCGCAGGAACGTAGCGTCGTCGCAGAGCGGCGACGGGGCAATGCCCAGCTCGCGGAACTTCGCCGCCGCAAGTTGATCGACGAAGTTGTTGTCCTTCCAATCGGCGAGGTCCACAGTCGTGGCGAACGGCACAACGACCATCGAGATCGCCGCCTGGCCCTCGAAGCGGACCATCACGGGCGCCTGGCCGCGGCCGACGGCGGTCGCCATGCCGTCGCTGGTGATCGCAACGGCCGAATCGTCCATCGAGTCGAACTTGGCCCAGGCCGTGATATCGCGCGCCCGGCCGTCGCTGTAGGTCGCGGTCACTCGCAACTGCTGTTTCAGACCCTGGTCGCCGACGCGGCGCGCGGGCGCGACGTCGATCTTCTGCACCTTCGCCGCGTCCGGTTTCGGCCCCGGTGCGCCGGCGGCAATCCACGCGGCCAGAATCTGGTGATCCACCGAACCTGGCTCCAGTCGTCGCCCGCCGCCGTGAGGCACGACCAGCGTCGGCTTCTTCAGCAGCAGACTCTCGCCCGGTCGCGCGAAGTTCACGCGGCGCTGCAACTGATCGCGCACCATGTACTCGTGATCCTTGCCCGGGTCGAACCCGAATACCGACAGCACAAACCCGCCCTTGCCATGCTGGCTCGCGTGGCAAGCGCCCGCGTTGCACCCGGCCTTGGAAACGATCGGCTCGACCTGCTCGCTGAAACTGATCTGCGGCACGGCCGCGACGCCGGCCACCTTGACAGTCACCGGCTTGGCGTCCCCGTCCACAGCGACCGTCACCGTCGCCTCGCCATCGCCGACGGCCAACAACCGGCCGCTGGCCGACACCGAAACCACCGCCGGATTCGACGACACAAACGACGCCCGTCCGGTCAGGTCCTCCGACCGCTCGCCCACCGCGCCCGACGCATCGGCCGCCGTCACGATGAGCTGAGCCTGCTCGAAGTTGCGGTCGAAGGCGACCTGCGCCGGCGCTACTTGGAATTCGCCGGCTTGGGCCGTGGCAAGGAAGGCCAGCGCCGTACAACAGGATAACAGTGCCTGCCCGAGCACGCGGGTATGCGAACGCAGCAATCGGTTCACTGGCCCTCCTCCGAAACGAGTGCGTATGGCGGGCGCCTGGGGTTTCAGGCTTGATTCAAGGCGGGCATTGCTGCGACCATTATGGCGACAGCCCGCCATCGACGCCATCTCGGCTTGGAAATGAAAGGCTTAGACAAGATAGAATAGGGCGGTCGTGCTAGGCCGCCTCCAACGAGAAAAGAACATGACGATAGAACAAGTTCGTGCCGCATATCAAGCGCAACCGTTTCGACCGTTCACCATCCACCTCGCCGATGGCCGCAACATCGAAGTGTTGTCGCGTGAGTTCATCATGGCTGTCCCAAGCGGCCGAACAGTCATCGTGTGCCAGCCCGACGACACGACCCACATTATCGACTTGCTGCTAGTAACCGACCTTGAGATCAGGCCAGCAGCCAACGGCACAGGCCGGCGCCGCCGCGCGTGAGCCGCCCGATTTTTTCTTGGACATGCGCCTGTGGCCGGCCGATGCTATATACATAATTGACCTTTGATCCGATTGCCGCGCTGGCTATAATCGGGCCGCTGCCCAAGCAGACACCCGCCTGATGCCATTCAAGGCACGTTGTTTACAACCCGCCTGAGCTCGGCGCGACCGATCCGCAAGGCGAGCGCCCGGTGCGCGACGAGTACTTCACCGACGATGTTGCAGCGACGATCTACCAAAAGCTCGGTCTGCCGCTCGACCTGATCGCGCACGCGCCCGACGGGCGGCCGGTTCGCCTGATCGAAGGCCGCATGATCAAGGAGTGGGTCTGAAATCCGGCCGCGCGAGTTGCCGACCCGCGGCCGCTCGGTAACATGAGCCGCATGCAATCCATCCGAACCGCCCTCCGACCGGTCCGACGCCTCGCCCGCACGGGGCTTCTCGCGCTGCCGCTGCTACTCGTTTGGCTCACGCCCGCGCGCGGCGAGTTGAAGACCTGGGATGGCCGACACAACATCGACCGCATCGAAGTGCTGGTCGTCTACTTCGTACCGAGCGACCGGATGCCGCTTCCCGACTGGAAAGATCGCGTCGAGTATTTCACCCGGCGCATCGAGCAGTTCCACGCCCGCGAGTTCCAAGGCCAGTCGGCCCTCACCACGAAGGTTCGTCCCGAGCCGTTCCGCTCGACGCGTACGACCGAGCAGCTTCGATCGGGCGACGCGAACCACATCTTCTTCGCGACGCTCCGTGAGGTCGACGCCACGCTCGGCGTCGGCCAGGGCGAGCGGACCGCGTATCCAATTCTACTCGTGCTCAGCGATATCAACTGGGGGCCGCTCGAAGACTTCTTCCGACTGAAGACGACCGGCGACCGCCAGGAGTTCGAGGGGCAGCTCATCAACAACCGCCACTTTCCCGGCGCGGCGTCGGGCGGAGCGCGAGCGACCTACTTGGCCGATCGCGGCGTCGGCTGGGGTCTGGTCAGCGCCGACGGCTGGCGCGTGCCCTACAGCGGAACCGACTGCGTTGTGTACCACGAAGGCGTCGGGCACGCCATCGGTTTGCCGCATCCGGAACCGGCCAATGATTCGGTCATGAGCCTGGCTCAGTACAAAGGTTGGATCAGTGAATCGTGGATCGACGACGACCAGAAGAAGCGACTCGGTTGGATGCCGCCGTCGCAGCGCGTCGATCGCGGTGCCGATCTGTTTTCCGTGTTTCGGGCGCTGCCCGATCCGCTCGTGCCCAAACCCGATGAGGAGGTCGTGCTCAAGTTCGACTGGCCACGCGGCGCGCGCGTCCGGTCTTGTCAAGTGCGAGTTCAGACCGACGTCTTCGGGCCATGGATCGAAACGGCCAGCGTGTCGAACAGCCCGGCGCCGGCAAGCCTTCGGATCGGGCGGTTCGATCGCCCGACTCCCGTGAGCTATCGGGTCGACGTCGAACCCGAAGGAGGTCAGCCGGTCGAGCTGTGGGGCTACTTCCAAGTCCGTTCGAATCCGACGATCAATCCGCTCCCGGCTGTTCCTAAGTGACCTTCGTTCGATGCAATCTGTCCTGGAGGGTCTCGCCATGAAACGAGTGACATGCACGCGATCGAGTCTTGTGCTCTTGGCGGTCGTGCTGAATCTTGCGGTGAGCAAGCGCGAGACGTCGGCGCTCGCGCAGGCTACGACGCCGGACGGTTCGGCCAAGGCCTACGCCCGCGAAATCCGCCAGGCTCAAGCCGACCTCGACGCCGGCCGACCGGCGGACGCCAAGCAGCGGCTCGATGCAACTGAAAAAACACATCGCAGTTTTGAGTTCGACTACCTTCAAGCTCGCGCTCGTGACGCAGCCGGCGGCCCGAGCGACCTGGTCCGCAAGATCGCCAAGCCCAACGTCGATGTCCGATATGGCGTGCTCAACGGGACGAATCGGCAGTTCGCGTTCATCTGCCGCGACGGAAGCGTACGCGTCCACGACCTGGCCGCGCCCGATTCGCCCGCCCAATCGGTCGCGCACCCGGCAGGCGCGGCGATCTGGTCGGGCGTCTTCAGCAGCGACGGAAAGACGTTCTTCTCGGGTCATCAGAACGGCGAAGTGCTCGTCTGGGACGCGACGACGTGGAAAGTGCGGCACACGATCTCACTGGGAGCGAACTGGCCGGTGCGCGAAGTGGCCGCCGCGGCCGACGGCTCGGCCCTGGTCGCCGAGACCCAGAAGGAACTCGAACTCTGGTCGCTCGCCGGTGACGAGCCGAAACGGATCGCGGGCGTCGGTCCGCGCTACAATTTCGGCGAGGGCCTCGCGTTCAGCCCGCAGGGCGACGTGCTCGCGACCGGCGGCATGTTCGACATCGTGCTGCACGACGCCAAGACCGGCGAGCACGTGCGGTCGATGCGGCACGCCTCGTACACCATGGGACTCGAGTTCAGTCCCGACGGAAAACGGATCGCCAGCGCCCCGCGCGGCAACGTCAACAAGTTCCTGGCCGTCTTCGATGTCACCGCCGATCAGCCGCTGTTCAACGCCGGCCCGTTCGCCGACTACGTGGCGGGCATGGCGTTCACGCCCGACGGAAAACGGATCGCCGCGACGAGCTGCGACAAGCAGCTCAGACTGTTCGACTCGACCACCGGCGAAGTCGTGCTCGCCCTGAAGCGGTCGGAGTGCGGCGCCAAGCCCGCGTTCTCGCGCGACGGCCGACTGCTCGGCTGGTCCGAACCGGACGGCTACTGGTACATCGAGCTGGGCGGCAAGACCGGAGACGAAGTGAAGTAGCCGCCCGCGCTATCTGAGTCAAATGATCAGCGAGGGCGCGTGCGCGGCGAAGAACGACTCGAGCACGCGCGGTTGCGCGGCGAAGTTCAGGTGCGCTGTGCTGCCGACGCCATGGTGCCGCACGACGCCCTCGGCAGTCACGCCGCGTCCCAAGGTCCCCGTGGGGCGGGCTTCCAGCCTGCCCGCCAGTTCGCTGTTCGACATCGGCAGGCTGGAAGCCTGCCCCACGGTTGACGCGAAGCACACAGCCCGCTCGCTGGTCGGCATGAACCGCCACGCCGTGCTGCGGTAACCGCGAATCGTCGCTCCACGCTCGGCGATCCACGCAGATCGGCGGCAAGTCAGCTCCACCGGCTCAGCGCGAATCGACGCACTGTTCGTGAACTCAGCGTCGGCCGCCAGAATGCCGACGGACGCGACCGCTCGGCCGTCGGGCGCGTGAATCCGCTGGCACAGGTACGCGGCCGCGCCCCCTTCGGCGTACAGCCGCTTGCCCGCGCTGACGTGCCCGCGCAGCGCGGCTCGCATACATTCATTCTCGGCCAACTCGACGAGATGTTCTTCAGGGTGGCCGCAGCCCATGTACACGATGTCGACGTCGTCGGGCAGGCGCTCGTCGGCGAGTGGCGAGAACACGCGCAGATCTGCCCCCAAGAACTCCAGTGCGTCGAGCGTGTCCGGGAAGTAGCAGTGGAAGCACTCGTCGTAAGCCACGGCCACGCGCACCATCTCGCGCGACGCCGGCGGCGCAGCGAACAACTCGGCCGTGTAGCTCGGGAACGGGCGTGACCGCGCGAGCTGCATCAGCCGACCGAGGTCGGTGACGTCGAGCACGCGCCGTGTCAGATCAGCGAGCACGCTCTCCAGCACGCGCTTGCCCGACCGCAACCGCTCGACGCAGTCGCTCACCGCCCGGCCCGCCGCCAGCCCACCGACGACGCTGAGGCCCGTCATCCCCTCGATCCAGGTCTTTTCCTTCTCAAAATGCTCGCGAGAGGGGAACCCGTCGAGCAGCAGGCCATCGAGCCCGCCGGGCAACGGCAGTCGGTGAAACGACTCGCTTGGCTGGCTGCGCAGCACGCCGAGCACCGGTGCGCCGAGCACTACGGCGACGCTCGCCCACGTTTGCCCCGCGCCTTCGACGGCGTCCGTTCGTGACGCAGTCGGGCTGCTCTCGATCAGCGATACGTCGACAGCCGCGGCGCTGCGCGCGAAGAGCTCGCGGCAGAGCGACTCAGACATGATCCACGGATCGAGGTGCCGGCTGGCGATGCCCGCCAGCGGAGTCACATAGTCGATCGGCGCGAACGCCGCCGGCGATCGAAAGTGCTGAACCTCGTAGCCGCCGCGTCGCAAAGCGGCCATGAGCGCCAGCGTCATCGCGACCGGGTCGTCTTGCTGTGGCGAAACACTACCGATGACCAGCCGAGGAAACTTCGGCATGCCCTGGAGTCCTGGCCCTGCGGATTGACTGCCCAAACCATCATAGGCGGCCGCGGGTGCGGGTCAAGCTGCACACACGACACTGTCCGCCGGCGCCGCGGCGCTGTTTGCTGCGTTGACACTGCCGACACGAGCGGGCATCGTACGCCGCATGTTGCGATCCAGCCTCACACCTACTCACGGTCGACTGCTCGTTGCGGCGGCGGCGGTGCTCTGGAGCATGGGCGGACCGTTTGCCAAGCTAGTGGAGCTGCCCGGCCCGACCATGGCCTGCCTGCGCGCGCTGTTCGCGGGGCTGGTGCTGCTGCCGCTGGTTCGACCGCGGGCGGTCCGTTTTAGGCCGGCGATGATCGGCTTGGTCGCGTGCTTCGCCGCCATGAACGCGTGCTACGTCACGTCGATCACGCTCACGACCGCCGCCAATGCGATCTTCCTTCAATACACCGCCCCGGCCTGGATGTTCCTCGCCAGCGTGCTGTGGCTCGGCGAGCCGGTCGACCGACGCAACCTCCTGAGCCTCGGTGTCGGCATGATCGGTATCGCGGTGATCGTGGTGGGCGACTGGCGCGAAGCGTCGCTCGGCATCGTGCTGGCCCTCGTCGCGGGGGTCACCTACGGCGGCGTCGCGGTTTTTCTGCGCGTGTTGCGCGACGAAGATGCAGTGTGGCTCACCGTGCTGAACCATCTGATCGGCGGCGCCGTGCTGCTGCCGGTGCTTTTCGTGCGCGACGAGTGGCAGCCGGTGGGGATCTCGGCAGCGAGTTGGGCCGCAATGGCGATCTTCGGCGCAGTTCAGATGGGGATTCCATATATCCTGTTCTCGCGCGGCCTGTCGGTGATCACGCCCCAGGAGGCGGGAATCATCGCACTCGTCGAGCCGGTGCTGAATCCGGTGCTCACCTACTTCGCCGTGGGCGAACAGCCGAGCCCCACCACGATCGGCGGCGGCGGCGTGATCTTGAGTGCGGTCGTGCTGCGCTATGGATTTCTCAAATGAGCTGTGTCTCAAATGAGCTGCGGCCGAGTGAAGGATCAGGCTCGCTCCTCCGGTCCGTTCGGGCCTGGCCAGGTCTCGGCGGTCATGCGGTCGAGCAGGTCGTAGCTGAACTGGCGCACGCGGCCATTGCGGTCGGTCAGCCACCCCAGGTTGCCCGCCGCGTCGTAGGCGTACCAGCGGCTCAGTCCCAACTGGTTCGTCTCGCGGGTCACGCGGTCGAGGCCGTCGTAGAGGTACGTCGTCATGTTGCCGACCGGGTCGGTCAGGCTCAGAAGGTTGCCCACGGCGTCGTAGGCGAACCGGGTCTCGCCCGCGCGGGCGTCGATGATCTTGGTCAGTTGATTGAGATCGTCGTATTCGTAGCGGGTCGAGTGGCCGAGCGGATCCGTGACGCTGACCAGGTTGCCCGCGCCATCGTAGGTCCGCCGCCACGGCTGCCGCGTGCCGAGCTGGCACTCGGTCCGCACCGCGTCGTCCCACGGCACCGCGCCAGGCACCCAGATGTCGTACTGGCACGACTCGACGCGCCCCGTCGCGTCCTGGTGCATCGTGATCCGGTGCACGCCGTCGTAGGCGTACTCGTCCACGTACTTGATCGCCTGGTCGAGCGGGTCGACGTATGATACCGCGTCGAACGGGTCATGCGATCGGCGAGGTCGTATTCGTACTCGGCCAGCGTCTCGTAGGTCGGCGCCCAGGTGGGCAGCCAGGCGTCGCGCCGCTCGACCTTGGTCACGTTGCCGTCGGCGTCGCGCGTGTAGACCCGCTCGTAGCTTGAACTCATCCGAGTACGCGCGTCTCGCCGCGCCCGGCTTCCCACGCCTCACCATCCTGGTCATATCGCGCCTCCGTGCCGCTCAGTCTAGCAGAGAGAACATCTTTTCCGCGGCCGGCGGACTTAAGCGGGACTGTCCCCCTTCTGCCCGCCTGATGAAACTTTTTCGCGGCCCCTTTTTTCGCCTTTTCTCGCGCCCTTTTTCGCGCCTCAATGTAACACTGGTACGATCTCACCACTCTCCACCGCTTCCTTGACCTGCCTAGTCGCGCGGTAGGGATATCCGTTGCACTCGACTTGTTCCGGGGTGGCTTTTCTGACCCACGCCATTACCCTCTTGCCCCATTTCACGAACTCCCGATCCTTGTCGATGACCATCGAGTTGCCCTCATCCAGGCACGTCCAATATGCGGCGAGGTTTGAAAGTGCAAGCTTCCTTCCCTCATATAGCTTTGGGCGCGTATAAGTAACTAGGCACGCCTGCATGGCTCCGGGACCCTTGTAACCCCATACGCCCTCATACTTGCTCCTCTCGATCGAAACGTCCCTCAGATGCTGTTCCAATCCAAACAAGAACTGGTCTGGATCATGTTTTTGAATGAAGAGGCGTATCGCAAGGGGCGTTAGGTCATCACTAGACTTGACCCAATGATCGGGAAGCCCAACGATACCCCCGGTGCGCTCGAGGTACTCTAGAAGTGTGTTCTCTTCCTCTGGGAGTTGCCAAAAAGTTACTACAACAGGCATGGCTCTCAATCCTCGGGAAAGGGTACCTTCGGTGGCGTATTCGGATCAAGCCTTCCGCGGGGCGGTGGCTGCTCACCCGGTCGAAAGATAACCGGCGTGGCTTTCGGGCGTGCCGGGTCAGTCACGACTATCGTGGCTGACGGGTCGGCTTCTCGGATGTCCCTGATTTGATCGCGGCCGGCAGAGGTGATCTGGCCGTTCTTGTTGAACCGCTCCGACTCGACAATGATGACTCGCCCAGATCCTGGATCAATCCGCTCGCCTCGAACAGTAACTACCTGCCCCGGGCGCCCGACGCCATCCGGAACCCGGTTCCCAACCTTACCTGGGCGCAAGTCGCCAGACTCCTGCGTATTGTTTCTGTTCACATCCGCGACGTGGTCAGGATTTCCTGGCCTACCCGGGCGCGTCGTGGGCCTGTGGGGTCTGCTCGGCTTGGGCCTGCCGAGGGTCTTTACTCCAGACCCGCCGGGAACAGGTGCCACCGCGCACGCGCCTGCGTACATGAATCCCTTACCGATCGCAGCCATTAACTCGATACACCACATCGGCCAGTAGGGCACTGGCCGGGGCTCGGGAATCGGTGCTTGGGGAGGCCCGATCGTTGGCCCTGAGTAGGGCGGATAATAGGGCTTCGGCGGGGGCCAGTTTTCCGGCCATCCGAAGTGGATGATTCCAGTGACGATCGCTTCCCTTATCCACGGCGGTGCGTCAGCGAGGTTATCTGGCCCGTACGCCGCAGTCAGTTCATTAAACTGCTCCTTGCGTCTCTTCTCCTCTTCAGGCTTCGTGGAGTTCATTCGTGCGGGACGATGTTCGCCCGCTAGTCCCGATGGGTCGGCGTAATTCTGTGGGTCGTTCCAGACGTAGCCGTAAAGGTTCGCGTCGCCACCACCGAAACTGAGTGGATCCTCCGACAAGAACCGCGCGATTGCCGCGTCGTAGTAGCGGGCGCGGTTGTACTGGAGGTCGAGCTCGGCGTCGTACTCGCGACCGGTGAATAGAAAACGTGTGGCGTTGAGATCGTTGAGCGTTGAGGGGTTGCCGAGGTAGTCGAAGACCGCCGCGACCCGGCCGAAGCCGGTGTAGTCGATGTGGCCGCCACCGACGCAGTTCGGGCTGAGGATGTCGCGAATGGAACCCAAGTGATCCGCAAACAGCAAGTAGTTCCTGGCCGATCCGTTCGGCTGGATTTGCTCTTCCGACAGGACTTGATCGACCGCGGGACCGTAGAGGAAACGAGAATCGAGGATCGAGGATTGAGGATCGCCTGCGT
>DAIOWH010000129.1:0-19149 GCA_036758585.1 Planctomycetia bacterium
ACATGTTTCGTGACCCAGCGCATGCGTGTACCCCCTTTGATCAGTGACCAGTGGTCAGTTGTCAGTGATCAGTTGTCCGAAGTTCGGACGTTCGACGCCAGCAAGGCGTCGAGCGACGCACAGAGTATCTGGCTGCACATGCTTCAAGATCGAACCCACCCGCAACGTGCGGCAGGATACCACACCAATTCCGAGTTGCAACAAGATTCTTGTCCCGTGTGCCAGTGAGCCCATGAGCAGGGGCGATCACGATCTTCGTCGTGCCGGTCGGCGTTCGGGGGGAGCGTTGAGGGGGTCTTCGGGCCAGGAGTGTTTGGGGTAACGGCGGCGCAGCTCGTTGCGCACGGTGGGGTAGGTGTTCGTCCAGAAACTGCGCAGGTCTTGGGTCACCTGTTGCGGACGCATGTTCGGGGCGAGCAGATGAACGAGGACGGGCACGCGGCCGCCAGCGACGCGCGGGGTATCGACGAGGCCGAACAGTTCTTGAATCCGCGCGGCCAGGACCGGCGGGCGACCGACTTCGTAGCGCAGCAGAATGCGGCTGCCGCTTGGCACGGCGAGCCGCTCGGGGGCCTCACGCTCGAGTGCGGCGATTTGGGCGGGCGTCAGGGCGCTCTTGAGGAAGTCGACCAACGGGGCGGAGCGGAGTTCGGCAAACGAGCGACGGCCGGCGCAGAGTTGCGGCAACAGTTCGCGCATCTCGTCGTCGGTGAACTCCGGCAGACTCAGCGCGGGCAACCACTCGCCGAGGCAGCGCACGCGGGCCAGGAACTGGGCTACGGCGTCGTCGCCG
This sequence comes from Planctomycetia bacterium, assembly GCA_036758585.1. Taxonomy (GTDB): domain Bacteria; phylum Planctomycetota; class Planctomycetia; order JALXBF01; family JBGPMX01; genus DAIOWH01. The sequence continues at coordinate 794 of DAIOWH010000129.1, forward strand.
AGCGGCAACGCGCGATCGAGCCGCACCGACGCCGCGCGACAAAGTGCTTCGGCGAGTCGGCTCGGATCGGCTGCGTCGGTCGGCGACTCGTCTATGACCAGATCATCGTAACGAGTGCGGCGGACCGCGATCGCCCGCTCGCGCGACTCGTCGAACTCGACCTCGACCGACTCGCGGACCAAGTCGGGTGCGAGCCACTGGCGTTCGATCGCCGATGCCTGACGGACCAGGGCCTCGTTGCCGCCTTGCTCTTCAATGTCCACGCAAAGGAAAAGATCGGGGTTGCGCACGGCGCTGCGCTCCCAAAGTCGCACGCCGCGTCCGCCGACCAAGACGCCGCGTGGACTGTTCGGTTCGCGCCGCCGCGCGACACGGTCCGGCAGGGCGGCGAGCAACGCGCGAAGGACCGCTTCGTCGGCGTCGCACGCCGCCGACTTCGCTCGGCCGCACACATCGCGCGCAGTACGGGCCAACTGGTCGCGAGCGCGAAGGACGATTTGGGCGGCGCCGGCGGCGAGTTCGCCGAGCGCTGGGCCGCGCCGGTTCGATCGGTCGAACGCTTCGAGCGTTTCGAGTCGATCGAGCACGTCGGAATCGGTCGAGTGGGTTGCCGCGCGGCGATCACGCGGACGCACGAACGGATCGCGCTCAGACAAAAGCGCCGCGGCCAGCGCCGCACGGTCCGGGTGGCCCAGCCGGTGAGCCTCGATCAGCATTCTTGCAAGGCGCGGATGTACCGGGAATCGGACCATGCATCGCCCCAGCTCCGTAGCGCCCCGCTCGTCGAGTGCGCCCAGCCGGCGCAGCAATCGGTCGGCCTCGTCGAGTGCGGCGGCAGGCGGCGATTCGAACCAAGGGAACTCACGCAGGTCTGGCTCGCCCCACGCGCGCAATTCGAGCGCGGGGCCGGCCAAGTCGACGCGGCGAACCTCGGGATCCTCGCGCTCGTTCAATCCCGCGTGCTCGCGCTCGGTCCAGAGTCTCAGGCAGACGCCGGGTGCAGTTCGCCCGGCTCGTCCGGCTCGCTGGTCGGCCGAGCTTCGCGAGATGCGACACACCTCCAGCCGATCGAGACCGACCGACGGATCGAACCGCAACACGCGGGCGAGCCCCGTGTCGACGACTCCCGTGACGCCCTCGATCGTCACCGACGTCTCGGCCACGTTTGTCGCCAGAATGAGCTTGCGTCGGTCGGCCGGTCGCAGCACCGCCTCCTGCTGCTCGTACGGCAGGTCGCCGTACAAATCCATCACCGCGAGGCCGCGCCGCTCGGCGAGCGACTCGAGCGCCTGATGGGTGCGGCGAATCTCGCCGACGCCGGGCAGAAAGACGAGAATGTCGCCGGCCGTCTTGTCGAGCACCTGTTCCACGCCGCTCGCCGCGATTCGCTCGACCGGGCCGCTCGGCGGGAACGGCAAGTAACTTGTCGTCACGGGATGCAGTCGTCCTTCGCTTTCCACCACGGGACAGTCGAGGAACTCGGCGACCGGCGCCGCGTCGATCGTCGCAGACATGACGATGATCTTGAGGTCTGGTCGCGCCTCGCGTTGCACACGGCGAGTCATCGCCAGCCCCAGATCGCTGTGCAGGTTTCGTTCGTGGAACTCGTCGAAGATGACGACGCCAACGTGCTCCAGGAACGGGTCGTCCTGCAGCACGCGGGTGAGGATGCTTTCGGTGACCACGTGAATACGTGTTTGCGGACCGATACGTCGATCGAACCTGATCTGATAGCCGATTTCATCGCCGACCTTTCCGCCTCGCTCAGCGGCCATGCGGCGCGCCGCGGTCGTGGCCGCGAGTCGTCGCGGCTCGAGCATGATGATGGACCGACCTTGGGCCAGCCCCGCGTCGAGCACGGCGGGCGGCACGCGCGTGGTCTTGCCCGCACCGGTCGGCGCGCGCAGCACCACACTCGTCCGCCGACGCAGCGAGTCGACGAGCGACGGCAACACAGCATCCACGGGCAGTTCTAGCGGACTCGCCATGCGGTTGCCCTTGTTCGTTCTCGTGGAAATGATAGCCTCCCGCCGCCCTGGCACACATCATGGAGGACGCTGTGCGGCCGTCGAAGCAATGGTATCGCCGATTGGCGCAGCGCGGCGCACTGCGCGACGCGCGTTGGGGAGTAGTTCATCTCCGGCACTACAGCGGCGAATTCGCCGTGGTGGGCGATGGTCCGCCGCTGGTGCTGGTGCCTGGCCTGGCGGGCGGTTTCGAGTTGATGGGACCACTGGTGCGTGTGCTCGCGCGGCAGTTTCGGGTCGTCTGTTTTCCACTGCGCGGTGAACACGAAACAATGCCGGCGGGTCGCGCGAACAGCCTCGCCGACCTGGCCGACGACCTGGCCGATTTTCACGACGCGCTGTTGTTGGAGCGTCCCGCGCACATTGGCTTGTCGTTCGGCGCGGCCGTGCTGGCCGAGTTCGCCATCAGGCGCCCACGCAGCCTGGGTCCGATCGTGTTCAACGGGCTGGCAGGTCGATTTCGCGGCAGTCTGATGAACCGCGTAGTGCGGGTCGCGCTCGAACAGTTTCCACTGCCCGGCGACAGCCCGCTGCTGAACCAGTTCCTGCGGATGCTGTTCGCGCCGGGCGAACCCGTCGGGTCGCTGCTCGATCTGGTGGCTGCCCAACTGTGGAACACCGACCAGGGTGTCATCGCCCATCGCTATTCGCTGTTGCAAGGGTTCGATCTGCGCGGCCGACTGCGCGAGATACTATCGCCCACGCTGGTTGTCGCCGGCGCCGACGACGCGATCGTCAGATCGGCAGCCCAGCGATCAGTGGCTCGATCGATTCCCGATTGCCGGTTCGTTTCCGTCGCCCGGACTGGACACTTGTGTTTCCTCACTCGTCCGCGTGCGTTCGCCCGCCACGTAACCAACTTCCTCGGTCGCGTTCAGTCGCTCGCCGCCGCTTGACAGCTCCGCCCTAGAACGGCTAGCTTTGAACCACGCCATTGCTAATCCCGTTTCTTGAATCTGCGAGGTAGCTGTCGATGTCCACGACGTCGCCTTCTTTGAGTTCGGTTGACGCCGAACTCGCGCCGTACCGCGCGCTGAATTCGCTGGCCGTGCTCAGCTTCGTGCTTGGGTTGGCATCCATCTTGTCGGTTCCATGGTGGTTTTTCCTTTGCACGATTCCGCCGGCAGCCATTGTCACCGGCCTGTTGGCCTTGCGCCAGATCGCTGGCGCGCCGCAGGAATATGCGGGGAAGCGGTTGGCTCAGGCGGGCGTTGTCATGGGTATTGGATTCGCCGCCGTCGCCATCGGGCACGACAAGCTCACGGCCGCGCGGCTCTCGAAGCACGGGCGTCTGTTCGCCGAACGTTTCGTACAGAAGATCAAGGCCGGACAACTCGAGGACGCATTCTGGTTGACCATGCCCAGGGAACAGCGTACGGAAATCGCCAAACAGGGAATGTCGAGCATTCCAAACGAATTCCACCAGCGCTACCAGCAGTTTCGCATGGAGGCGAAGGAAACCTCTGAGCTACTGGCGAAGGGCGCCGAGTCGGAGTTCGTGAGTGTGGAACGAACTGGTCGTGAACAAGGGGTTGAATACGCCGCCGTTGTATTCCGAGTGCACGGCGGTGATTCGACGACTCACGCGGGCCACGGGCACGGAGAGCACGACGACCACTACGTCATGGTGCTCGCGGCGTCTTACTCGTTGCCGCCGCCGGGAGGGGCAACCTGGTTTGTTCGTCAGCAGAACTTCGCTTATAAGCCGAACAGCTACGAGCCGACACGACCGGGCGGTCACGGCCATTCCCACTGATCGGTGGGACGAAGTCTGCGATGCACACCAAAGCGTGAGCGAGCGTCCTCACTGACGTTCGGGCTAGTGAGCCGCTTGGCTGTCTGGTTGCCGATACGTGGCGTAGCACGAGAACGTTTCCCAGAGCGATACCTCGACCACGGGGTAGCCCCGTGCGGCGACGAAGTCGAAGATCAACCGCGCGATCGCTTCGGCTGTGGGGTTAACGTTCATCACGTAGACCGGTTCGCCCGCGTCGCGAAGCAACGGCAACACAGGGTCGTCGCGGTGCAACAGCATCTTGTGGTCCAGGTTCGTGTCGATCCACGAGCTGACGACCTGTTTGAGTTCCGAGAAGTCGAGCACCATGCCGCGTGCGTCGAGCTGGTGGGACTCGAGCGTGATAACTGCCTTGCCGTTGTGGCCGTGCAGGTAGCGACACTTGCCGTCGTAGTTCAACAGTCGGTGGCCGTAACAGAAGGTGATTTCTCGCGTCACGCGGTACATCAGTTGATCTCCACTCGCATAGTGTGAGTCAAGATACCCGCTGAGGAGACGCCGGACTACTCGCGTAAACAGTCCGGTCCGTCAGTCTTGCGTCGGCGAAGCCGCGTTGGCGCTCGGCGCACTTGTTACACTGGCCGCAGTGCCGGCCGTGCACCGGCTGGATGCACGAGAAGGTCAGCTCTAGCCGCAGGTGCTCGCCCCTCGCGACGACCGCCGCCTTGGTCAACCCCGCAAAGGGCCGGACGATTCGGAACGATCCGTTAAGAGCCATCGCTCGCCTCACCAAACCGGCCAACTCGTTGTCGAAATCAGGCGTGCTGTCGGGGAACGGGTTGCCGGCGAGCGAACCGATCGCCAGCGTCTCCACACCGCGCAGCGCGCACCAAACGGCCGCCTTGGTCACGAGAAACAGGTTCCGGCCGGGCAGGAACACGGCCTCGTCCGGGCTTGCGGCGTCGGGCACTTCACGACCCGACGTGCTCCAATGGTCGCCATACACGTCGAACACGGGCTGGTCCAGGACGACCAACGGTTGCAATTCGGGCCGCGCGATGGCGGCGAGGAACTTGCGGAGGTGTTCGAGCTCGACCGCTTCCCAAACCAACCCGCCGCGGATGAACAGCGGATGAACGACCGAGCTTCTAGACAACTCGGCGGTCATGATCGCGCTGTCGATGCCGCCGCTTACCAGCACCGCGACCGAACCAGGTTGTCGCACGTCGGCATCGCCCATCGCCAGATCCGATCCACACAACGAACTCGGCGGACATTCTATACCGCACGCGGCCAGGAATGAGGCGTTTTCGTTTAACGCCCAGCCGAAGGCGACGGCAGAAGGCGCCGGCAGAACATGGCCGGGATTGTGTGTCTGCGGTCGCCTGCGGCTCCGCGTTAAACGAGTCAAACCTGGCCGCGTGCGGTATAAGGTGGATAGTCACTCGACCATACACTCACAAATAACAAAACGCCCGAAGCACAAGCGGGGGAGCAGGCCCCTCGCTTGCAATTCGGGTCGTTTGGTCCATCGTGCCGCGCGGAAGCTACTCCGCCGCGACGCGCTGGGCGCTGAGCTTGGCGAGATAACGATTCGGGTTCTTTTGCAGCTTCTTGGCGCAGTCAGGCGAGCAGACCAGAACCGGCTCGCCGTTCATGATGATCGGAATAGGATCGCGGTTGCCGCCAAACGGCTGGCCCGAGACCGGACAGGTGCGCTGCGATCCGCGCGCTTGTCCTTCGATTTGAGCGAGGCCGGGGGTGTGAGCAAGCGACACAGGTTCGAGGCGTTCCGCAGCGATCCCGGTCGGGTTGCCCAGGTCGGGACCCGGCCGACGGATCGCTGCGTGCGACGCCGCTCGACTTGCATGCCCACCTCCTCCCTTGCATCCGAGGGAAACGCCGGCGACAAGAACCGCCAAGGAAAGACCGATCGCCAGTTTGTTGATACGCATAGCCTCTTCTCCTCTGCCTCGGCGTACGACGCGAACATCGCGTTCTCGTGTCGCCTCGTCCTTCCACCGTGAACTATACACGGGCCGGTGCGATGTGCCGCCGGTCGGCCGGGAAATCGTGGCGGCTCAGTCCGCACCGACGCCACGTCATGAACTCGCGGAAGCGATTGCCCATTTTCTCCACTCGCGCCGCCGGCTACTTCCGTTATCGCGGCGGTGGTTGGAGTTTCCACAGGGCCGCGCCCCACTGCAACCCGGCGCCGACCGCGGCCCAGACGATCGGACCAGAGGCCTGGCCGCCGTGCGACGCCCATGCCACCGGGACCGACGCCGAGCCGAGGTTGCCCGTGCGGGCCACCTCGCTCCAGACCTTGTTCGGCGGCATGTGCAGTAATCGGGCGAGCATGGCCGGCATGCGACCGTTGCCGCCGTGGGCCACGACGGCGCCCAAGTGATCGAGCGTAAGCCTGTGGCGGGCGACGATGTCGCGCGTGGCGGTCGCGAGTGCGTGCAAGGCGAACTCGGTGAGCGGAACGCCGTCCAGTTCGATCGCAAATGCACCACCCGCCGACTGGTGAATCTGAATTACATCGGCCGCGTTGCCGTCGGTGAAGGTGACGAGGTCGACGAGTGTGAGCGCATCAGGACCCGTCGGCTCCGGGCCCACCACGGCTGCGGCACAACCGTCGCCGAACAACGCCGCAGCCTCGCCGTGCGGTCCGGGCGTTAGCGGGAGCCAGCGACTGTGGGCCTCAACAGAGATGATCAGGACGGATCCGAGTCGCGGAGCGAGCAAACGGCCCAGCGCGAGGGCCGAGAGAAATCCGGTACACGCCCCGCCCAGATCGAAGCACCCGACGCGAGACGGCATGCGCAATTGACAATGCAGCGCGGCGGCCAGCCCGGTCGCGACGGGCGGCGCCTCGCTCACCGCGACCAGCGCACCGAGGCGATCCGGCGCAACGCCCGCTCGATCGCATGCGTCGCGGCCGCACGCGGCGGCTGTTTCGAGCGCATCCTCTGCCGCCCACACGCGACGTTCGAAGATGCCCGCGCGTCGCTCGATCCACCCGGCAGGCCGGCCCACCGCCTGATCCAACTCCGCCGCCGGCTGCACCGTGCAGGGCAGTCGAGCGGCGACGCCAGTCAGCCACACGCTGGATTGAGTTTCGCGCGGTGTGCCGCAGACCGTGGACGGCGCACGTTGCCGGTCCGGGGTCGCTGCAGAGTTCGACTTGCCAAGCGGCCCGCGTGGAACCAGTCCCGCGGCGCGCATCGAGCGGGCCAAGTGTTCGACCGTGCTGAACCGCCAATCGACGCATTCCTCAATCACGCTGACCTCGCAGCCGCAATCGTCGGCGACGACGCCGAGGTATTCGACCATCGCCATCGAATCCCACACGGCGGAAAACTGCACCGATGCGTCGCTCGGCTTCGGGCAGTCCGCCTCAAGGTCGTCGAGAACGTCGCCCAGCCGACTCAGCAGATACTCGCATAGTTCATGCTCGGATGGTGACATGGCGCTGAGTAGCTTGACGCCGAGCACGGTCGAACGCAAGTACGCAGTGGATCGCAGCCGACTACACGATGACCGCAGCCAGGACGGACTCCCAACAGCAGACGCCTTCGGTCAGCACCTGCTGGCTTAGTCGGCGAACGGCCTCACGCTTCGGCTCATCCGGCAAGTAATCGACCGGGCTTGTGCCGTCGACGCGAGCCAACGCGCAGAGCGCGAAGTGGTCGATCGCGCGGCGCATCAGGTCGCTGTGTGCCAAGGCGGGTTCGCGCGACGCGACGGAATCGGCGTGCACACGGTAGCGGTCCCAAAAGGCGCGCGTGAGATCGAAGTAACGCTGCGACTGGGTGTGGTGCTTGACGGCCTTCAGCACCAGATGGCTGAGAAAGAAGCCGAGGTCGAAGGCGGGATCGCCCCAGTGGCCGGTTTCGTAGTCGACGAGGGTCACGCCCTCGCGGTGTACGAGCAAGTTCTTCGGGCTGAAATCGGCGTGAGTCAGCGCGACACGCGTGCGGAGCATCTCGTCGACGATGCGATCGGTGTGACCCGCGATTTCCGGATGCCGCGGTTGCACGCGCCAGTAGAACGGCTCGACGCGCAGTTGCACAAAGACCTCGTGGTCGTCGAACTGTCGCGCCAATGAGGCTTGACCGGCCGTCGCGGCGTGGATCGTTCCAAGGATGTCGCCGGCACACCGGGCGACCCCCGCGCTGGTCTGGCCGTCGAGCAGCAGTTGTTTCCAGACCGCGTGGTCGGCTGGCGCAGCCGACATGGCGATCGTGTAGTTGTCGCGATCTTCGAACAGAATCTTCGGGACGACGCCTGCGGGTGTCCGTTCGCCGAGCACCCGCATCACCTCGGCTTCGCGAAAAACCCGGTCGATGTTGCTGAACCACGCCTCGCGGGTCCGCAACTGAGGCCGCGACTGCTTGAGTACCAGCGACCGGACGCCCGCGTCGACGCGCAGCACGGCGTTCGACACACCCCAGCCCAACTCCATCGCCGTGGCCGTTTCATTACGACCAAGCCAACCGACTTGTCGCAAGTAATCGACCGCGTTGGTAGCATCGAGTTCCAACATGGCGTCATTTTAGCGAAGGCGACGACCTACTGTAGGACGAGCAATGCGGCTTGAGTCACCCGTGTCTCCGTTCGGCGCTGCTCAGGGAGCACCGCCATCGAACCTCTGGCGCTACCAACCGCTCGTGCCGGTCGGCGTCGCGGTAGTCTGCGGCGTGTTGTTGGACCACTTGTTGATGCTGTCGTTGGTTCAGTGGCTCGGCGTCGCCGGCATGTTGCTGGCTGCGTGGTGTGCGATCATCGTGAGCGGACTTGCGGTCGGTGCGTGGCCGGCTCAGCGGTTGACCTGGGCAAGTTCCGTGTGTTTGCTCTGTGCGGTCTGTGCGGTGGGCGGCGCGTGGCAACATCTCTATTGGAATGTGTACCCCGCGGACGACATCGGCGGTTGGGCCGACCGACAACCGCGGCCCGTGCGAGTGCGTGGCATTCTGACCGAAGAGCCGCTGGTGATCCCCGCTCGCGAGTTTGATCCGCTGCGAACTCGGCCACAGGGCACGCGCACGATCGCTCAGATTGCCGCCCGGCGGATCGAGTTGGCGGATGGCTGGCGGCCTGTGAGTGGACTGGCCAACCTGATGGTCGACGGGGGACTGGCGGGTCTGCACGCGGGCGATCGCGTCGAGATACTTGGCGACCTGAGCCAGCCGATGCCCGCGTCGAACCCGGGCGAGTTCGACTTTGCCGATCGCCTGCGGGCCAGACGGACGCGCGCGCTGCTGTGGTGTGATTCACCGAGCTCGGTCGGGCCGTGCGGCGAGTTGCCCATCGAGCGCAGCGTGTCTGCCTTCATTCGCGGCGTGGCAGGCTCGGCGGAACGCACGCTGCGAGAACACCTGCCCAATGAACAAGCTCACATCGCTGTGGCATTGCTCTTGGGCCGATACGAATTGCTCGAAGAGGCGGTGTCCGAGCGGTTCATGCGCACGGGCACGATGCACATCCTGGCGATATCGGGACAGCACCTGGCGATTCTCGCCGGGTTCCTCTGGATCGTGCTTCGCATCCTTCCGGTGCCGCCGAAGTGGGGAGCGGTCGGCCTGGCACTGGTCGTGGTCGCCTACGCGATGTTGACTGGGGCGCGGCCGCCTGTGTCGCGGGCTGCCGTCTTGGTGGTCGTGTTCGTCGGATCGATCGTGCTCGACGCTCGACCGCGCCGCGCGAACTCGATGCTGCTGGCCCTGCTCATCGTGCTCGTGCTGAACCCGTGCGATCTGTTCGATCGGGGTCTTCAGCTCTCGTTCCTGGCGGTCACGGCGTTGCTGTGGCGCGCCGAACTGGCCGCTCCGGTGTGGGCCGCGCTGAATCGAGAACCCGACCCGCTGGACAAGCTTGTGGCGGCCGCACGTCCCCGCTGGCAGCAATGGATGCGGGCGGCCGGCAAGTTGTGCCTTACTTCGCTCTTGATCGCGGGCGTTGTCTGGGCGGCGAATGTTCCGTTGCTTGCGGCGCGATTTCATCTGGTTACTCCGATCGTGGTTCCACTCACCGTGTTGCTGGTGCCGCTCGCCAGCGTGGCGCTCATCGCCGGTCTCGGGTTGCTGCTGGTGGGTGCCTGGGCGCCGGGGTGCGCGGCACTGCTTGCTTACTTGTGTGGAGCGGCGATTGCCGGAATGGACTGGTGCGTGCGACTGGGATCGCTGGCGCCCGGCGGCTACTGGTATGTGCCTGGCCCGCCCGAGTGGTGGGTGGTGGGCTTCTATTTGGGCGTGCTGGGCGTGCTGATGTTTCGGCCGGCGGGCGGAAGGCTATTGCACTGGGCCACCGGCTTCGCCGCATGGATCGCGTTGGGATTCGCATGGGCGGCCGCGGCGCCGCAGTGCGACGGCCTCGAATGCCAGGTCCTGTCGGTGGGCCACGGTTCGGCGGCGATCGTGCGACTGCCGACGGGCCGCACCGTGCTGTTCGACGCGGGCCAGATCGCCGGACCGCGAGTGGGGTCGCGGATCATCGCCCCGGCGCTGTGGGGCGCAGGCGTGACAAGCATCGACGCGATCTTCATCAGTCACGCGGACGTCGACCATTTCAACGGCCTGCCGCACCTGATCGAGCGGTTTTGCGTGGACCGGGTGATTGTTCCGCCGCATGTCGCTGGGCTGCCGGGTGAGCCGATGTCGCTGGTCGGCCGCGCGCTGGCAGATCGAGGCGTTGCGGTTCAGGTCGCGTGGGCCGGCGATCGCTTCGACCTGGGCGGCGGCGTGGTCGCGCGCGTGCTTCATCCAGCGGCACAGTTCGAAGGCACTCACAACGAACAGAGTCTGGTCGTCGCACTCGAATACGCCGGCAGGCGTGTACTCTTCACGGGCGATGTCGAGGGCACTGGGCTTTGGAGTCTACTCGCCTTGGCGCCAATCGACGTCGATGTGCTGATCGCTCCACATCACGGCAGCCGCACGGCAAACCCGCCGGAGATGATCGCGTGGGCGCGGCCCGAGCACGTCATCGTCAGCCAGGGCAGGCCACGGTCAAGCGCGACGCTGAGCCACTATCGCGACGCGGGAATCCCGGTGTACAGCACGAACGATCGCGGCGCGGTCACGGTCCGCATCGATGCGGCCGCTGCAGTGCGAGTCGACCCAGCACGCTGAAGAGAGGCTGCCTCCCGTAGCAAACCAGGCCGCCGCTCTGCCCGTCGCTTGAAAGTGCTCGTTCACGGCGCGCCGGAGTGGGCGGCCGGCCGTTCCCGAAACAATACGGATTTGGCTATGAGTATCTCGACGCCCACAGGTATCGAGCTTGATCGTGGGCGGTGGCAGAGTGACGGCGACGAGCATCGAAGGTTCGTCTGCGGGTCATCTGATCCGGCAATGTATCACGGGCTCAGCCCGACGAATGGATTGCTAACCCGCACCGCGTCGTACAGTTGCCCATGATTGAGGTCCTCTGAGTAGAGCGTGGCGCACCTCAGTCGCTTGGCTGCGGCGACGATCTGCGCGTCAAAGTACGAGATCCGATATCGCTTCGCCACGCCGATAGCGTCTTTCAGCAGTGGGCCGTCCACCGGGGCGAGCGGAAATGGCAACCAAGTATCGATCCATTTCTCGGCCTCGGCGAGTGTGAGTGGCGTGGGCCGCCGTTTAGCGGTGCTGGCGTTAACGAACTCAGCCGCAACCTGCGCCGACCATCCCCAGTTCTCCGTGATAAGCAGCCGGCGGGCGATCTCCGTCTTGGCCGCCTCCGACGGCTCGGTACTGATCGCGTAGAGCAGAATGTTGGTGTCGATGAACGTGTCAGCGGCGGGCATTCCTCAGCGTCCTGTCATCGGGCGTGCCCACGCCGAACCGCCAGTTCGGCTGAGCGAACATGGCCGCCATGTGTTGTCGGGCCTGTTCCGCAGTCGCGCCTTCGGAGGCCCACTGGCGGAGATAATCCGCTGCGACCTCGCTCACCGAGGTGTGCAGCGCGACTGCCTTCTCCTCCGCCTGCCGGTAGGTTTTGTCATCCAAAGCAAGCGTGATGTTTTTCATAGCACCAAAATACCCGCACCGGCCGGATGCCTCAAGGTTGCATGGCAGCGCAGGGCGAAACGCCGGCCCTCTTTGATAATGCCTGAATATCGCCGAGGGCGGGGCTTGTGGGGCGCGGTTCCGTTCTGACGACCGGAATCGAATGAGGAGAGCTGATCATTGTCGCTGAAGTCCGCCCCCCTTTTCTGACCGTGTGGATGCCGTGGTGGCTTCGTCACGCCCAGTTGCCGGGCACGGGCGTGCGGCCAAACTGAAACGTGCGCGTCGTCTCGAACGAGCCGTCGAAGTCGAGATCGATCTGGAATGTGTTGCCGGTGAAAATTGCCAGGTTCGTGCGCCCGTTGCCCGTGTAGTCCGCCGGTGCGGACTGCGCCGAGCCTAGGGCGGCGACCACTTCACGGTCGGTTGCGGCATCCCACATGCGGTCGCCGTTGGCGTCGAGCATGAACGTGTTGCCGCCCCGGAAGACGCCGACTTCGTCTGCGCCGACTCCATCCCAGTTGCCCGCGATCGCGACGTCGCCGGGTTGCTGCGGCAAGAACGCGAACCGGGCGTCGGCGGCCGTCAACACGCCGTCGCCATCGGTGTCGAGGTGGAACGTACCGTCTTCGTTGCGCCACAAGCCGAGGCTCGGTCGCCCGTCGCCGTCCCAGTCGCCGACGATCGGCTGGTCACCGCCGTTGCCGAGCGTAAGTAGCGTGTCGCGTCGCTTGCCGTCCCAACGAAAGTTGCCGTTCGTGTCGATCTGAATCACCTTGCCCTTGCGCATGACGGCCAGATTGTCGCGGCCGTTCCCGTCGACATCGAACGCGAACGGGACGTCGCTGCCGGCCTTGCCAAACCGCGTCGCCAGGTCGCCGCCGGCTGCGCCGTCCCACGTACCGTTGCGGTTGCGGTCGATCTGCCACGTGCCCGACCAGACCGCCAGTTCCGCCGCGGCTCGCCGCTCAGCGGTCGTACCCAGGACGACGCCCGTCGGACGAAAATCAACCTTCACGTTGGTCGAGGCGATCGTCACGTCGGTCGTCAGGTTCGTCGGAAAGCCTCCGCCCGCGACCGTTACCTGGTAGGCGCCTGCGGGCAGTTCGAGCGAGTAGCCGCCGCTCGCAAACGACGTAGTCGTGAACTCCGCCCCGCCGCCCGCGGTGACGGCCCGCACGGTCACATCGCCGTAGCCCTCGCCCGCCGAGTAGAAGTCGTCGCCGTCGGCGTCGTCGTAGATCACGCCGGTCAGAAACGAATCGTGCGGATCGGTGGTGTAGTAATCGCGGGCACTGTCGATTGTGAAATAGTGTCGATAGGTCCCGGAGCCGTTGACCACCGCACCGACTCCGACTTCGACGAGCGTTGCAGAGATTGAATCATGCGACAGCAGGTGATTGCGATGACCGAGATCGGCCACGCCGAAATCGATGATCAGTTCCCGCAGCGCCTCGGCCGCCGAGTCATACCCGCCGGCCAGGCTCTCGCCGTACGCCTTCCATTCATAGCCGGCTCGGTCGATGCGGTCGCCGGGATCCTCGCCATCGGGGTTGTTGTGGGTGAAGAAGTTGCGACTGCTCATGTCCTCGCTGTGCAGGCGGGCGGCCTGGCCCAGCAACGGGTTGATGGCCAGCGGCTGAGACGGCTCGATGTAGGCGAGGTCGACCCCGATAGACTCGCCGTAGGCCGTAGGATCGGCGCGGGCGACGTTGAGCAGTTCGAGAAAGAGCTGCTCGATGCCGGTTGGCTGATAGACCGACCCGGCCATCTCGCGCGACTCGAGGGTTTCGACCGTCAGTTGCATTTTGGAACAACGCCGCCCCATTCCTGTTACTTTCTGCAACAGGATTCTAGAGAGGAACCCCGTCTAGGACGAGTGCAGGCGGCGTGCCGAGGTGCTACCTCGCGGTGGCTGGCACGTCGATCACGTACGCCAAGTTGTTCGCACACGCGACGCCGAGCAACGCGCCGTCTGGGCTGTAGGCGAGGTTGAAGATGCCGACGGGCGTGTTACTGGCCGATGGCATCTTGGTGGAGAAGACCTTGTTGCCCGTGGCCACGTCCCAGATGGCAACCTCGCCGGTGTAGTCGCCCGTGGCGATGAACTTGCCGCTGGGCGCGAACTGGACCGAGTACACCCATCCGGCGTGGCCCGATATGGTTTTGACTTCGGCGCCCGACGCAGCGTTCCATAGTTTCACGGTCTTGTCCGGGCCGGCCGACGCGATGATTGTCCCGTCGGGGCTGACCGCGACGGCATACACGGCGTCTCCGTGCCCGGCGAACTTCTTCACCTCGGCCCCGTCGGCCACGTTGTAGAGTTTGACAATCTTGTCGGCCCCGCCGGTGAGCACTTGTTGGCCGTTGGGCGTGAAGGTGAGCGAGTAGATTGCGCCGGCCGCGTCGGCGTTGATCTGACGCACCTGCTTGGTGTCGGCCACCGTCCAGAGCCGCACGGTCTTGTCGTAGCTGGCGGTGGCAATGGTCGCGCCGTCGGGACTGACGGCCACCGCGTCGACAATCTCGCCGTGTCCGGCGAAGTTCTTGGGCGTCGGCGAGGCGATCGCGAACTGTTTGACAAGCTTATCCGCGCTCGCGCCGTAGATCGTCAGGTTGTCGGGCGCGACGGCGACGCTGGTGATCGGCGCGCCGCCGGCGAACGCCTGCAGCGCCGGCCCGCCCTTGACGTCCCACGCCAGGATGCGACCGTCGGACGCCGACGCCACCACTTTGGTGTTGTCGGTCGTGAATGCGATCGACTCGACCTCGCCCGTGTGGCCTTCGAGCGTCTGGAGCAGCTTGCCGTCGGCGGCGTTCCAGATGCGGACCGTCTTGTCGGCGCCGCCCGACGCGAACATGGCGGCGTTCGCGCTGAACGCGACGGCCTTCACCGCCGCGGTGTGCCCCTCGTGGTTGCGCACCTGTGCGCCATCGCCCGAGTTCCAGAGCCGCACAGTCTTGTCTTCGCCGGCCGAGACGATCTGCGATCCTTGTGGGTGGAAGGCCACCGCTCGCACCGGACCTGCGTGACCGGCGAAGCGGCGAATGTTCGCCACGTCCCATACTTTGATCAGCTTGTCGGCCCCCGCCGACAGAATGGTGCGGTTGTCGGGCGCGAACGCGACGGCGAGAGCGGGCATCGCGTGGCCGCGGTAGGTTTGAATGTGAGCGCCCGAGGCCGGGTCGAACACGCGAACGGTGTTGTCGGCGCTGGCCGAGGCGACCTTAAGTCCATCGCCGCCCCACGCGACGGCGCTGACGGCTGCGTCGTGTGCAATGGATTGCGCTTGCTTGCCGTCGGCGAGCGTCCAGATGCGCAGCGTCTTGTCGGCCGACCCGGACGCCAGCCGCGCGCCGTCTTTGCTCACGGCGATCGCCAGCACCTCGGCCGCATGGCCGTCGTGTGAGCGAACCAGAGCGCCGTCTGCCGGGTTCCACAACTTGATCGTCTTGTCGTTGCTTGCCGAAGCGACTTGCCCGTTGGGCAGGATCGCCGCGCTAGTCACCGGCCCGGCGTGGCCAACGAACGCCCGCACGATCGCCAGCTCCCACACCTGAATCGTCTTGTCGGCCGAGCCTGAGATGATCGACTTGTTGTCGTTGTGGTACGCGACCGCCAGGGCCGGCCCGGTGTGGCCGACGAACGCCTGCAGCTCCTTACCCGTGGCAAGGTCCCACGTCTTGACGGCGTTTTCGGCGCCCGCCGATGCGAGCCGCAGGTTGTCGGCGCTGACAGATAGGAAGTTCACCGCGCCGGTGTGGCCGCCGAGCACAGGTCCGGCCGCGCCGTCGGCGAAGTTGAAGATTCGGATGTTGTTGTCTCCGCCGCCCGTGATGATCTTGGCCCCATCGCGGGTGAGCGTCAGCGACGTGATCGGCGCGCCGGTCGGCGCCGATGCGCGGACGGCAGCGCCATCGGCCGCGTTCCACAGTCGGACGATCTGATCATCGCCCGCCGTGACGATCTGGTCGCCCTTCGGCGTGAAGGCCAGCCCGCGCACCGCGCCGGCCGAACCAGCCAGCGTGTGGATGTCGGTCGCCGCGGTGAACTGCTTCAGTGTCTTGTCGGCGCTGCCTGCCAACACGCTCTTGTTGTCGGCCAGGAATGCGACGCCGAGACCCGCGCCGCCGAGCGCGAACGATTGGCGTTCGATGCCGAGGGCGGCGTCCCAGATCTTGAGAAGATTGTCGGAGCCGCCCGAAGCGATGAGCTTGTTGTCGCGGCTGAATCGTACGCCATTCACCTGAGCCGCGTGCCCGGCGAACGTGCGCACCGCCGCGCCGTCGGCTGTGTTCCAGAGTTTGATGTTCTTGTCGGCGCCGCCTGTGATGATCTGAGTGCCGTCGGCGTTGAGAGCGACGCTCGTTACCGCGCCGCCGCCGTGCGCGAGTGATCGTACCACGGTTCCCGCGGCGACGTCGATGACTCGCGCGTTGCCGTCGCCACAGCCCGAGACCAACAGCGCGCCGGCCGGGTGCAGCGCCAAGCTGGTGACCGGGCCGCCGTGTCCAGCGATCGCCTTGGCCTCTGCGCCGTCTGCCACGTTGTACAGCTTGAGCGAGTTATCAGCCGCGCCCGAGATGACCTGGGCCGCGTTGGCCGTGAAGGCAACCGACAGCACCGGCGCGGGCAGGTTCTCGATCGCCTTGACCACGGCGGCGTCGGCCACGTTCCAGATTCGGATCGACTTGTCCGCTCCGCCGGCCACGAGCTTGGTCCCGTCGACGCTGAACGCGACGGAGCTGACCGCGGCCTTGTGCCCCGAGAACGGCCGAACGAGTTGACCGCTGGCGGCGTCGAACAACCGGACCGTCATGTCGTTCGACGCGGTCGCGATGAACTTGCCGTCGGGGCTGAGCACCACGGCCGTCACCTGATCTCCGTGTCCCGCCAGTGCGCGGGCCTCGGTCGGCACGGGCAGGTCCCAGATCTTCGCCGCCTTGTCGACGCTCGCGGATGCGATCTGCGGACCGGTCGGACTGAACGCGACGCGCGTGATCGCGTCGGCGTGGCCGGTGAGCGTGGCCAGCAACTTGCCGTCGGCCATGTTCCAGACGCGCACGGTCTTGTCTGCGCCGCCGGTGATGAGTTGCATGCCGTTCGGGCTGAGCGCGACCGCTTGGACCGGACCGGTGTGTCCGACGAACTCGCGTTCGACCGCGCCGTTGGCGAAGTTCACCAGACGGGCCTTGCCGTCGGCGGCGCCCGAAACGAACCGCGCCCCGTCGGCCATCAGGGCGATCGCGGTCACCTGTTCCGGGTGGGCGATGGGCCGAGCGGCCTTCACGGGCAGTTGCCAGAGTTTCACCGTGCCGTCGGCCGACCCGGAAACGATCTGCTGGTTGTTCGCCGCGAACGACAGGCTGGTGACGGCCCCGCCGTGTCCGGCGAGCGTGCCGAGCGACTGAGCGTTGGTGGCGTTGTAGAGACGAATGATCTTGTCGTCGCCGGCGGCGGCAACCTGCTGGTTGTCGGCGCTGTAAGCGACGGCGAGCACGGGGGCGGTGCTGCCTTCAAACTTGCGTTCCTCCTGGCCCGATTGGACCACGTGCAGCCGGGCGGTCTTGTCGACTCCGCCCGATACGACGCGAGCGCCGTCGCTGGAGAGCGCAATCGACCGCACCTGATCACCGTGTCCGGCGATGTCGCGCGGCGCGCGGATGGGAAGTTCCCAGAGTTTGATCAGCCCGTCGGGGCCGGCCGTCGCGACCTGGGTGTTGTTCGGGTGAAACGCCAGCGCGGTGATCGCTTGTTGATGGGCCTCGATCGAGCCGACGGCGGCCTTTTCGGGCGCTTCGGCGGGATTGAAGATGCGCAGCGTCTGGTCGGCGCTGATTGTGGCGAGCAAGGCGCCGTTCGGCGCGTAGACGGCGCGAAGCACGGCGGCCGGGTGCGCGAACGCCTTGGTTTCTTTGGCGGCGGCGAGGTCCCAGATCTTCACGCTCTTGTCGGTGCTGGCCGACGCGAGCGACTTGCCATCGGCTGTGAGCGCGACGCCCCCGACCGCTTCGGCGTGTCCGGCGAGCGTACGGACCGGCGCAGCGTTGGGCAACTCCCAGGTCTTGGCCGTGCGATCGAAGCTAGCCGACGCGATAAACCGCATGTCCTTCGCGAACGCAACGCCCAGCACGAGACCCTGGTGTCCTTCGAGCTTCTTCACTTCTTTTCCGTCGGCCACGTTCCAGAGTCGCACAGTCTTGTCGAAGCTGCCCGTGACGATCAGCTTGCCGTCGGCGCTGAAGCCGATCGCGTAGACCGGATCGGTGTGACCCGTCAGGGTGAGCTTCGGCGGCACAACCTGCTGCGCGGCGAATCCGCCGCCGACCAGCGCGACAAGTGCCGAGCCGACGATCGCAACCAAACGGCCGCCGAACGAGCGAAGGGTGGTGTGCATGGGAAGGTCCTCAACTGTTGGAGGGAGTATCAATCGCGGTTGGCAGTGATGGTTCGCACGACGCAAGTCCATCGCATCGAATTGTGTCGATGTGAGGGACGGTTTGCCAGAGCTTTGTTCGAGAAAACAGCTTGGGCGTTTTTTTTTCGCGCCCTAAATAGCCTTGCACGATTCTGGGACAGTAGCCCGACGCGCCAGCGAG
>DAIOWH010000130.1:0-15337 GCA_036758585.1 Planctomycetia bacterium
GCGGCTGCGGGTTAAACGAATTCGGACCCCTTTCAATGTGGAGCGGTACTCAGTGAGACCATTCATCGTATTGTTGAACGGGCGAGAACGACCAAACCCCCGCGACTTTCTCTGCGCGAGCCACCGAAACAAGCGCGAAAGGGTCAGACGGCGCTTGTCCTGATGACGTAGCGTGTTGCACGCGAATGAGATGTGTTGCGCTGTTACCTCAACCCTTTTCGGCACTTGTGTGTTGCCGCACCCCCCTCCCAAGGAGATCTATATGAGACCCCACCACCGTCGAGTTGGACTCGTCGCCTTGACCCTTGCCTGGTTGCTCGTTGCCGGCCGGTGGGCCGACGCGGCCGACAACTGGCCCCAGTGGCGGGGCCCGCTGCAGACGGGTGTCGCACCGCAGGCCAGCCCGCCCACGGAATGGAGCGAAACGAAGAACATCAAATGGAAGGTCAAGGTCCCGGGCGAGGGGCTGGCCACACCGGTTGTCTGGGACAACAAGGTATTTGTTCTGACAGCGATCAACACCGGCAAGCGAGGCGAACCGACGGCCGCTCGTGAACCGGCTGCGCGCCCGAACGAGGCAGGTTCGCAGCGCGGCGCACAAGGTGGGCCGCCTCGGCGCGGCGGCGAACGATCGGGCGGCGCGGTCGCGGGTCGAGGCGGCTTCGGGGCGAGCGACATACTCGGCACTCGGTTGCTGGCCGCCGGCGACAAGGATGAAGACAAGAAGCTCACGGCGGGCGAGCTTGCCGCCGTCGTTGATGCGTGGTTCGCCAAACTCGACGCCGATTCTGCCGAAAAGCTGGGCCGCGATCAGTTTGCCGAACGATTCGGCAACGTGCTCGCTGCGACCGGCCCGTCAACGCCGAACCCCCGTGACGTGCTGGCCGGCCGGCTGATCGGGCCGCGGCTGTTCGCCGCCGTCGACGCCGACAAGGACGGCTCGGTCACTCGCGCCGAGTGGACGGCCACGTTCGCAAAGTGGTACGCACAGTGGGACGCCGACAAGACTGGCATCGTGGGCGAAGACCAGCTTCGCGCCGGGCTTGCCGCCGCGCTGCCGCGTCCCGAGGGCGACGGACCTGGTTTTCCAGGCGGCCCCGGCGGCGGCATGGGCGGCGGATTCGGCGGCCCACCCCCCACCGAACTCCATCAGTTCGCCGTCGTCTGTCTCGACCGCCGGACCGGCAAGGTGCTCTGGCAGCAAGTTGCGTGCGAGCAAGTCCCCCACGAAGGGCACCATCGAAGCGACGGCAGCTTCGCCGCCCCATCGCCGGTCACCGACGGCGAGCACGTCTTCGCCTACTTCGGGTCGCGCGGATTGTACTGCTACGACATGGACGGCAAGCTCCAGTGGAGCCAGGATTTCGGCGACATGCGGGTCGCGGCCACGTTCGGCGAAGGCAGTTCACCCGCCGTGGCAGGCGACGCGGTCGTCGTGAACTGGGACCATGAGGGCGACTCGTTCATCATCGCCCTCGACAAGAAGACCGGCGGCACCTTGTGGAAAAAGACGCGAGACGAGCGAACCAGTTGGTCGACCCCGCTGGTCGTCGAGCACAACGGGCGGCATCAGGTCATCACGTCGGCGAGCGGTCGGATCCGCAGCTACGACGCTGCGACCGGCGACCTCATCTGGGAATGTTCCGGCATGACCCGCAACGTCATTCCGTCGCCGGTCGCGGGCGACGGCGTGGTCTACTGCATCAGCGGTTTTCAGGGCAGTTCGTTGATGGCGATACGCCTTGGTTCCACCGGCGACTTGAACGACAGCGAAGCCGTCGTCTGGCGTCACCATCGCAGCACGCCGTACGTACCCTCGCCGTTGCTCTACGAGGGCAAGCTCTATTTCTACGCGAGCAACAACGGCGTGCTGTCGTGCCTCGACGCCAAGTCCGGCCGCGTGTTGATCGAGCCGGCACGAGTGCCCGGACTGCGCGGCGTATATGCGTCGCCGGCTGGAGCAGGCGGGAATGTCTACCTCGTCGGTCGCGAGGGCGCGACGGTCGTCATAAAGAATACGGGCGAACTTGACGTGCTCGCGACCAACGAACTCGACGACCGCTTCGACGCATCGCCGGCGATCGCCGGTGGCGAGTTGTTCCTGCGCGGCAGGGAACACCTCTACTGCATCGCCCGACCGTAGCGCGGGTTGACACGCAGCGTAGCCTTTCCGCGTCGCACTCAGGCGCGGGCCGACTCGATGGCGGCCTGGGCGGCGGCGAGCCGGGCGATAGGGACGCGGAACGGGCTGGCGCTGACGTAGTTCATGCCCACACGCACGCAGAACTTCACGCTCTTCGCCTCGCCGCCGTGCTCGCCGCAGATGCCGATCTTGAGATCAGACCGCTTGCTGCGACCGCCCTCGATGCCCAGTTCGATGAGCTTGCCGACGCCCGATTGATCGAGCGATTGGAACGGATCGTCTTTGAACACGCCGGCCTTTTTCTCGTCGACGTAGTCCGGCAGGAACCGGCCGGCGTCGTCGCGCGAAAGGCCCATGGTCATCTGCGTCAGGTCGTTCGTGCCAAAACTGAAGAACTCAGCGACCTCGGCGATCTCATGCGCCAAGAGCGCGGCCCGCGGCACCTCGATCATCGTGCCCACCAGGTACTTCACCTTCACGCCGGACTCGGCGAGCACGGCGTCGGCCACGGCGCGCGTGCGCTGCTCGAGCAGGCGGAGTTCCTTCCGATCGAAGACCAGCGGGTGCATGATCTCGGGGTGGACCTTCACTCCCTCCTTGAGGCACTGAACTGCGGCTTCCAGGATGGCGCGGACTTGCATGTCGAGGATTTCCGGATACGTAATGCACAGCCGACAGCCGCGATGGCCAAGCATGGGGTTGGCCTCGTGCAGTTGCTCGACGCGGTGTTTCACCTTCTCGTAGGGCACGCCGATGCGAGCGGCTAGGTCGCGCTGCTTCACGTCTTCGTGCGGAACGAACTCGTGCAGCGGTGGGTCGATCAGCCGGATCGTCACCGGAAAACCGGCCATCGCCTTGAAGATGCCGTAGAAGTCGGCGCGTTGGAACGGCAGCAGTTTGGCCAGCGCGGCCTGCCGGGCCTCGACGGAATCGGCGACGATCATCTCCTGGATGGCGAGCCGCCGCTCTTCGGTGTCGAAGAACATGTGCTCGGTGCGGCACAGGCCGATGCCCTCGGCGCCGAGCCGGATCGCGTTCTCGGCGTCGTACGGAGTGTCGGCGTTGGTGCGTACGTTGATGGTGCGGATCTGATCGACCCACTTCATGATCGTGTAGTAAGCCTCGGGCAACTCAGGCTTGACCAGCGGCAACTCACCGCTGAACACATCGCCGGCACTGCCGTCGAGCGTCACAAAGTCGCCCTGCCGCACGACTCGGTCGCCGACCGAAAACTGTCCGGCGCCGTAGTCGATCTTGAGCGATTCGCAGCCGACGATGCAGCACTTGCCCCAGCCGCGTGCAACGACGGCCGCGTGGCTCGTCTTGCCGCCGGTCGCGGTCAGGATGCCCTGGGCCGCGTGCATGCCGCCCACGTCTTCCGGGCTGGTCTCCTTGCGCACCAAGATCACTCGCTGGCCGGCCTTGGCCTGTGCCTCGGCGTCGGGGGCCGAGAAAACCACTTGGCCGGCGGCCGCCCCGGGCACGGCGTTGATGCCGGTCGCGATTCGCGCGTCGCGCAGCCGTTCCTTGGGGATGGCCGGGTCGATGATCGGATAGAACAGCCGCTCGATGTCTTCGGGCGTGATTCGAGCGACGGCGGCCTCTTTCGAGATCAGCGGCCGAGTCGCCTTTTGCACGAGCGCGGCGGCCGTGCGAACCGAAGCCTTGGGGAACGCGGTCTCGACGACTTTGGTCAGTCGTTTCGCCTCGGCGGCGGTGAGCAGCGGCTTGGTGGCCTGATCGACCGCGATGCGAAACGCCGCCGTCGGGCTGCGTTTGCCCGTGCGGCACTGCAACATGTAGAGTTTGCCTTCTTCGACGGTGAATTCGAGATCCTGCATCTCACGGTAGTGCGCCTCGAGGATCGCACGCACCGCGCAGAGTTGGTCGTACGCGCCGGGCATGGCCGCGCCGAGGTCGGCAAGCTTCAGCGGTGTGCGGATGCCCGCGACCACGTCTTCGCCCTGGGCGTTGAACAGCAGATCGCCGTAGAACGTGTTGTCGCCCGAGTTCGGGTCGCGCGTGAAACAAACGCCTGTGCCCGACGTTTCACCCTTGTTGCCGAACACCATCTGGCAGATGTTGACGCCGGTGCCGCCGAGTCCCGTGATCTTTTCGATGCGGCGATACTCGATCGCCTTCGGCGCCATCCACGATCCGAACACCGCGCCGATCGCGCCCCAAAGCTGCTGCTTGGGATCCTGCGGAAACGGTTGGCCGGTCTTCGACTCGAAGAACGCCTGGAACTGGCCGCAGAGTTCCCGGAGCGATTCGGCCGGGATCGCGGTGTCTTCCTTGACGCCGAGTCGGTGCTTCATGTCGTGCAGCATGTGCTCGAGTTCGTCCTTCGATAGGCCGATCACCACCGTCGAGTACATCTGCAGGAAGCGGCGATAAGCGTCGTAGGCGAATCGCGGGTTGTTCGTCTTGGCGGCAAGGCCCTCGACCGATCGGTCGTTGAGGCCGAGGTTCAGCACGGTCTCCATCATGCCGGGCATGGACCTCGCGGCGCCCGAACGCACCGACACGAGCAATGGGTCAGCGGCGTCGCCAAGCTTCTTTCCGGTTACCCGTTCCAGCCGCGCGAGGTGCTCATCGACTTCGGCTTCGAGTCCCTTGGGGAATTGCTTTCCCAGCTCGTAATATTCGGCACACGCCTCGGTCGTAATGGTGAACCCGCCTGGGACGGGCAGTCCGATATTGGTCATCTCGGCCAGGCCCGCTCCCTTTCCGCCGAGTAG
This sequence comes from Planctomycetia bacterium, assembly GCA_036758585.1. Classification (GTDB taxonomy): domain Bacteria; phylum Planctomycetota; class Planctomycetia; order JALXBF01; family JBGPMX01; genus DAIOWH01. Next base: position 4,885 of record DAIOWH010000130.1, read on the forward strand.
TTCGCGCTGATTGCCTTGGCCCTCGGCGCGTCCGCCGCCGAAAAAGTAGACGTATTTCCGCTTGGCCGCCTTGCCCTGTCTGATCGCCTGCCGCGGCCTGGCCACCTTCGGGATCCGCCGCTTGCTCTTCAGGCCGCTATGTTTAGCCATGTCGGGATAGTCCTCCGGTCATCAGGAGTTGCTTATTAAGAATCGCAAAATCTAGCCGCCGCGGTTGGCCAAGTCAACGGATGCACCGGATGCGGTGGGTGGAATCTGCAGCAACAACCATCGGACAGATTGATCTCGATAATGTTTGGGACCGGTTCCATACCTCTCTTTTGTCCAGCGGCGCGTCGCGGCTATACTCGGTACGACGTCTTACGGGCACGGCCGCGAGAACATCGTTGCGAGTCAACGACTGCGATGAGCGCCAAGCATGTGGTCCGGTACGGCACCATGCGCGTGCTGGGTCACTTTGAAACACATAACGCCATCGGCCTCGATCGAGGCTCGCGGGTGATCGTCCGTACCCAACGCGGGCTTGAGGTAGGCGAGGTTTTGTGCCCAGCCGGCGAGCGTACCGGCGAGTTCCTCACCGACGACCAGGGCGGCCAGGTGCTTCGCCCGCTTACCCCCGACGACGAGCGCGAACTCGACCGCATTCGCGACGGCGAGCGCCAGGAGTTCGACTTTGCTCGCCGGCAAGTGGCCGAACGCAAGCTGCAGATGGCCCTGGTCGACATCGAGCACCTCTTTGGCGGCGAGCGCGTCGTGCTCTATTACCTGGCCGAGAACCGAGTGGACTTCCGCGAGCTGGTGCGGGCGCTGGCCGGCGAGTTCCAGACCCGCGTCGAGATGCGTCAGATCGGGGTGCGCGACGAGGCCAAGCTGCTGGCCGACTACGGCGACTGCGGCAAACCGGTGTGTTGCAACACGCACATGGCCAAGATGCCTCCGGTGTCGATGAAGATGGCCAAGCTTCAAAAGTCGACGCTCGACCCGACCAAGATATCGGGTCGCTGCGGCCGGCTGAAATGTTGCCTACGTTACGAACACGACACGTACGAGGAGTATCAGCGCGAGCTGCCGCCGGTCGGCTCGCGCGTCATCACCAAACAAGGCACGGGCCAGGTGCTCGCACAGGAGGTGCTCGCGCGGCGCATCCTTGTCGCGTTCGAAGATGGTCGGCGCGTCCCTGTGGCCCACGGCGACGTCACGACCGTGTTGACCGGCGGAAGGAAAGACAACCCGAACGCATCGGCGCGAGACTCGCAAAACTAACGTATCGGGCGTGGCAAATGTCTCACGACGCAAACTGGGCGGCCGGACTAGTGGCCAAGGACGCGCGGTATCGGCCGGCGGCCTACGAATTCCTGTTCGAGGCAATTGATTCGACGCGCCGGCACCTGAGCAAACAGCGAGACCACAAGGTCGGACACGTCACCGGTGCTGAGTTGTCCGAGGGTTTCCGGCGACTCGCCATCGAGCAGTTCGGCCTGATGGCGCGCACGGTGCTTAGCCAGTGGGGCGTACAGTCCACCGCCGACATCGGAGAAATGGTGTTCAACCTGATCGAGTCGGGCGACTTGACAAAAACCGACTCCGACTCGCGAGCCGATTTCAAGGACGTGTTCGATTTCGACGAGGCGTTCGGCACCGGCATCAAGATCGAACTGGAACTGGATGAACTGTCGCCCTGATTGGCGCCGGCCCTGCCGTTCCATCGCGAACGCATGATTTCGAGGCCGCAGTCACGCCGACGGAGCGGCGCTCGCCGCTCGCCGCGCGTCGGCCTCGGCCTGGCGGATAACCACGCGATCGATCGAGAGCGCCCGGCCGGTCGCTGGGTCGATACTGAGCCTCGCCCCGCAGAGTCGCGGGTCGCCCGTCGCCACATCGAAAAAGCTGGGCACAAAGGTGATCGTCGTTTCGGTTACGCGGTCGATCCGGCGACCGAGAATCGAATCGTACGGGCCGGTCATGCCGACGTCGCTGATGTAGGCCGTGCCGCCGGGGAAGATCTGTTCGTCGGCCGTGGGTACGTGCGTGTGCGTGCCGAGCACGGCGCTGGTGCGGCCGTCGAGGTATCGGCCCATGAGCTGCTTTTCGCCGGTCGCTTCGGCGTGCATGTCAACCACGACGACGCGCGCCTGGCCGGCGATCGCGCTGAGCACGCGATCGGCCGCGCGATACGGACAATCGACCGGGCGCATGAAGATACGGCCAAGCAACGAGAACACCGCCACGGGCGTTCCATCGCGGGCCGGTGCCACGACGTACTCGCCCCCAGGGGCGTCGGGCGGAAAGTTGGCCGGCTTCAGAATGCGGCTGCACTTGTCGATGAGCGGAAAGATGTCCTTCTTCTTGTAGATGTGGTCGCCCATCGTCAGCACATCGACCCCGGCGCCCATCAGCTCATCAAAGCACTTGTCGTTCAGCCCTGAACCGCCGGCTACGTTCTCGGCGTTGGCGATGACGAGGTGCAAATCCCAGTCTCGAATCAGCGACGGCAGTGCGGCGGCGATGATCGACCGGCCGGGTTTGCCTACCACGTCGCCGATGAAGAGTATGTTCAGTGGCATCGTGGTATTCGCTAGCGCGCAAACTCGACCGTTCGCGTTTCTCGCACGACAGTGACTTTGATCTCGCCGGGATAGGTAAGCTGCTCTTCGATCGCCTTGGCGATGTCGCGACACATCTTGGCGGCCTCCTTGTCGCTGATCCTTCCTGCGTCGGCGACCACGCGAACCTCGCGCCCCGCCTGTACGGCGAACGCCTGCTCGACGCCGGGGAAGCCCGAGGCCAGCCCTTCGAGTTCCTCGAGCCGCTTGACATATTTTTCCAATGTCTCGCGCCGGGCGCCGGGTCGCGCCGCGCTGATCGCATCGGCCGTGGCCACCAGCACGGTGTAGATCATGTCGGTGCGGACATCGTCATGATGGCCTCCGATCGCGTGTACGACCTCGGGCCGCTCGCGAAACCGCTTGGCAAAATCAGCACCGATCGCCGGGTGCCCGCCCTCCATCTCGTGGTCGGCCGCCTTGCCGATGTCGTGCAGCAGTCCGCAACGGCGCCCCAGGGCGCCGTCGAGGCCCATCTCTTCGGCCATCAGTCCGGTCAGGTGCGCGACTTCGATCGAATGCTGCAGCACGTTCTGACTGTAGCTGGTGCGGAATCTCAGACGCCCCAACAACTCGATGAACTTGTCGTGCAGCCCTGGCACGCCGGCCTCTTGAGCGGCCTGGCGGCCGACCTTGCGGATGTGCTCCTCGATTTCCTTCTGGGTTTGCCCGACAACTTCCTCGATGCGTGTGGGGTGGATTCGTCCATCTTGGATCAGCTTCTGCAACGACATGCGGGCGACTTCGCGCCGCACGTTGTCGAAACCGCTGACGATGACGATGCCTGGAGTGTCGTCGACGATCACATCGACGCCGGTGGCCTTTTCGAAGGCGCGGATGTTGCGACCCTCGCGGCCAATGATGCGGCCCTTCATCTCATCGCTCGGGATGTCCACCGTCGACGTCGTCGTCTCGGCCGTGTGCGGCGCCGCGAACCGCTGGATCGCCGTGGCCAGAATCTCGCGAGCCTTCTGCTCGGCCGTCTCCTTCAGCCGCGCCTCGTGGCGGTCGATCCGCTCACCAATCTCGGCGGCGAACTGGTTCTCGAGCCGCTCGAACAGGAGCTGGCGCGCCTGATCCGGGTTCAGGCCACTCAGCCGTTGCAGCGTCTCGTTCTGTCGATTGATCAGCTCGTTCAGTTCCTGCGACTTTCGCTCGTACTCCTCGGTGCGCTCGGTCAGCTTGCGCTGGCTGGCTTCGAGCGTCTTCTCTTTCTTGGCGATAAGGTCGAGTTTCTGCTCGATCGAATCTTCGAGTCGCTGCACGCGCCGTTCGTGTTCTCGCACTTCCTTGCGAGCCGACTCGAGTTCCTTGTCCATCTCCTCGCGGCGACGGAAGAGTTCCTCTTTGGCCTGTAATTCGGCCGACTTGCGCGTGTTCTCCGCCTCGCGTTCGGCTTGTTCCAGAATCGCGCCGGCACTCCGCTTGGCCTCGGCCCGCCGCATCCGCGCCACGACCAACTGCAATCCGACGCCCGCGCCAAGGCCGATCCCCAGTGCCGGAACCGCGTACATCAAGGACTCCGCGAACCCCGTCACGTAGCACCCCTTTCCAAGTCCATGTCGTCGCGACGACGACTGTGGGACAAACTCGCTCGGTGTGCCACGAGCCGCTGGGCAAGCGGGATCACTGGACCCGACCCGACGTGGGCCGCGAAGAGATAAGTGACGGGAGCCACGCGCGCAGCCTGCTTGGCCTAGAGATCGTTTCGCATGGAACGCGGGTACGCACCGGCGCCTGACCGCGGCGGTGGACCATGTCGCGCCGGCCGGCCGCGCACAGCGAGCGCCGGGCACAGGACAGGTTCAACACCGAACAGCCACGAGTCGGAACGTCGATCTCGACCGCCTCGCGCGCGATGCTGCGCGGCGAGCAAACGGAACGGACCAAGCACCAGATTCACAAGGAGAACGATCAGCGTCATAACGGTTCTCGTTCTTTACGCGCGACACTCCGAAGACCGAGGCCGGCCCCGGTCAGTCAGTCCCTTCGCAGACCCACTGCCTAGCTCATGGCTTCCCGAGCCAACCTCAAGCAGCCACGTCCGTCTGGCGATCGATGCGGCCGCCAGCAGTGGACACTGTTACGATGAGATGGTAACAAAGCAACCGCCGACCGCCAAGCAAAAGATTCCGGCTTTCATACGAAGCTTCCTGCACGCGTTGATCTGACCGGTTGCGCGACGAAATCGAATGAGCTTTGATCCACTGCCGTTGTACCAGACTGTAGGCATCGCGCTGTGCGCGACCATCGTGTCCGTCACGCTCGGCACGCCGCTGGCCTGGGTACTAGCCCGCAAGGAATTCTGGGGCAAACATCTACTCGATGCGCTGGTGATGCAGCCGATGGTCATCCCGCCGACCGTCTTGGGTTACTACTTGCTGGTGCTGTTGGGTCGGGCAAGCCCCGTGGGCCGGTTCCTGGAGAACCTCGGCATCCAGCTTGTGTTCACCTGGCGTGGTGCGGTCATTGCGGCGGCCGTGGCGGCGTTGCCGCTCTACGTAAAACCCGCGCGAGCGGCGATCGAGGGCGTCGACCGGGCGCTCGAAGACGCCGCACGGCTGCTGGGGCGTGGCGATTGGTCGGTGTTCCGCACCATCACGCTGCCGCTCGCCTGGCGTGGTCTGGTCGCTGGTGCGGTCATGGCCTTTGCCCGAGCGATGGGCGACTTCGGTACGACGCTGATGGTGATGGGCAACATGCCCGGCCGCTTGCAGACCGTTTCGATCGCGATCTACGACTCCTGGCAGGCAGGCGATCTCGCCCGCGCGAACATGCTCGTCGCCATCGTCACCATCTTCTCAGTCGTGGTGCTCTGGGGCGTCAGCCGCTGGGGCGGGAGACTGTAGGACCCGGGGCGCACGATGCGGTTTGCGATTTGGCGTGCGCAAGTCGCTTAACGGCGAGCCGAGGCGACGGCGGGCAGTTGTCCCGATAGTGCCTCGCCTTCGTCGGCTCGACGTTAAACGAAGCGCCTGCGCAAAGTGCGTCGTGCACCTAGGACCCGTCGTGCGTCCATCAGGGCTTTGCCCGCCGTGACGCTCGCGATTACAGTAGCTGTTCGATGTACAGACTCAAGTTCTACTGTTGTGTCGTCCTAGGCTGGCAGCTCTTGTCGCCTGGGGTGGGCCTCCGAGCGGTCGAGCAACCGAATGTTGTAGTGCCGGTCGGCGGGCACCAGCCGTCAAACTCCACCCGCGCGCCCAACAACGAGCACGATCGCGGCAACGACCGGGCCGAGCGGCGAAAGCACTGGTGCTATCAGCCGGTTCGACCGTTTGCGCCGCCCGCGGTCAGCGACGGCGCGTGGCCGGAGTCGCCGGTCGACCGGTTCATCCTCGCAAAACTCGAATCGAAGGGACTTGCCCCGGCCGCGCCGGCTGACAAACGGGCGCTGATTCGCCGCGTCACGTTCGACATCATCGGACTGCCGCCGACGCCCGACGAGGTCGCGGCGTTCCTGGCCGACGAGTCGCCCGATGCGTTTCAACGGCTGGTGGAGCGACTGCTCGCCTCGCCGCATTATGGCGAGCGCTGGGCTCGACACTGGCTCGACCTGGTGCGCTACGCCGAGACGCTGGGCCACGAGTTCGACTACGACATCTTCAACGCTTGGCGTTACCGCGACTACTGCATCCGCGCGCTGAACGCCGACGTGCCGTATGACGACTTCGCGGTCGAGCACATCGCCGGCGACCTCTTGGCCAGTCCACGGCGCCATCTCACCGACCAAACGAATGAATCGGTGATAGGCACCGGCTTTTTCTGGCTGGGCGAGGGCAAGCACTCGCCGGTCGATGTGCGTCAGGAACAGGCCGACCGCATCGACAATCAGATCGATGTCTTGGGCAAGACGTTCCTCGCGCAGACGGTCGCCTGTGCCCGCTGCCACGATCACAAGTTCGATCCGATCTCGACCATAGACTACTACAGCCTCGCCGGGTATCTGAGGAGTTCGCGTTACCAACAGGCGTTCCTCGACTCGCCCGACCGCATCGGCCGCCTGGCGGCCGAACTGCGGCGGCTGCGCGATCAGATTCGCGACGCGGCGGCCGACTCGTGGCTGCGATCGGGCGCCCAGACGGCCAAGTACCTGCTGGCCGCGCGAGCTGCGACGGTCGCCGCGCAGGCCAACGCTGCCAGCGACGCAACTGCCGGCCGCGTGCCGACCGGTGACGCGGTGGCTGCGACGGCCGGTGCTGCCGGCCTCGATCGTGAACTGCTTCGTCGCTGGATCGATGCGCTGGCCGATAAGGAACTCGCATCACCGGTGCATCCGCTGCATGCGTGGCGCGAACTCGCGGCAGTCGACGACTCAGCCGGGCCGGACGCCTTCCTCGCCAAGGCCGAGTCGACCGCCGCGCGGCTTCGCGAGCTGCGGGTGCAGAGCGACTCGCGCCGCCGCCAGAGCGAACTGTTCGACGATTTCGTCGCGCCCACGTTCACACGCTGGTTCGCTACAGGCGACGCCTTCGGCGTTGGGCCGATCCACCCCGGCGCCGAGTTGCTGATCGGCCCGGAAGCCGCAGCACTGAGACTGGCGGAAGGCGGCTGGGCCCGGAGCGACGGCGTGGCCCGACCGCTCGAGGGTGTGCTGCGGTCCGAGACGTTCACGATCGACAAGAAGTTCCTGCTGCTGCGCCTGGCAGGTCGCCGCGCACACGTGAACGTGGTGGTCGATGGCTTTGTACTGATCAAGAATCCGATCTACGGCGGACTGACGTTCGAGGTCGCGAGCGATCAGCCGGCGTGGCGGGCCGTCGACCTAGGCATGTGGGTTGGCCATCGCGCGTACATCGAACTGATCGACAGTGCAACACCGAACCCGACTCAGCCGCCGTCGGCCGAATCGATCGCGGGGCGCACAGTCGACAGCTTCATCGCCGTGGACGAGGTCCGGTTCTCGGATGATCCCTCGCCGCCGCCCGACCCGCCGCACGCCGCGAACCTCGCGGTGCTTGCAGGAAAGGACCTGCGTTCGATCCTGGCGCTCGCTGATCGCTATCAAGCGATCGTGCTCGGCGCCGCCGAGTCGATCAAGTCGACGGGGTCGCGAGCGCAGAAAACCGCGGCAGGCTGCCAAGCGCCAGATGCCATCGCACACGACGGCGCTGGCCTGCTGAACTGGATGCTCGAACACGGACTGCTCGCGAGCGAGTCGGATCGCGTGGCGATGCTTACGAAACAGTATCGTCAGCTCGAAGCGGCAACGCCCGCGCCGGTGCGCGCCGCCGCGATCGTCGATGGCACGGGTGAGGATGAATCGGTCTTTCACCGCGGCAACTACAAGACACCGGGCGACCCAGCACCGCGCCGGTTGATCGAGGTACTGGCCGGGCCGGACCAACCGCCGCCTCGCCAAGGCAGTGGCCGGCTCGACCTGGCTCGCCGCATGGTGCAGCCCGCCAACCCGCTCTTCGCTCGCGTCATGGTCAACCGCATCTGGCAGCATCATTTCGCGATCGGCCTGGTCGCCACGCCCGACGACTTCGGCCGGATGGGTCAGGCGCCGACGCACCCGGAACTGCTCGACTACCTGGCGAGCGAGTTTGTGCGCAGCGGTTGGTCGATAAAGGCAATGCACCGGCTGATGTTGCTCAGCAGCACGTATCAAATGTCGAGCCAGGCCGATCCGGCAACTGCAGCCGTCGATCCACAGAACCGACTGCTGCACCACATGCCGGTCAGGCGATTGGAGGCCGAGTCGGTCCGCGATGCGATCTTGGCCGTGTCGGGGCGTCTTGACCGGCAGATGTACGGACCGAGCGTCGCGCCGCACCTGACCGCGTTCATGGAGGGGCGCGGCCGGCCGGGCCAGTCTGGTCCGGTCGACGGCGCCGGTCGCCGCAGCATCTATCTGAACGTGCGCCGCAATTTCCTGAACCCGATGTTCCTGGCCTTCGACTACCCGACGCCGTTCACGACGATCGGCCGGCGCAGCGTCTCGAACGTGCCGGCTCAGGCGCTGACCTTGATGAACAGTCCGCTCGCCGTCGAGCAGGCCGGCCGCTGGGCCGCACGGCTTTCGAGCCAGCCCGGCGCCGCCGATCGCGTGCGCGGGTTGTACCTTGCCGCGTTCAGTCGCCCGCCGAGCGACGCCGAACTTCGCGACGCGCTGGCGTTCGTCGACGCCCAGCGCGGCCGCGGCGCGGAACAACAGACCTGGGCAGACCTGTGCCACGTGATGTTTAATGTGAAAGAGTTCATCTTCCTTCCGTAGGGAGTCAACGTGCTTTGCGGTCGCCTTGCCAGTCCGCCGCTGTCGCGGCGCGAGATGTTGATGCAATGCGCCAATGGCTTCGGAGCCGTGGCGCTGGCGTCGCTGCTCGCCGAGCGGGCGTGTGGCCAAGCGGCCCCGGCCGGCCGATCGGCGCCGCTCACGCCACGCGAAACTCATCATGCGCCGCGAGCGACCAGCGTCATTTTCTTGTACATGGACGGTGGACCGTCTCAGGTGGACTCGTTCGACCCGAAGCCGCGGCTCGATCGCGAGCATGGCGAGCCGATCAAGATGCAGATTCCGGCCACGCAGTTCAACGACGTGGGCAAGGTGCTGAGCTCGCCCTGGAAGTTCGCGCGGTACGGCCAGAGCGGCACTCCGGTGAGCGATCTGTTCCCGAACGTCGCCACGTGCGTCGATGACCTCGCTATCATTCGCTCGATGGTCGCGCCGTTCTCGGAACACACCAACGCGAACTACTTCCTGCACACGTGCCACGGTCAGCAGGGCCGCCCCAGTGCGGGGGCCTGGGCCGCATACGGACTGGGCAGCGAGTGTCAGAACCTGCCGGGCTTCGTTGTGCTTAACGGCGGCTTGATCCCGCCGGGCGGCCTAGATTGTTTCGGCAACGGGTTCCTGCCGGCGACCTTTCAAGGGTCGGTGTTCAAGCACGGCCGCTCGCCCGTGGCCGATCTCGATCGCACCGAACCGACAACGGAACTGCAACAGAGCAAGCTCGGTCTGTTGCGCCGGCTCGACCGCCGGGTGACCAACGAACTGGGCCGCGCCGATCAACTTGAGGCGGCGATCGCGAACTACGAACTTGCGTTTCGCATGCAAGCTGCCGTGCCGGACCTGATGGACTTTGCCGACGAGTCGCCGGCGACGCGAAAGCTCTACGGCATGGAATCGACCTACGGCCCCACCCAGACGTTTGGTACGTTGTGCCTCGTCGCGAGGCGGCTGGTGGAACGCGGCGTGCGGTTCATCGAACTGACGTGCCCCAACGTCGGCGCCGATCGCTGGGACCAGCACTCGAACCTGCTCGAAGGTCACCAGAACAACGCCCGCGCGGTCGATCAGCCGATCGCCGGACTGCTCAAGGACCTGAAATCGCGCGGACTGTTGGAAAGCACGCTGGTGTTTTGGGGTGGCGAGTTCGGCCGCACGCCGATGGCCCAGGGATCGAACGGGCGCGACCACAATCCGTTCGGCTTCACCGTGTGGCTCGCGGGCGGCGGAGTACGTGGCGGCACGATCTACGGTGCCACCGATGAATACGGCTACTTCGCCGTCGAAAACAAAGTCGAGATGTACGACTTGCACGCCACGATCTTGCACCTGCTTGGCCTCGATCACAAGCTCCTGACGTTCCGGTTCGGCGGCCGCGACATGAGACTGACCGATGTGCACGGCGAGGTGATCGAAGCCGTGCTGGCATGAGAGAAGGTAACCGGCAGCGATCAGCAGTCAGCATCTCGCTGACCGCAGACTGCCGACCGATTGCCGACAGCCGATTGCCGATTGCCGATTGCCGACTGCCGATTGCCGATTGCCGACTGCCGATTGCCGATTGCCGATTGCCGATTGCCGATTGCCGACTGCCGATTGCCGATTGCCGACTGCCGAT
>DAIOWH010000130.1:15437-19148 GCA_036758585.1 Planctomycetia bacterium
GATTGCCGATTGCCGACTGCCGATTGCCGATTGCCGATTGCCGATTGCCGATTGCGGATTGCCGATTTGCCGACTGTTGACCGCTTCCAAGCACCACGAAAGGACCAAACATGTTGACGACTCGATCACACCTGCCCCTTCTTGCATTCACGGTGCTCGCCGGCGTGGCCAATCTCAACGTAATCGCCGAGGACGAAGGCTTCGTGGCCATCTTCGACGGCAAGACGCTCGCCGGCTGGGTGCAGCGCGGCGGCAATGCAGAATATGCGGTCGAGGACGGCGCGGTGGTCGGGTCGTCGGTTCCCAACACGCCGAACAGTTTCCTGTGCACCAACAAGGATTACGGCAACTTCGTCCTCGAGCTTGAGTTCAAGGTGCACTCAAAGCTGAACTCCGGCGTGCAGATTCGTAGCCAGTGTTTCGATGAGCCGAAAGAGATCGACCATGCCGGCAAGGCGATCAAGATTCCCGCCGGCCGCGTACACGGCTACCAGGTCGAGATCGATCCGTCGGCGCGGGCCTACAGCGGAGGCATCTACGACGAAGGGCGGCGCGGCTGGCTCGCCGACCTCAAAAACAACGAGCCGGCGCGCAAGGCGTTCAAGCAGGACGAGTGGAACAAGTTCCGCATCGAGTGCCGCGGCGAGTCGATCAAAACGTGGATCAACGGCGTCGCTGCGGCCGACCTCAAAGACTCGATGACTCCCAAGGGCTTCATCGCGCTGCAGGTGCACGGCGTCGGCAAGGACGAAGACGTGCGACAGGTGCGCTGGCGGAACATTCGCATCAAGGAGCTGCCGTGATGAAGGCGATCAACGATGGGATCTGAGCCGCCACGACTTTCAATGCGGTCGATTACGAAACGCTTTCCGGGCGTGACCGCGCTCGAGAACGTGAGTCTGGGCATCGCCGCGGGCGAGGTACACGCGATCGTCGGCGAGAATGGAGCCGGCAAGTCGACGCTGATGAAGGTCCTTTCGGGCGCGATCACCGAGTACGACGGCGAGATCCTGCTGCGCGGCCGGCCGGTCCGATTCAGCGGGCCGCGCGACGCCGAACACGCCGGTGTGAGCATCATGTACCAGGAACTGAACCTGGTCGAAGAGCTCTCGGCCGCCGCCAATATCTTTTTGGGTCGCGAGAAGCGAGGCCGGTTCGGCCTGCTCGACGACCGCGGCATGGAGGCCGAAGCTGCGACCTACTTCGAGCAACTTGGCACCAACGTCCGACCGACCACGCGGGTGGGCGATCTGCGCGTCGGCGATCAGCAACTCGTCGAGATCGCCAAGGCCCTATCGCTCAAGGCCGACATATTGATCATGGACGAGCCGACATCGGCGTTGAGCGAATCCGAGGTACGCCGGTTGTTCGACGTGGTCCGCACGCTCAAGGCCCGCGGCGTCACGATCGTCTACATCTCGCACAAGATGGACGAGGTGTTTGCGCTGGCCGACCGAATCACGGTGCTGCGCGACGGGCAACTGGTCGCCACGTTGTTGCGGGCCGACGCCGAGCCGCGTCAGGTGATCAACATGATGGTGGGTCGCGAGATCGCGGCGTTGCACTTCGATGAACCGCGGCGGCCGTCCGACGAAGTGCTGCGAGTCGAGTCGCTGACGCTCGCGGGGGGCGACCACGGCGGCAGGCGCAAGCTCGACGGCGTCGGCTTCACCCTGTGCCGTGGCGAGATCCTGGGCGTCGCCGGCCTGCTGGGCGCCGGCCGCACCGAGTTGCTCGAATGCTTGTTCGGCGCAAGCCAGCGGCCGCCCACCGGGTTGATCGTGCTCGATGGCAAGCCGGCTCTCTTCCGCCGGCCGGCCGACGCGAAGGCCGCCGGACTCGCCTACGTCACCGAAGATCGCAAGCGATTGGGCCTGTTTGACCAAATGAGCGTCGCGGCCAACGTGACGATCTCGCACCTTGCGGCAGTGCTGCGCGGTCCGCTGCTCAGCCGTCGCCGCGAACTGGCTGTGGTCGGCGAGTCCACCCGCGACCTGTCGATCAAAGCAGCCGGACCCGACGCCGCGATCACCAGTCTGTCGGGCGGGAACCAACAGAAGACTATCATCGCCCGGTGGCTGCTGACCAAGCCGAAAGTGCTGCTGCTCGACGAACCGACGCGCGGCATCGACGTGGGGGCCAAGGCGGAACTCTACGTGTTGATGGACAAGTTGTGCCGCCAGGGACTCGGCATCATCATGACTTCGAGTGAGCTGCCGGAACTTCTGACGGTCTGCGACCGCATCATGGTACTGTGCGAGGGGCGCAAAACCGCCGAGTTCGCGCGCGGTGACGCGACGGAGGAGAAGATCATGCAGGCGGCTACGCGGCCGGTGGCATGACGAGGCGAAGCTGTCTCAGTAGGTTCGTTTGGCCAACCCTGTTTCAGGAGGCATTCATGCCGACTACCAGTTTCCTGTTCAGCGTGATTCTGTCGCTCGCGACCCCGCCGTCTCCGGCCCCAGACGAGCGACCGCTGGTGGAAAAATATCTGCAGGCCGGTCAGTACGCCGAGGGCGAGATGCAACTGAGGCATTGCCGTACCGTTCCACGATCGGAACCTTTGTGTGAGTCGCGCCGTCCAACAGGACGACCGTGTTTCGCAGCATCGAGGAGTTCATCAATCTCTGAGTACTGTGCCGCATTGAGTAGGGTCTGAAATCGGCTTCGGTCGTTTAACGCCGTCTAACCCGCAGCCGGAGGCGAGGCAAGGCTGGCGTTTGTTGTGCCTCGCCTGCGGCTGCGGGTTAAACGAATTCGGACCCCTTTCAATGTGGAGCAGTACTGAGCTGAGTGACAAGTCATGAAGACCCAACTGTCGATCCGGTGCGTCAGTATTCTGCTGCTTGTGGGGCTGGCGGGCGTATTGCAACTCGCCGCAGGCGCACGGCAAGAGGACCGCGCGGCGATTCGCAAGGCCTACGACGCAGGGAATTACAAGGACGCCCATGAGGGCTACCGCAAGCTCGCCCTCGATCCGCGCGGCGATCGACTGAAGGTCGGCGAAGATTTGCAAATGGGCACGGTGGCGCTTGTCGCGCTCGGGCGAGCGAACGAGATCGACGAGTTTCGCGAGGCGGTGATCAAGGTTCACGCGGGAAACTGGCGGCTGCTGCAAGCGGCGGCGCAGAATTATCTGCAGATCGAGCATCAAGGGATGATGGTCGCCGGCAAGTTCGAGCGCGGGCAGCGCGGGCGACGCGGTGGGCGATGGGTGAACGCGTATTCGCGCGACCGAGGCCGGGCGATGCAACTCATGACCGACGCGCTGCCGCTCGTGCGCGACGACGCCGATAAGCCGGCCGTCGCGTCGTTTTACCTCACGTTCGCCCACGTGCTCATGGGTGGCAGCGGCTACGGCGAGGCGTGGCGGCTGCAAGTGCTCACCGATATCGCGCAACTACCGGACTACGAAGAAAGCTACTACTACGGCGGCCGAACCGGCGGCGCGCCGGTCGATGAAGAGGGCCAGCCGGTCTATCATCACGTGCCGAAGAGTTGGGACGAGGCCAAGAGCGACGGCGAACGCTGGCGCTGGACGCTCGCGCAGGCGGTCGAGAACAATCCGGGACTGCTCAACTCCGTGCGCTGGGAACTTGCCACGTTTTGCCGCCAGCAGTTCGGCGAGCAGACGATGGCCGACTACGGCTGGTTTTTCGGTCGGTACGCGGAGGACGACGACCCCTCACCCCAACCCGCTCCCCCAGGGGG
>DAIOWH010000131.1:0-19044 GCA_036758585.1 Planctomycetia bacterium
CCCTCGCTGGCGCGTCGGGCTACTGTCCCAGAATCGTGCAAGGCTATTTAGGACAAGGCGTTCCAACACGACTGATCGCTGGACGCAGCGACGTCTGTATTCACTTGTTCTCGCGCGGTTCTACGCGGAAGCCAAAGCGTGCGCGCACCTGCAGCACCCGAACATCGTGCAGGTTTATGAAGTCGGCGAGCAGGACGGGCTGCCGTATTTTTCGCTCGAGTTCGTGGACGGCGGCAGCTTGACGCAGAAGACCGGCGGCAAACCGCAAGACGTCAAGGAAGCGGCAACGCTGGTGGAGAAACTGGCGCGTGCCATGCATTACGCCCACCAGCACCGCGTCGTGCATCGCGACCTGAAACCGGCCAACGTGCTGCTCACGTCGAGTGGCGAGCCGAAGATCACCGACTTCGGTCTGGCGAAGCGGCTGGAGGACGAATCATCGAGCCAGACGCGCAGCGGCGCGATCATGGGTACGCCGAGCTACATGGCGCCGGAACAGGCACTCGGCGAGGTACACCAGATCGGCCCGCTCACCGACGTGTACTCGCTCGGGGCAATTCTCTATGAGCTGATCACTGGTCGGCCGCCGTTCCTGGCGGCGACACCGATGGACACAGTCATCCAAGTGACGCGCGACGAGCCGGTGCCGCCGTCTCAGCTCCAGCGCATGGTGCCGCGCGACTTGGAGACGGTCTGCTTGAAGTGCCTGCAAAAGGAGCAGTCCAAGCGATATTCAAGTGCCGAGACGCTCGCCGACGATCTGCGGCGGTTCCTGGCGGGCGAACCGATTCTGGCTCGGCCCGTTTCGGGACCGGAGCGGCTCTGGCGCTGGTGCCGCCGTAACCCGAAGATCGCCGCCCTTTCGGCGAGCGTCTTGTTACTGCTTCTCATCGTCGCGGTCGGTGCGTCCATCGCCGCGGTTACAATCGCCGGCGAGCGCGATGCGAAGGAGGCGCAGCGCCAGGCCGCGGTCGCCGCCGAGGCCGTCGCCGAACAACGCCGCGCCGAGGCCGAAGCGGCCGAGAAGCGCGCCGTCCGAAACGAGCAGATCGCCAACGAGCAGACCAACCTCGCGGTCGATACGCTGTACGCCGTGATCACCAAAGTGGACGAGCAACTGCGCGACCGCACCGAGATGCAACCGCTGCGGCTGGAGTTGATCGACGACGCGATGTCGGGTTTACGCCGGGTGGCGGAGAGCGATGCGACGAAATCCGTGGTGGACCGCACGCTCGGCGTCGGCCATCAGCGCCGCGCCGAGCTGTTTCAGCAGATGTCGCGTTCCGAAGATGCGCGCCAGGAACACCTCCAGGCGCTGGCGATATTCGAGAAGCTCTTGGACCGAGACCCGGAAAACCACGCGGCGCGCTGGAATGCCGCCCTGTCCTGCGACAGTATCGGTAACCTCTGCCGCGTGCTCGACGGCAACACGGCCGCGACCAAGGATTATTACCTCAAGGCCCTCGAACACCGCGAGAAACTGCCTGCCGATTTCAGAATGAACAAGCAGGACGTCCGGACCGCCCTGCTCAATTCCTACGCCAAGCTTGGCACGCTCTGCATGTCGGGCGGGGACATGACGGGTGCCCGGGATTACTTCGGAAAGCTGCTGGTGCAAAGCCAAGCATTGTTCGACGCGAACCCCGATAGCTCGCAAGCCAAGCAAGCTCTGGCCGGCGTGTATTCCATTCTCGGCCGTGTGAACCTGCGACTGCGCGACGTCGACGCCGCCAAAGACTACTACAACAAGTCGCTCGAGATGCGCCGTCAACTAGCGGCCAAAGACCCGCTGAGCGTGGCCTATCGCCAGGGCCTCGCCGACACGCTCGGCGCCATCGGCGACCTGTACCTTCACGCTCCGCGACCCCGCCACGGCCCTGACCTACTACGAAGAATCGCGGCCGATCCTCGCCGAACTTTATGCGACCAATTCGAAAGACGCCGCTTCGCAGGCCGGTCTCGGCTCGGCCTTCTATCGCATCGGCACCGCGCATGTGCTCTTGGGCAAGCCAGACGACGCGAAGGCCGCCTACACGGAATCACTGAAAATCCGCGAAGACCTGTACAACCGTGAAAAGACCAACACGTCACGAGTGACCGGACTCATTCACGTTCGCGCCCGCCTCGGCCAGCACGCCGAAGCGTACGAACTTGCCGAGGAGTTGCGGGCGCGCGTGACGGAAGACACCGAAGCCCTCTATAACCTCGTCTGCGGCTATTCCCTGTGCGCCTCCGCGGTCCGCCAGGAACGCAAACTCGACGACATGCCCGCGGACGAACGCACGCTGTACGACCAGTACCTCGCCGCCGCGATCGACACCCTTCGCGACGCCATGAAGCATGGGTACAACAACCTCTCTGCCCTGGAAACGGACCCCGATCTGGCCGCGATTCGCGAGACGCCTGAGTTCGCGAGCAGCCTGCGCGACCTGAAGAACTGACTCTCTAGTCCGGCTTCGATAATAGGTCGTACATTTGGCTCGTCGAGCCGACGAAAACACCTTGCAAGACGCCCAACGCGGTTGCAATGCCTGCATTGCCGCACGGAGTATTCAGGGCGAACCATTTCACGACGGAACCATCCGAATTCCGACTTGCAACAGGAATCTGCATGGCGTTGGGTTGGCGCGATCACGTTGGATGCCGAACGCCTATGGCGACCAGAAAACTGCCCGCGGCCTCGCCTATTTCCCCTTTGGCTTCGCCTTGCCCTTCATCTTTTCCTTCGGGTCCGCCGACTTCGACTTGGTGCTGCCCGATGCGACGTCGTCAAGCTTGTACTGAGTCAGGAATCGTCGATAGAGCGTGGCGTTGCCGAGGTAGTACAACCGGCCCTCGCCCGGTCCGAGCGCTAGTTCGAACGTGCGGCGGCCCTTCGATGGCGCCGAACCGGTGATCATCTCGCCCGTGCCGAGGTCGTATAGCTCGCGCTCGTCCTCGACGGTCAGCTTGAACGGCTTGTTGCCCGCGTTTTTCCAGACGCCCAGCGCCCCGGTGTCCTTGTCGATCTTCAGGTTCACCTTGTCGTCGGTGTAGTCGCCGATCTTCGTATTCACGACGACCAGCACCTTAAACGGGTCCTTGCGACCGGTCAGGCACTTGGCCCGCACATCGCCCGAGTCGGTGTGAGCGATTGTGCGGCCGAACGCGGTCGATTCGGCAAGCACCTCCTTGTAGCGAGCGAGCGTACTGGCCACCTGGCCCAACTCCTTCCACCCGTCCGACTCGCTCAAGTCGGCGCGGCGGAGCATGTCGGGCTGATACCAGCCGTTCGGATACTTCGCGTCCTTGAGAATCTCCGAGCCGGTCACCGTCGGCTCGATCGTCGCCGGCCCCCAGTCGCGCAGGATGATGCCCGCCGCGCCCGATTGCAGCGACATCCATACAAGCGAACTCATGAGTTGCTGCGGATACTGATAGCGGCTCCAGCCGCTCCAACGCTTGGTCTCTTCGTCCCAGATCCAGTTGGTCGTGGCGGTCACGACCCGGTCCTCCTGGAAGCCGATCGCCTTCTTGCCGAACGCGCGACCTGCGGGAATCGACCAGATGTTCGGGATCGACCGGACCTGCAGGCCGTTGTGGATGCGGCGCACCCAGCCTTCGGATTGGTAACGCGGCCAGTAGTTCGGGTGGAACATGTACGACGGTTCGACCCAGGGCTTGCCCGCGTAGTGATCGTACGAGTGCGACTGGATTCCGAACGCCGGGTACGGGGTCTCGATGTTCTCGCTGGCGTACACGTCGCCGAACTCGCCCGTGAACTGGACGTTCGGGGCGAGCGTCGCGAGATGTTCGCGCGCCTTGGCGAGCATCGGCTGGTGCGTCGCACTAAGCGATGGACTCATGTCGTAGCCGATCAGACTGCGCATCGCCGCTAGGCGCTTCATGTTCGCCTCGGCGGTCTTCTTGAATGCGTCCGGCGCCGACTCGCTCGGCTTCGACCACCATTGTTCGAGGCCCGACCACGTCGGGTCGCGCAGGATCACGGCGATGCCCCGCGCGGCGGCCAACTCGTCGAACTTCTCGACGTCCTTGCTGAGCGTAACCCAGACGGTGTTGAAGTGATGGGCTGCGACGTCATCCAGAAAATACTCGTATGTTTCGGGCAGCGACTTCTTCAGCTTCGCCGCCGCCGCATCGAGCCCGGCCTGGTCGGCCGCCACGCCCAGGACCCAGTGCGGCAGCTTGCCCGTCGGCTGTTTGTAGGTCGAGCCGAGGTGCAGCCGCTCGCGCCACAGGCTGTTCAGGTATCGCCGGTTCGGGTCGATCGCCTCGATGTTGAAGAAACTCTGCCGTCCCTTCTGCTCGGCCAGCCACATATCGGTCGCCTCGGTCAGTTCGGCGCCCTCCTCGCGAATGTCGCCTTTCAACTGGCCGCGAGCGACCGAGCCGAGAATCACCGGCGCGGCGAGGCGGTTGACCACGATGTTGTCGAGTCGCAGTGAACTGCCGCGCTTGGAACTGTCGGCCCGCGCGATCTCGATCTCCAGCTCGACCGCGTGAATCCCCTCGAACTCGAGATCGACCACGCGGCGTTCCCATGTGTGCATCTCAGGCGTGAAGCCCCACTCGCTGCCGGCCGACGTCTTGCGCCCGGCGATCGGCTTGAACGACTTGTCGTACGGAATCAGCGACACGGTGAAGAGGTTGAACCCTTCGCCGGCGTAGTCGAGAAACACTTCGTAGCGGCTCATGCCGACGCCCGGCCCGGTCTTGAGCGGCACCTTGAGCACCGACCCCTTGCCCTTGGCGACGAGACCCTGCGAGCCGTCCTTGCCCTTGCCCGTCTCGACCTTGGCCGTCTTGCCCAGTTGGTTGCCCTGCGGCAGTTGCCCCTCAAAGTCGATGTTGAGCACCTCTTCCTTGGCCTCGTCGCGCGGCTTGGTCTTGAACGGATACGGATCAGCGGCGGACGCCAGACCGATGCAGGCCAGCGACGTGACCGCCACGGCAACGAGGCGATGCGAGACGCGAGTCATGGTTTCTCCTGACTGCGGATTTCAGCTTGCGGATTGTGGAGTGAACGTGCGGGCCTCAGCCTCCGCTTCCAGATCGCGATCAAATTGTGCGCGACGAGCGGCCGCGGTTCAATCTTTTCCACCCAACAAGACGCGCGGCGGGACGAGCCAGCCGAGCGTGCCGGCGCCGGCCCGCACCGAGCCACGCAACTCGACGCGGGCCAGCCCGCCCTTCTTCATTTCGACCCGCGCACCGCCGCGACCTACCAGTTCGCCGATCATCGTGCTCAGGTCCGGCTCGTGACCTACAACCAATATCGACTTCGCCGACGCGTGCCGGCCGACCAGCCGGCCGAGCCGTTCGAGGTCGCAACCCGGCGCGAGTTCATCGCAGACATCGAGCGACTTCTTGCGGCCGAGGCGATTGGCCACGACCTCGGCAGTCTGTTTGGCTCGCGTCAGCGGACTGGTCAGGATCGCGTCCGGCCCAATGCCCAGCCGTTCCATAACGGCAGCCTGGGCCTCCATCTCTTCGATCCCCTTCGCCGTCAGCGAACGGCTGAAGTCGTCGGTCACGCCCGGATCGCCCAGTTCGGCGGCCTTGCCGTGCCGCAAGAAATAGATGTCCATCGCGTCATTCACCCTTGCTCATTCGAGTGGCGGCAGCACGTCCGGCTCGACCTGGTACCCGTCCGCCAGCGCGTTCGTCGAGTTAAACAGCGCGACGATCGCCAACACCTCGCCCAACGCCTCAACGTCGAGTCCCAGCCTGCGCACGGCGGCTGTGTGCGAGTTCGTTCAGTATCGGCAGTTGTTCGTCACCGAGACCGCCAGCGCGATGATCTCGCGAGTCAGTGGATCGAGCGGCGAGTCGCGCCCGACGGTTTCGGGATGCATCAACGACTTGAGCCGCGTCCAGATCAGCTCGAGGTTGTTCGGGTTCGTCGCGAGCGCTCGCCAGAAGTTCGGCACGAAGCCGATCTTCTTGGTCTGCTTGATGTCCGCAAAGACCGCGGCAACCTTGCCGGTCGCGGCCTCCTCGGACACCAGCGGCACGGTCGCCAGACGTAGCTCGGCCATGGTACTCTCCCGGCGATTGGGTTGAGGCGATCATCGCCAATCGCATCGTGGATTTCCAGAGCGCGCCGCCGACCGATGTTCGGGGATCGGTCTCGTGCGCTGTGCGACGTAGAGCCTTACTCGGCAACATGCGCGGGCCATGCGCGCATGTTCGTGGCCGACGCTTCCAGCGTCGGCGCCGCACGCTGGCAGCGTCCGCCACGTGGGGTTGCGGGCGCAGCCCGCGTTCGCAAGGCTGGATCAGAAGCCCGCTCGGATTAGGTCCTGGACGATTCGGCCGTAGAACGCGAGATGATCGAAGTACTCCGGACCCTTCTCGCCGACGAGCGACAGGTGATCGGCCCGCAGCGTCGAGACATGTTCGCCCCAGCGGGCCGAGCGTTCCGAAACGAGACCGTCGTTCGAGCCTTCGGTGCGGGCGATCAGCGAGTGGCTGCGGCGCAGGACCGGCGGAATCTTGCGAGCAACCTGAAACGCGCTGTACGAGAAGTAGCGCACGCGCGGCGAGTCGGGCGTCTGTGCGTTGAACTCGCGGCAGGCCGAACGGGTCACCGCGCGAAAACCGTTCACCTCCAGACCCAGCCGCTCCAAGCCGCTCAGGAACGAGAAGCGGCCGTCGAACCGATCGACGAACCAGTCGGCGAAGTACGTGCCGTGATGCGGCGACGCGATAGTCGTGAGCGACACGACCCGGTCGGCCATATCGAGGTGCGTGATCATGAACCGCGCGTCGAGGCCGCCCATGCTGTGCGCGACGATGTTCACCGGCTCGGTGGTCCAACGACCGATCGACCGGCGAAGCTGCTCGGCGCGCTGCGCGACGGAATGAGTCCGCCCAAGTTGCGGCATCAGCACTCGGTACCCCTGTTCCGTGAGCAGCTCACGCAGCCCGTTGAAGTAGTTGTTCAGATCGATTCGGCGCAGCCGCAGCACCGAGTAGCCCAGCATTCCGTGACAGAAGACGATCGGCTGGCGGGTGACGCGAGCGTGAGTCGCCAGGACGCGACGAGGCGCGACGGTCGGGACAACGATCTCGGTGTGCGTCGCGGGGGCGGCCGCCAGTGCCGCCGCGTTGCGTGCGTCGGTCAACGTGTGGCAGAGTACGATCGGGAGCGCCAGGCCGTCGAGGCCCGGCGGCGAACTGAGTTGCAGGCGAACGCCACGCGCGACCGGCCGCGTGTCGCTCACGAACACCGCGCGCAACCGAGCCGCAACCGCAGGCTGACGCGCCAGCGCCTGCAACGCGGCGATGCTCGCGCGCGTGCTGTCGGCCACCACGACGAAGTCCAGTTCATGACCGTAGAGTTCGACGATGCGGCCGACCCAAGTCGCCCGCTCACCCGCCACGGCCGCCGTGACCGCGTCGCCCGGAGACTCGATCACAAGCGACTGGGGGCTGAACCCCGCTACGCCGGCAGCCGCCGACTCAAGCCCGCTGGCGCGACCCACCAGGTAGAACACCGGATTCGGTTCGACTCCCGCGCCGCGCGAACACAACTCGTCGATCACTGCCTGGTTCATTTCGCTCAGTCGCAGTCGCGTCGCCGGGGTTTCATCCGCCGAGTCGGCGAGCACGATCACGGCTCGCGACGTGCCGGGCGCGGGCATGAACAGCGGCACCGACCGGCTGATCGAGTGACCGTTGTTTTCGACCACGAACACGACCGGCCGCTGGGTCGCCCGCAGTCGCGGCAGTTGGACTGCGATGCGTGTTTCGAACGTTCCACTCGGATCGGTTTCGACCGCGCATTCATCGTCGCGGTCCGGCAGCCGAACCACAAGCTTGGGCCGCAGTTCGGCAGGCATGATCGCCGCTCGCCTCGCCAGAAACGGCCACAGGCGCGTGCGGCCAGGCGCGGACGCCAGCAGTCGACCGCGCAACAGAATCCAGTCCGAACTGGCGATGGGCGGATCGGCGTGTAACGAAACGCGATCGGCCTCGGCCCCGCCTCGATTCTGGTCCGTTGGATGAAACATGCCGCTGTTCCGGTCGTAACGACTTTGCCGCCTCTGCGGGAATTGTAGCCCCGTCTGGAGCTATGGCAAATCGGCTCTCGTCGCTCTGCGGCCGTGCTACCGATTAGATCGGCACAAACTGGCTTTCATCGCGCGGAAATCATGACGTGGCGGTCGGCCGGATTGGCCGGCGCGGCGGCCTCGGTCTCGCCGAGGGCGGCGGCGAAGGCCGGTACGGTCTCGAAGAGGTCGCCGACGATCGGAAACACCCGCGGTCGCGGCTGGCGGCGGTTCAGCGTCATCAACGGCGCCTCGGGGTCGCGATTGAACGCGAGTATCGTGGCACGCGGTCCAATGTAGTTCAGGTGTTGCGGTGCGCCGCTGATGCCGATCGCCAGCAGAACCGTCGGGTTCACGGTCGACCCGGTCTGCCCAATCTGCTGACTGGGCGGAAGCAGCCTCAGTTCGTCGGTCACCTTGCGCGACGCCGCCAGCGTCACGTTGGGCACGCCGATCTTGCGCAGCAACTGTTCGAGCGGCAGTACCACCTGCTCGAACCCGTCGGCGCCGCCGATACCGAACCCGACGTCGATGATGAAGTCGGCCTCCGATAATCGCGCGACGCCAGTTTCCTTGCGCACCGACGCGATCAGTTCCATCAGCTCGCGGCGGCCCGGCAGCTTGCCGACGTCGATGCTCCAGCGCGAGACATCGGGCTGGGCGGCGCCCAGCGAAGCCAGATTGCATTCGACCGAATCAACGAGCGACATCCACAACGGCTTCGGACCGGGCCGCGGCAGTTCGCGAGTCGCCTCGACCTTGCCCGCCACGCGGCTGGTGCGGGCCGTCAGGCCGCGCGGCCCGGCGGTCAGGTCGTTTACGCGCAGGACCACCTCGGCCTGGCGAGCGCCAAAACGACACAAGGCCGCCTCGGCCCACTCACCCGCAACGATGCCCGCGTAGTGTACTAGCTCGGGCGACCATCGATCGACCAGCACGCGCGACCAGAATGCCGCGGCGCGGAGCGACTCGACTCGCTGATCCGTCGTGGCCAGACACACCCGAGTGGCCCCCGCGCGGGCAAGCTCGCCGGCAACGAGGCGGTGCAGCTCTTCTTCGGCCGGGGCGCACGCCAGCACCGATAGCGGACATGACCACTGACGAGCCAGGCCCGCCGCGGCGTGTACGATCCGACGCTCCGCCGGACTCAACCGTCCGGTCGGCTCCGTACACACGAGTACCAACACTCCGTTGTCCGGCGCGGGCCATTGTTCGACAGGCTGGATGATCCCCATTAGGGCCGTCTCGGCCACATCTTCGGCTTGGGCTGCTCCTAGCCCGAGCGAGTTGATAAGCAGATGCGCGGCGTCGTCGGGCGTCAGTGCCGCGTGCGCGGTTTCCGCAGCCGAATCGGTCGCGGACCGTGCGCAGCTTACGAGTGAAACAAACCGACGAGTGACGCCCTCGGGCCACGCGACCAGCTTGACCGAGCGGTGCGTCGCGGCCAACCAGGCGGCCGTGCTCGCCTCGACCGGGTCGCCCGGCGGCACGGCCAGGCCGATGGGCAACGGCACGCCGCGCGGCCCGCGAGCATCCGCCGACCACACAGCCGCTCTTGCGGATTCGTCGGTGAGCGTGACTCCGAGCGCGGTCGCGTCGGCGACGAACGGCAAACCGATTTCACGACTCACCAGCATGCCGACCAGGCCGGGCGCGCCGCCCGATTCGGCACGGCGGCAGAGCACCAGGTCGGGCGCGCGGCAATGCGACTCAATCATGCGAACCACCGCGCGGGCCGTTGCCTCGGGCGCGAGTGGCCGGTCGTCGGCGACGATCAGCACGGCCTCGTCTGCACCGACGGCCAGCGCGGCTTCGAGCGCGCGGGCGGCCCGGCGCGGACCGACGCCCACGGCGACGACACGGGCCTGTGCGCTGGACGCCGACGCGATCGAGCGCGCCGCGGCGACCGCCGCCGCATCGCCCGGATCAAGCCGGTAGTGCGGTTCCGTCCATCGCCCGTCGGCCACGAGCGGCCGCGGCGACAGAGTCGGTTCAGGCTCGACCACGACCGCAATCTGGATCGGTCGAGTGATCTGGTGCTGCACGGGCCTCGGGGGCCGCGACGCCTCGGGCGCGGCGGCGGCGGCCAACATCAGGTTCGCCGCCCGCACCTGCGGCGGATACACACCCTGCCGGAGTGCCGCGAGGCCGTCGGCCACGCTCGCCAGGAGTTGCCGTACTTTCAAATCGAGCCGCTCGAGCGCGCGGCGCACGATCCGCACCGTCCATTCGCGGTACGCGGCGTCGCGACTGACGTGGAAATGCGCGAGCGTCCATTCGGCGCGGCCGAGTGCACTGTCGGCCAGCTTGACCAGCGCGGCCGCATCGGCAAGCTGAAACGCAACGCTCTGCACGCTTGGGTTCTGCCACAGCTCGTCGCCGAGCGCGGCCGCCGCGGCAACAATCCGCTCGCCGAGTTCACGCTTCAACCCTTCGAGCTGCGTGCGCTGGGTCTGCAACTTGTCCGAACCGGCCAGTGTCGGTTGGCCCCGCCGCCCGTTGTCCGGCACGGACTGGTTCATCTTGCCCGCGATATCTCGCACCAGGTCCTTCAAGATCAGCGACCGCTGGACGTCGTTGGCCCCCTCGTAAACTGTGATGATCCGCTGGTCGCGCTTGTGCTTCTCCAGGTTGTGCAGCGTCGTGTGGCCTTCCGGTCCATAGATCTGCTCGGCCAGCTCGATCACGCGCATCAGCAACTCGGAACTCATCATCTTGCCGATCGACGGCTCGATGCGCAGCGACTGCGTCTCGCGATGATCCGCGCGGCCGACGAGTTCATAGGCGATCGACTGGCAGAGGTAGCGGATCTCGGCCATCTCTTCGAGTCGAGCGCGGTCGGCGGGCGTGATGGGATCGTGCCGCAGCCGGGCAAACTGAGCGGCCCGTGCGATCAGGTCGTCCATCGACGTGGTCGACGACGTGGTCAGCCCGGCCCGCCCGGCGTTCAGCGACTCGAGCGCATTGACTTGCCCGCGCCCTTCGAGTCCGACGATGTTCTCGCGCGGCACGCGCACGGCCTGCAGGCCAAGCTCGTTTGTCACCGACGCCTTCTGGCCCATCTTCTCTTCGTTCTTGCCGACGAGCAGCCCCTCGGCATGTCGGTCCACGTAAAACCCGGTGACGCCGTGTTCCGTCCGCGCGTAAAGGACCATCACACCGCACAAGCGGGCGTTGGTCAGCCACATCTTCGCCCCGTTCAGTTCCCAGTAGTCGTACACCAGGCGGCCGTCGCGGCTGCGGACCTGGCCGATGTCGTGGAACGGCGCCTTGACCGGGCCGGCCATGTAGAAGCGCGGCTGGTCGGAATCGGCGGCCTCGTAGTCGTACTCATCGAACATGATGAGGGCCGCTTCATTCGTTTCAGACCATCTGTAGTAGACGCCGTCGGCCCGGAACTCCAATCGCCGCGCGTCGATCATGCGTCGTTCGCCGCCGCCCGCGACCGGACTGAAGCGATACGCCCCGTCGGTCTCGGCGTGCAGCACGACCGAACGCAGCACCGCTCGCGTCGCTACTCGCGCGGTGTCGGACCCCGCACCCGGCTCGGTCAGCGCGAACGCCGTCATCTGGCCGGCGCCGATCCACTGCTGGAACTGCGTGAGCGCTTGGGCGCGCCGGTCGAGTTCGTCGGCAAATGCGTCGATCTCGGCGCGGGTCACCGCGTCGAGTGCCTGCACAAGCTCGCTCCACTGTCGCCTCGCGCCGTCCACGTCGCAGCGGTCAACGGCCGCTTTCAGCCGATCGAGTGCCGCGAGCGCCGTGTGGAAAACGATGCGAACGGCCCCGCTCGCGCCCAGGTAAAACTTGAGTGCTCGCTCGGCGCCGGCCGCCGCCTGCTGCAGAACGGCCAGCGACGCGTGCGGCAGTTTGGGGAAGAGCTCGGCGGCCAAAAACCCCTGCCGGTCATTGCCCGCAAAAAACCGCAGCCCGACATCGCGGTAGGGGACGAACCGTTTGCGGAACTCAGCAAACTCGCGTCGGGCGCGCGGCAGGTCCTTGTTCACGGCGAGCAGCACCGGCACCGTGCCGATCGAGCTGTTCGCCTGCACGGTCAGCGCCATGCCCACGTCGCCGTGCTTGATCAGATTCTTGACCAGCAGGTTGTACTCGGCCTTCGACTTGCCCATGCCGCCGGCGTCGCGAGGAATGTACATCCGCAGGAACCCGTGTCGGCGGAACAGGTCGAAGTCCTCGGGGTCGAGCCGGTGCTGGTGCTCGACGTGCCGCTCGTAACTGCCCTCGGCGAACGACCGCTGCCGGAAATGCTCGCTGCAAATGGCGTCGAGTTCGCGGTCGTAGCGCGCCAGGTTTGGGTCGGCCGCTGCGAGTTCGGGCGTGTAGCGAGCCGCGGCCGGATCGAACGGCTTCACGAGGAAATCGCCGTTTTGGTACGGGCTGGGTCCTTCGAGCAACGCCGCGTACGACGCATCAAGCGGCGACAAAGCCGCCGGAGGCTCGATGCTCGGCAGCGCGGCGTGACATTCCGGGTCGCCGAGCCAGTCGATCCAGCCGCTGGCGGCGCCCACGACGTCCTCGATCCATGTGCGGACCAGATTCGTTTCGAGTTCGGCGGGCAGCGACGTCTCGAGGCGCGAGTGCGTGCGCAGCAACATCGCCTCGGCCGCGGCCAACTCGGCCTGACGCCAGCCGATGCCTTCGACGACCAGGTCGTGAATCGCGTGTGCCTGAGGGTCCTGCTGCGCCGCCTGCATCCAGCGTGCGACCGCAGTTTCGACGCCGTGCCGCGCGCGACGCAGCGAATCCAATTCGGTCTGCAGCGCCTTGCGCTGCATCGCCTCGCCCAACAGCGCGGCCGAATCGGCCAGGCCGGCGAGCGTCGGTTGCTCGCCGCCGAACAGCATTCGGCCCAGCGCAGCAGCGGCCTCGGGGCCGGGAACGCCGAGCGTCCGCAGGCACGAGCCGTCGCGATAGAACTTGGGCAGCATGTCCTCTTCCGAGTAGCCGGTGCCGCCGTAGATCTGTGTGACGTTGTAGGTGACGCTGCCCGGATGACCGCCGAACGATTCGCCCACCACGAGTTTCATCTCGAGCGCCCGGCGATGTGCATCGTCGCCGATCGAGCCGGGAACGAACTGGTGCAGCAAGGTTTCGATCGCATAGCGCTGCGCGCCGATCTGGGCGAGCATCTTCTTCACCGCGCCGAACTTGCCGAGCGACTCGCGCGACTCATCATCGAGGAACAGTCCCGGAAACTGCACTCGACTGGTTGCATGCTGGATTGCACGCTGTTCGAGCCGGTCGGCCATGCCGACGGCGATCGCAGCCAAGTCGACGGCGCTCACGACGGCCCAGAGTCGGTCGAATGCCGCGGCGTCGATGACGGCCCGCGTTGGGGGCATGGCCACGTTGTCGAGCACGAGCGTCGCCGGCGCCGAGCCACGCATGCCGAGCGTGCCGAGCGGCTCGATCGACAGACCCGGCGTCGTCCGCGGCAGAGCGATGAGCTGGTCGCCGGCGCGCAGCACGAACCAATCCGCTCCGGCCGACGGGACGAGAATCTTCTGGCCGCGCAGCCGAACGCCCTCATCGTCGCGATCGATCTCAACCGCGCCGTCGTGCGCGTATGCGGCCAACTCAGCCGCCGAGCCGATACGATTCAGCACGTCGCTCATCGCGGCGCCGCCGAACGCGCCGAGCAGGTCGCGGGCCCACAAGTGCGCCGCGACAATGAAGCCCAACGATGGATCGCGCCGACCCAGCTCGGCCAGCACGGCCTTTCGTTCGTCGGTCAAGGAGGGACGTTCGGGCGCAGCGGGTTTGACTTCGGGCGCGAGTCGAATCGCGGCCCGCAGGGCATCGATCTGCGCCGGATTGATTTCCGCGCCGCGATCCAGCTCGCGCCACGCAAGCCCGTCGAATGCCGCGTCCAGCGATTCGGCCAGCCGGCGGGCGACGTCTCCGCGTTCGGCCGCCTTCTCGGCGTGGAGCCAACGCTGTGGCGCCGGTTCATCGAGCGGACTTGGCGCGAACTGGCTGCGCACCAACCGGGCGATCCGGCGCAGGCCTTCGAGATGATGACCGATGACCTGTCGCCCGTCGGCCGCGGCCCAGAAGAACTGCCGGTCGTACGCGCGCCGCACGGTCTCGGCCATCTTGGATTGCAGCGAACCGGCCGCCTCGGCGAGCGCCGCCTGCACATCGCGCAGGCCCGGCTTTTCGACTCGGGCGAGCGGCCCGTCGCGCACAGTGGTCACGAGGTCTTCGGTCAGTTGTTGTGCATACGTGGCCAGCGTGTCGAGCCAGCGAGCGCGGGCCTCGTCGATGGTGCGCGGGTCGGCCGCGACGGCTCGATCCAGCTCGCGCAACTTGCCGTCGATCTTGTCGCACAGTGTTTCGATCTTGCCGATCTCGCCGGAGAACTTTCCGTTGCCGCCGGCAGCGGCCGCACGCTGAGCGATGCGAGCGAGCATCGCGGCCCACCAATCGTGCGATTTGGGCGGCTTCGGGTGAAACTCCGCCGCGCCATCGAGACTCTCGAGCAACCGCGCGGACGCAGGCGACGCAACGCGATAGATGAACCGATGCGATCCGTTGCGCGCCCAATCGACCAGGTCGGTCGCACGCCAGCAACTCTCGCACTTGATGCAGTTCTCGTAGTTCACGACCAATCGCACCGAACCTGCAGCATCCTTGTGGCACTCGTAGACCTTCGCCGGACAGACATTCCAGAGACCGGCCGCCGCCACGTCGCCGCGTCGGGCCAGGTCGCGCGGCCAGAGCAGCTTGATGTGTGCGTCCTTCGTCGATTCGTAGGTGAGCCGGCCGAGCTTGTCTTCCCACGAGTCCGGCGATTGCGGAGTGTTGATTGTGGAGTGCGCATTGCCAGAGTTGAGCACCGGCAGCGCGGCCGGCTGTGAATCGAGATCGCCGGCCTGGTGCGCGGCGTCGAGCCAGGCGTCGGCGAGCGTCGCGGCGCGGGGCGATGCGGCGCCGCGGCGAACGACGGACCGCAGCCAATCGCCGAACGCTTGGATCGCGAACGTGGCGAGCAGTGCGACCAAGAGGCCGCCCGAGGCGACGACGTCCAGCAGGTTCACCTGGTTGACGAGCAGCCGCGTGACGGCGGCGAGCTTGTCGGCGAGCGGCGTCGGATCGTTGCGGTAGATTTCGCGTGCGGCAGCGCTCAGCACTGGGGTCAGCCGCGCGCCCCAACCGGCCACGGCGGCGGGCAACGCACCTTGGGTCTCGCGACCGCCGCGGACCGAGTAGTGCCAGCGCAGCTCGCCAGCCGGCTCAATGCGCGGACGCGCCTTGCCAACCAAGTCGCGCAGCGAGTTGATTGCCCCGTCGAGTAGAACTCCCCAGATCGAACGGCGACTGCGGTTGCGCCGCTCGACGGCCTTGCCGTTCCGCACGGGCGTCTGGGTCGTGGGGCTCGCCGGCGTGCCGCCCAGCAGCGCGGCGGCCAATTGTCGGGAGTCGGCGAAGAACGAACGCCACTCGGCGGGCGGCATGGTCGCGCGGATCAGCCGAGTCCACTCGGACCACTTGCGCGCGAGGCCCACATCGGGCCGCGTCCAAACGTACAGAGAGCCGTGCAGCGCGTCGATGTTTCGTCCGAAGAAGAATCGCGTCTTGGCGACGTAGCCGGGCCAACGGCGCAGATGATGAACGTCGGCCCACCAGTGCGTCGATCGCAGGGGCGCGACGTAATGCTGCCGCAGTTCGTCGAGCGTGAACGAACCGCCCTGCTGGCGAATGGCGACCGCCGCGCGCGCGAGCAACAGTCCCATGCCGGTGGCGGGTCCAGTGAAGTTCGGGTAGGGGAAATCGACGCCAATGCCGCTGGCCGCTCCGCCGATCGCCAGTCCGTGGTCGGCGAGATGCGGAATCTCGCGCGATCCGCCTCCGCGAATCAGCTTGGCTCCGAAGACGCCCGGCGTGCCGCCTTCAGTCCAGCGTCGCACGTCGGCCAGGCCGCGCAGCCACTCCATTAATATATGCGGGTCGCCGGCAAAGCTGTCGTGCAGGTTTTCGAGCGGCAGCACGAACCCCAGCGAGATCGATCGGCGATTGGTGTAGAGAAATCCGCCGGCGTTCAGGCTGGTCTCGCGGCCGCGAAACCGGGCGTTGCGCAACAGGATTTCGTACGCCGCGCCTTCATTCGGGCCGACGCCGAAGATGCGCTCGATCGCGCCGTCGGGCATGTCGATCACCTGCTTGACGCCCTGCAGGAAGTGCGGCGCCTGACGGCCCGGCGTCTCGCGTTCGTAGCCCTCCTTGGTCACCAGGTGCGAGGCGTCGCCCTCGGCGAGGAACACGAGGTCGGCGTAGATCGGACCTCGGTTGGTGCTGACCCCGATCACGCGGCCGCGCTCGCGGATCAGGCCCTCGGCCGTGGTGTCGTTGAGGATGGTCGCGCCGGCCTGGCGAGCGAACTGAGCAAGGTGGTGGTCGAAGATCGGCCGCAGCACGGTGTAGCATTCGCGAAACGCCGCCGGATCGCGATAGGTGATGCCTGCGACGGCGTGTGCGTTCGACGTGAACACGCCGCGCTCGACAACCCGTCGTTCCCACGCGAGCGACTCGACGCCATCGGGGCCGAGCAATTCGGGCGACGCCAGCGACTCGCAGAAGTACACGCAGCCCGACCAGTTCTCTGCGCCGGGGAACGGGGCCGCCTCGACGACGAGCACCGAGAAGTCTGCCTTGGCCAGGCCGATAGCGGCAGCCAATCCGGCGGCGCCGGCGCCCACGACCACCACGTCGTAATTGGCAGCACCCATCGGCTCCTCCGTGCATTCGGACAGTCCTGCAACGATCGCCAATCATCGATTACCGTTACGGCCTCTGCGGCGCCCTGCAAGCCGGCGCCGCAGGAATAGGGTCTGAAATCGTCGGTCGTTTAACCCGCAGCCGCAGGCGAGGCGTGGCTGGCGTTTGTTGTGCCTCGCCTGCGGCTGCGGGTTAAACGAATTCCAACCCCTTTCCGTGTGGAGCGGTTGAGGCCTAGTGCTCTCGCAGCCGACGTCGCAACACCTTGCCCAGGAAATTCCGCGGCAGCTCTTGGCACAGTTCGATCTGCCGCGGTTGTTTGTGTTTGGCCAAGTGCTCGCGACAGTATTGTTCGAGCGCGGCGACAGCAAGGCCGGAATCGGGCTTGGCGATCACGAACGCCTTGACCAGTTCGCCGCGCTCCGGGTCCGGCACGCCGACCACTGCAACGTCCGAGACGCCGGAATGCTTGCGAATCACCTCTTCGACTTCAATAGGAAACACGTTGTAGCCGGACGTCTTGATCAGGTCCTTCTTGCGATCGACGATGCGGAAGTAGCCGTCGGCGTCGTAGCAGGCGATGTCGCCCGTGAAGAGCCAGCCGTCGCGGATCGCGGCGGCCGTCGCTTCGGCGTCGTCGAGGTAACCGGCCATGACCTGTGGGCCTCGCACCACGAGTTCGCCGGTTTCGCCGACGCCGAGGTCCTTGGCGTTCGCCTCGATGTCGACGATGCGGGCCAGCGTGTCGGGCAGCGGCAGCCCGACCGTGCCTGGCCGACCGCCGCTCACGATCGGGTTCACGTGGGTCGCCGGGCTGGCCTCGGACAGGCCGTACGCCTCGATCAACTTCTTGGCCCCATGCGACTCAAACTCGCGGCGCACCTGGGCCGGCAGGCCGGATGCGGCGGAGATCGACAACTCGATCGACGACAGGTCGACCGGGTTCTTCTCCATGTACTGATTCATCGTGACGTACAGAGCGGGCACGGCGGGCAACATCGTCGGGCGATGACGCCGGATCAGTTTCGCGACCGTCGCCGGCTTGAACTTCGGACACAGCACCGTCGTGTACGCACAGGCGAGCGAGCCGAGCATCACGACGGTCAGGCCGTAGCAGTGAAAGTACGGCACGACCGCCAGAACGATCTGATGCCCGTGGCGCGGGGCATCCCAGGCCTTGAGCTGCAGCGCGTTGGCCATCAGGTTGCGATGTGTGAGCACGACCGCCTTGGCCGAACCGGTGGTGCCGCCGGTCGGCTGGATGACGGCCGCGTCGCGATGCGGTTCGATGCGCGTGCGAAGTGGGTGCGCGGGTTGCGATGCGATGAGCGAATCGAAATCGATCCACCGGTTCGCTTTGCCGCTGCGCAGCGGCGCGCCACGACGGAATCGCTCGATGGGATAGAGCCAGCGTTCGAGGATGCCGAGCCGCTGTTCCAGGCTGGTGACGATCAAATGGTCGAGCCGGCGACCGCGCAAGCCGGCCATCAGCGGCGTCAACATGTCGAGCGTAACCATGATGCGGGCCCCGGTCATTTCCAGGACCTTCGCGATCTCCTCTTCCACCATCAGCGGACTGAGTTGCACTGCCGAGGCGCCGAGCATCCAGATGCCGTGAATGGCGATCGGGTATTCGGGTACGTTGGGCAGCAGCAGCCCGACGCGGTCGCCGCGCCGGATGCCGAGCTCGCGCAGGGCGTGAGCGAACTGCCGGGCCTTGGTCAGCAGCTCACCGTACGTGAGATGACTCTCGAAACAGATCGCCGCGTCGCGATCGGGATGATCGCGACCGGCGTTTTCGAGCAGCGTGAACAGCGGCTCGTCGGGGTACTGCAACGAGAACGGCACGCCGGAGTCGTACGATCGCTGCCAGGGCAATTCCCACCGCGGGCTCATCACCTGGCCGCTACCCGACACATGCGATTCACTGTTGTAGTCCAAGGTGTGCATTCCGCCCCCCTCTGTAACCTCAACGCAATGGCGCACTATTCATGACGCACACCGTGGCCCGACGCGCTAGCGAGGCTCGGTCGCGGACCGTTCCTCGCTTGCGTGTCGGACTACGGGGCGTCGGGCTACGGTGGGACACACTGTATTGGTTTCCCTAGACGATGAATAATCACGGCCGTTGGATTCTAGGACATCGCGTGAACCCGGACAATCGCTCGCTCGTGATGCCTTAGTACCGCTCCACACTGAATAGGGTCTGAAATCGGCCTCGGTCGTTTAACCCGCAGCCGCAGGCGAGGCG
>DAIOWH010000132.1:0-18969 GCA_036758585.1 Planctomycetia bacterium
ACGCATGGTCGAGGCCCGCGCCGCCGTCGATCGAATCGTCGCCCAGCCCGCCGCTTAGGGTGTCATCGCCGCCATCGCCGCTGACCGTGTCGTCGCCCTCTCCGCCGGTCACGGTATCTGCGCCGTCCGCCTGGTTGTCCGCCCCGCGAGGCGCCGGCCCGCTGGCCGCGCCTCCGCTGGTGCTGTCATCGCCGGCACCGCCATCGACGGAATCGGCGCCCGATCCGCCGCCCACCGTGTCGTCGCCGTCGCCACCGCCGACACTGTCGCTGCCCGAGCCGCCGTCGAGGATGTCCGCACCGCCGCCGCCCGTGATCGAATCGTTGCCGCCGCCGCCCGCCAAGCTGTTGGCGCGATCCGTTCCGGTGATGATGTCGTCGAACGCCGAGCCAATCACGCCGTCAATCGTCCCGACGCCCGACAGCCGCAGGACCTTCTTGCCAAGCTTCAACGTCGGTTGGCTCAAGTCGACCACGAGGGGAAAACTGAATTCGGAGAAGTCGAGCACGTCGAGTGCGGCGTCGAGCGGTTCGTTCAGCAAGTCCTTGCCGAGCTTCCGTTCGGCGCCGAAGACGAATCTGTCGCTGCCGGCACCGCCGACCGTGGTGTCGTTGCCAGCGCCGCCGACGAGGACGTCATCGCCGCCGCCGCCCACGATCGAGTCGTTGCCGGCGCCGCCCGCGACCGAGACGTCGACGGGAACGTCGCTGCCGACTAGCACCCTGTCATTGCCGCCGCCCGCATCTACTTGGACTTGGCCCACGTCGGCCAGCGGAAACGACTCGACCCTGTTGTTCACGGTGACCAGGAGGTTCACCCGCTGCTGATCGACGTCGATCAGAACCCGGTCGGGCCGCGGAGTGCCGGCGACGAGAAGAACATCGCCGGTGAGTTGCGACAAAAGCGAGCGGCATTCGAGACGGTCGAACCGCAAGAAACGGAAGGCCGGGGTTGGCGCGCCTAAGCGACGTTCGCGCCGGAGAGACCGTAGACCGATCAGCCAACGACGAAATGATTGCGAGAAACGAAATCGAAACGACCCGGACTTCATAAGTGTTTCCCCTTTCGTGAACACCTTGGGCGTTGCTGCAAAGGTTCTTCACTGAGTCCGGGTGGGCAGACTACGGAAGAATATACCACAGCCGGCGCGAATGTAAAGCCCGGTTCAAGTTGCAAACCGTTCGTAGCGATCGTAATGCGGATTCATCGGTGCTCGGACGGACGCAAGAGTGCGGCTGTTTACGAGGTTTCAAAAGAACCTCCAGGCGCACGTGGGTCGTGCGCCACTCACAGGCGTGGGCAGCACTGTTCACATGTTCCGTGGCGGCGGCTCCCGGCCGTCGGGTAGAATCCCGCTCGTCACTTGGCACTTCCCATTCGTCTTGGCTTCGTAACCGCGTCCGCCGTTTCTCTCGAACAGGGGGTGCCGCATGTCCGATCGTTTCTCAGTTCGTCGCCGTCCGACCCGCGCCACCGATGGCCGTGTTCCGGTGGGACAAGGGTGAGTACTTCGGCTCGAATAACGGCGGCAGCGGCGCCAACTACAACCACGGGCCGGATGACCTCAACGTAATCACCACGAACAACGGGTTCGGCTATCACCGGAACGATCGTCGATCCAGGCGCGCTGCCCATGCTGTCGATCGATGATGTCGTCGCAGATGAGTCCGCGGGCACGGCCAGTTTCACAGTCACGCTGTCCGGCACGATCATGAGCCCGGTCACCGTCGATTACACTACGGGCAACGGTTCTGCGACCGCCGGCGCCGACTATCTGAGTGCCAGCGGCACGCTCACGTTCAACCCCGGCGACACCGCCAAACCGGTGGTCATGACCGTCCAGTCTGACTCGACCAGCGAACCGACCGAGACGTTCCTTGTTAACCTTAGCAACGCGTCCGCGGGCGTGGTGATCAGCGACGCTCAAGCGGTCGGATCGATCCTGAACGACGACGGCGCCATTTCGATCGGTGACGTGAGCGGTCTGGAAGGCAAGGCGAACAAGCGGCAGCCGAACTACAAGAGTTTCCAGGTCACCGTGACCCTCGCACACGCAAGCACACTGAATGTAACGAAGAGTTACCAGACGGCCAATGGCACGGCCACGACGGCCAACAACGACTACCTCGCCGCGAGCGGGACCATCACGTTCGTCGCCGGCGATACCAGCGAAACGGTTACGGTGTTGGTCGTGGGCGACAACACGGTCGAGCCTGACGAGACGTTCTCGGTGTTGCTCGCGAACCCGCAAAACGGCGCGATCAGCGACGGCACGGGCGTCGGCACGATCCTGAACGACGACACGCGTAAGGGCGGCGGGCCGAACGGCGGCGGCCAGATTCTGCAGCCCGTTTCCGATCCGCCGCACGCCGACCCACTTGGCCACTTCACTCCGGACAGATCGGCCGCGGGAACGGCTTCCGAACCGCTGGTTGACCATCATCAACGCACCAACAAGCAGCGACCTACTCGCGACCGCGACGATCACGAAACAGAAACGAAGGCGACGGTAGTGAGCCAGCCACGTCGCGGCGTGAGACGACTCGATGACATGGTGTCCGACGCTGCGATGGTGTCGGCCACGGCCGCCAACTTCAGCGACGGGGCCGTCAGTGGAATCGCGGGCACGTACGATAGCCTGGCAGCGGGCCAGCGCGAACGTGATGACACGCTTGCCCGATTGGTCGATGTGGTACTCGCTCGGGACGAGATTGCCACGTAGCTTCGATGTCGCGTAACATGCCGCCGCCCGTCCGTTGGCGACTCGATGCGACTCTGGTAGGCTTCTGCATTCGGAGGAGCCTATGTCGACAGTACTAACAGAGCGAACGCCGCACCCAACCGCAGCCGCCGCCGTGCGGCCTCCCGAGGTGCTCGCGCCCGCCGGCGACCGCGACTGCCTGCGCGCGGCCGTCGAGAACGGGGCCGACGCCGTCTACTTCGGCCTGCACGACTTCAACGCGCGAGCGAGGGCGACAAACTTCGACCTCAACGAACTGCCCGCGACCATGCAATGGCTGCATCGCCGCGGCGTCAAGGGCTACGTCACACTCAACACACTCGTATTCCCCCGCGAACTCGACGCGATGGAGCGCATTGTCGCCCGTGTGGCTGAAGCCGCCGCCGATGCGATCCTGGTGCAGGACCTCGGGCTGGTGCGGCTCGCGCGGGCCGTCGCGCCCGACCTTCCGATCCACGCGTCGACGCAGATGACGTTGACCAGTGCCGAGTCGATCCGCATGGCCGAGGAAATGGGCGTCGAGCGGGTCGTCCTCGCCCGCGAGCTTTCGCTGGACGAGATCGGCCGCATCCGTCGCCAGACGCGCATGCCGCTCGAAGTCTTTGTCCACGGCGCGCTCTGCGTGGCCTACTCGGGACAATGCCTGACCAGCGAGGCGCTCGGCGGCCGCAGCGCCAACCGCGGCCAGTGTGCTCAGGCGTGTCGATTGCCTTACGAACTCGTGTGCGACGGCCGAACCCGCGATCTTGGCGACGTTCAGTATCTGCTCAGCCCGCAGGACCTCGCGGCCCACGCCGTCGTGCCCGACCTGGTGCGGCTCGGCGTTGCCGCGATCAAGATCGAGGGGCGACTCAAGACGCCGGAGTACGTGGCGAACATCACGCGACATTACCGCATGGCCGTGGACGGCGCCGCATCCGGCCGGCCGGTGCAGTTCACCCGTCGCGAGATCGATGAAATGGAGCTGTCGTTTTCGCGCGGCTTCTCGACCGGCTGGCTGCTCGGCGACAACCACAAGGTGCTGGTCCAGGGCCGCAATCCGCGCAAGCACGGTCTGCTCATCGGCGAGGTGCGGGCCGTGCGCCGCGATCGCGTGCTCGTGCAACTGGCCGGGCCGGTCAAGCGCGGCGACGGCGTCGTCTTCGACCGCGGCCGGCCCGATGAGCCGGAACAGGGCGGCCGGGTGTACGAGGTGTTTCGCGGCGGCACGTCGCTCACCGAGACGGCCTCTGCCGGTCTGGTCGAACTGACGTTTGGTCACGACGCCGTCGATCTGGCCGCCGTGTCGGCCGGCGATCGCGTCTGGAAGACCGACGACCCCGAACTCACGCGGCGGCTGCGACGGAGCTTCACCGGGCCCGACGCGATCCGACGTGTGCCGGTCGATGTACACGTGCGCGCGGCGGTCGGCGAGCGCATGCGCATCGAGGCCCAGGCGGCATCGGGTGCGGCCGCGGTCGTCCAAACCGCGGAGCCGTTGACCGTCGCACGGCGACATCCGTTGACCGACCAGTTGCTCCGCGAGCAACTCGGCCGGCTTGGCGCCACGGTCTACTCACTCCGCTCCATCGCCGCCGACATCGTCGGCCAACCGATCGTGCCGCTCAGCGTCCTCGGCCGGCTGCGCCATGAACTCGTGCGCCAACTGGACGAGTCGGTCGACGCGATGCACCGGCGGCCGGTGGCCACCGCTTCTTCGTTGGCGGCGCTGCGTGCAGTTGCAACCCAGCGGATGCGCCCGGCGGCTTCCGGAGATCGCTCGAACCTTGAACTGCGAGTGCTCTGCCGCAATCTGGACCAACTGAGCGCGGTCATGGCCGCGGACGTGCGCGGCGTCTACGTGGATTTCCAGGACAT
The DNA here is from genome assembly GCA_036758585.1 of Planctomycetia bacterium. GTDB lineage: Bacteria > Planctomycetota > Planctomycetia > JALXBF01 > JBGPMX01 > DAIOWH01. The sequence continues at coordinate 4,598 of DAIOWH010000132.1, forward strand.
TCGCCAGTACGGCGAGGCGGTTCGATCGGCCCATCGCGCCGGGGCCGAGATCTACCTGGCGACGCCGCGGATTCAGAAACCGGCGGAAGGGCCGCTGTTCAGGCATCTGCTACGGCACGGCGCCGATGGAATCCTGGTGCGCAATCTCGGCGCACTCCTCTACTTCACGGAGCGCGAGACGCCCGTGGTTGCCGATTTCTCGTTGAATGCCGCCAATGAGCTGACGACTCAGTTGCTTCACGAGCGTGGAGCGCGGCGAGTGACGGCATCCTACGATTCGAACCGCGAACAGTTGCTCGACCTGGTCGCGTCCGTGCCGCCGGATTGGCTCGAGGTCGTGGTACACCAGCGCATGCCGATGTTCCACATGGAGCATTGTGTCTTCTGTGCGGTGCTTTCGCCGGGCACGGACCGCACGAACTGCGGTCGGCCGTGCGATCACCACGACGTTCGGCTACGCGACCGCGTCGGCATGGAACACGCGCTGAAGGCCGACGTGGGCTGTCGCAACACGCTGTTCAACGCCGTACCTCAGAGCGCGGCCGAGCTTGTCCCCGACTTGGCCGCTCGAGGCGTGCGACACTTTCGCGTCGAGTTGCTCGATGAAAACGCCGTCGAACTCGACCGAACGATCGCGTTGTATCGCGACCTGCTCGCTGGCCGCACCACCGGCCGCAATGTCTGGACGGGGCTGCGGGCGATGAACCACGTCGGGGTGACTCGTGGGCCGTTGGAGGGTGGACGGTAGAGGATCGAGGATGGAGGATCGAGGATGGAGAGGCATCCGCTATCCTCGATCTCAATCTTCAATCTTCTATCCTCGATCCTCAATCCTCTCTCTACCTCTTCGGCACGGGCATCAGTGCGGGTTGTGGGGACACGACGAAACTGCCAACACGCATGCCAGCGATCTGCTTGCGCACGGCTTCAATGCGCGGGTCGGCTTCGGATGTGAAACTGCCGACCGCGACCAGGCTGGACGTTCGCGTGTGGAACGTGTACGCCTCGATGCCCATCCGCCGCAGTTGCTGGGTGACCTGCTCGGCATGTTCTCCGGCGGCTTCGAGCAGACTGTTCTGTTCCATTCGCTTTGCCGTTTCGGCCGTGAACGCGACGCCGCCGCTGAAGTTCATGGCCAACAGCGTGAGGTTGCCTGGGCAGTTGAACAGGTTGTTCTTGCCCACGTTCAACTTCAGGATCAGCGGATCCGCCTTTTCTTGCTGCTGTGCCGACTTCGGCGCGAGCGGGTTTGGCACCAGAAACGCCGTCGCGAGCACTCCCTGATGCCACTGCACCTCCGACGTCATCTCGCGTGTGATGCTCTTCGGCTTGATCTTCCGCACATCCAGGCAGAGACGCTTCGCGGCCTCTTCACTCTTGAAGTCGCCGGCGAGCACAACCGCCTGATCGGGCTGACGCACCCGCCCGCGTTCCAGACCTGCCGGCTGGATCGGCTGAGTCGGTTCCGCGCGGCGCACAAGCACATACGCGGGAATCTTGTGCTCTTGCCGGAGTTCGCTGGCTAGGTTGTTGGCGACTTGAATGGCCTCTGGTCCGACAAACGATTTCACAAGGACCATCCAGGGGCCGTTGTTCTTGGTCAGTGGATAGGCGACTGGCGCGGCGTTTTTCTGCTTCTCGTCCGGGCCTGCGGCGACGGGTCCCGTAGCCACGATCGCCGACAACGCAACAGCCGAAATGAGCCTCTTCATGATTAACTCCGTAGCTCTCTCGATCACGTCTCCGAACCTGTCTGTTCCGTCGAAAACGGGGCGGGATTGTAGTTATCGGTCCCGAACCGGTCCAGGGATGTTCGTCTCCGCATTCCGTCGCTCCCAAGGAAGTCGTAGTGCAGGCGGCTCGCCTGCGGCTTCCTTTGACGACATTGCAGACGGGCCGCCTGCACTACGCTGACGAGTGGGCGGCGAGCGCTCGTGGGGCCGGTCGATCGGCGGACCTGTCGCTCGCGGCGGCGGCGACGCACGTGCGGATTGCCTTCGTTCTCGCGAAGCTCCGCCGCCAGCTCGGCTCGCGTCATTCTCATTTCGCTTCGCCATGCGAACCATGCCCGCAGGTAGTCGATCGCGGCGAGAACCGCCATCGCCACGGCCATCTTCGTCAGCACGCCCAGCAGTACGCTCGCGCTGTGCGTCGCGACTTGATGCGGGGCGAGTTCGCTCAGGCCGGCCAGTTCGGCAAGCTCGGCGCAAACGATCCAGGCGGCCAGCGCAATCAGGCCGAACCACTTGGCCGCTCCGATCACCGAGCGAATCGCATCGGCGCCGGAGACGACCGACGCCAGTCGTCCCAACACGTCGAATCGTTCGGCGGTGGGCAGCAGCCGCTCGGGCTGGAATCGCGGGCCAACCTGGAGCACGTGCGACGCGATCGCCACGATCGGCGGTACGAGCAACAGCGGTGCCAACCAGGCCAACCCCGCAAGCGTGTACCGTCGCCAAGTCCATACCGTGTCGACGGAGCCGACCGTCGCATCGACCGCCGATATGCCGCCCGCCAACATCTCCATCATGCCATGCCCCAACGCGCCGCCGGCTACGCGCAGCACCAAGACCGCGGCCAGCACGGTGACCGCGAGCACGACCTCGCGGCTGAACGGCAACTGCCCGGCGTCTCGCGCGCGAGCCACCAGTCGCGGCGACGGGGCTTCGGTGCGTTCGATGTCGTCGTGCTCGGTAACCATGCCTCGATCGCCTTAGGAACAATCGCGATTGACCTTCCGAAATCGGGTGGAGTCGAGTCTACGAGACCCCACATTACGACACACCACACGCAGCGCTGGCGGCTCGCAGGCTCAACCCAGACACCCAGAATGTGGTGAATCTGTTCGGCCCCGTTCCTTACGGAAGGACGGCCAGTCGCGACGCGAACTGAAACCAACCGGCCCCGACCACTGCTCGTAACCCCGAGAGCGACAGCACCAACAGCCCTAGACCGATCGCCGCCTGAATCGGTGCGGCGATCGCTTCGCCGCCGAACTGCGGCATCACCCGCGCGGCCAACTCCAAGACGACGCGCGTGGTCAGCAGCGCGGCGGCCGTCGGCGCGGCCACCGTTACGCTCAGCCAGCAGGCCTGCGACAGGGTATCCACTAGAGTCGCGACGAATGCCGAACCACCATCGTCGGTCATGAAGCGTATGGCCGGCAGATCGAGCAGCGCCGCTACGGCGGCGCGGTGGCCGCCCCACGCGAAGAACATCGCTAGGCCGGTGATCTGGTGCAACCGCACGAGCGGCTCCGCGTCGTCTTCATCCGAGACCGCCGACGGCGCGATCCCCACTTGCAATTGAAGCAACTGGGCGGCCTGCGCGACGCCCGACGCCAGCACACGCAGGGCGAATCCGAGCATTAGCCCCGCACCCAACTCGCCCGCCGTAATCAGCACGAAGGACGAACCAGGCTCCAACTCGCCCGCACGCGCACCGGCGCGGGCACACATCGACGGGGTCAACATGAGGGCGAGCACAACCGCCAGCAGCGACCGGCGCCGAACGCCGCCCGGACATAGGCCAAAGAGCGGCGCCAACACGGCGAAGCCCGCGCTGCGCGCTGACGTGGCAAGCACGCTCGCAATCGCTTGGGCCTCGTACACCGCCGGCGCCACGATCGGCCTCCTTACATCACAGTCGGTTCGGAATAGTGCTGATGAGCTGTCGCGTGTACTCAGCAACGCTCGCGATCAACCACGGGAGGCTGATAGCGACCGCCGCGGCGACGGCGATCAACTTGGGAACGAACGACAGCGTGTGCTCGTGTACCTGCGTGGCCGCTTGCAGCAGCCCGGTCAACAGCCCGGCGGCCAGCGCCACCACCAGCAGCGGCGCCGCCGCCAGCAGCGAGACACGGACCAATTCGCGGGCTAAGTCGAGTGCGTCGAATGCAGCCATTTGTCTGAACCTCTCGCCCTCGCTGGGGCCAACTCGGTATTGAACTACGCGAAACTGCCGAGCAACATGCCGACGACCAGGTGCCAGCCGTCGACCATGACAAACAACATGAGTTTCGCGGGCAACGACACCACGTTCGGTGACACGGCGCCAAGCCCCATCGCCGCCATCACCGACGACACGACAAGGTCGATCACTAGGAACGGCAGATAGATCTGAAAGCCGATCAAGAACGCCGTCTTGAGCTCACTCAGCAAGAACGCCGGTGCGAGCACGTGCAGCGGAACCTGATCGTACGAGTTGACGCTGGCGACGTCGCGACCGGATCGCTCCAGGAACAACCAAACGTCTTCGGAGTTGCCAGTGCGTTCAATCTGCCGAGCCATGAACCGCGACAGCGGATCGGCGGCGCGTGCCAGAGCCTCGCCGCCAGAGATCGTCTTGGCCTGATAGGGCGCGATCGCCTGTTCGTGCATTTCGGTCCAGACCGGCCACATGATCGCCGCGGTCATGAAGAGCGCGAGCGCGGCGAGCACCTGAGGCGATGGCACTCCCACCGCGCCGATCGCCTGGCGGAGCAGCGACAACACGATGCTGAGCCGCACAAAGCACGTGGTCATGAGCAGCAGTGCCGGGGCCAGCGACAGGGCCGACATCATCACCACGACGCGGACCGTGCCCGGAACGCGGTCCGGGGTCAGCCAACCGCCAAGTTGTTCGATCGCGTCGCTCGTTACATCCGGCGCCGATTGGTCGGCCCACGCGGTCGCCGGGCCGAGTGCTGCGAGCAACACGGCCGCGAGCGCCCAGCCGACTCGATTGCGGAGCATTGAGCGTCTAGCCATCGGAACTCCAGCTTCGCACCTGGTCGCGTATCTCACGCAGTTGGCCTCGGATCCCATCGACAGCCGACGCAGAATTCCTCGCGATCGCAGGCTGAGGCTTCGCCAAACGACTGCCCGAGGCGATCGACAGAAAGTCGTCGACGTCGTCCGGATCGGCGAATTCGGCTAGCGTGTTCAAGTGGCTGCCGGTTGCGCCGACAATCAGCAGGCGCGGCCCGCAGCGCAGGGCGAACACCGTGCCTCGTGCGCCGAGCGGACACTGACCGATGATCTGAACGGGTGCGTGGACCGTTCGCGCCGCGAATCCAGGAATGATTTTGCGCGCAATCACGAGTCCGACTGGGATGGCGACGAGCACGAGGCCCAGTGCCCATGCGTTGCGGCCCGTAGGGCCGACCGGCAGTTCGACGGGACCGCCCGCGGGTCGCATCGGCGTGATGGCGATGGCGTCGCCGGCCGCATCGGCCACAGCCTCATCGGCGTCTCCCGCGCCAGCCAGCATGATCAGTATGAGCACGGTCTTCACGCGACCATGTCCTCCGGTGCGTCAAACGCGATCTGGCCGGTTCGGCTCAGTTGGCACATGACGTCCACCGCACTGCGCTGCGCGCGGTGCACTTGATCGAAGCTCAGGTGTTCGGTGGCCGCAATGGCCTGTTCGACACTTTGGAGGGACTTGCGAGGCAGTTTGCGTAGCAGTCGAGCGCGCAGGCCAGCCGGGGCGCCCCACAGCGCGGCCGTGACCTCGTCCGGCCCAAGTTGATCGAAGACCGCCTTCAGGTCACCGCCATCCAATAGATCCAGATCCTCGAAGTCAGTCGATTCACTCATGGTTCGTCTCCTGTCGGTCTTCCAGAACCAAGTCCCCTGTGTGATCGAGACGGCGCACCACCTCCAGAATCTCTTGCTGGGCCGCCTCGACGTCGCCCAATCGCACTGGGCCGGGCGAGGCGATCTCGCTGCGCAGCAGTCCTGCGGCGTGCGGTGTCATGTGAGACAGCACGACGTCGCGCAGCTCGCGCGACGCTCCGCACAGCGCGGGCGCCCAGAGTCGTCCGTCCACGGCGGCCAGCACCGCCTGCAAGCCGCTCGACGCGAGCCGACGGATGTCCTCGAATCCGTGGATGTCCGTTTGCACCAGGTGCGGACGATGGCGCACTGCCGATCGCGGCGCTTCGACGCGGACCAGTTCGCGCTGCCTGCTCGCGCGTTGCCGTGTGAGCTCAGCCCACTCGGCGTCCGAGTCGCGCATCGCCTCGTCGGATGGAAGCGCGGCGGATGCACTCGCTGCGAACTGCCGACGCCGCAGCATGCCGGTCGCCAAGATAACTGTGGCGGCTGCGCCGAGTCCGGCCATGGCGCCCCACGACGGCCACGAATCGGCCGCGCGGTGCGGCGTCGTTGGTCCTAGCGCCTGGCGAGCCGGCTCACGAGCAAACGCGGCCACGGTGATCTTGCTCGTTATCCCCGCCGGGACCGCACTGGCGACGAGCGATGTAATCCGTTCCTTCCAGTCAGTGGGCAGTTTGCCGTGGTCGCCGCCGAACAAGCTGGCGACCACATCCTGAGGCACAGCGACCGCGACCGTCACGCTCTTAGGGGCCAAGGCCACGTGTTCCTCCCACGTTTCCTGATGAGTCGGACCGATTTCGGTCGCGGCCGCACGCTGCTCGGTGGGCAAATCGACGGCGGCGTTGGCCACAACCGCCGGGTGTTCCAATCGCCCCGACGCGGTTGTCGTCGCGGGCTTCGCCTTCTCCGCCGGCCTGTAAAGCACTTGCTCGGTGCGTCGTTCGCGCGTCGTGTCCAGCTCGACGCTGACCGTGACGTGCGCCTCGGGAATGTGACCCAGCACGCCGCGGATCTTCTCGGCGAAGTGCACCTCGAATTCCTTGATGCGGTTCAGCAACTCGTCCGACGGCTCACCGGCGTTGCCGAGTTCAAGCAGCGTCTTGCCGGTCAGATCGACGACGGTGACTCGCTCGGGCGCGAGATCGGCGACTGAGCCGGCGACGATGCTGCGAATTTGGCGGACGCGATACGCCGGCATCTCGCGGGCGGGCCGCGTCTTTATCGTCACGGTCGCGCGAACGTCCGCGCTGGCCCGCAGGCCGCGCGGCGACGCTCGGTCGATCAGCACGCTGGCCGTTTCGATCTCGGGAAACTGCTCGATTTGCTGGGCCAACGACTTTTGCCGGGCGAGTTCCCAGCGGCGATCGTCTTGCGCGCTTGAGCTCCACCATTTTTCCTGGTCCGCCGCCTTGTCGAACGCGGCGTATGAACCGCCCAGCAGCGATTGTTGTTTCTTCAATGCGGCGGCGTAGGCGCCGACCTTGGGACGCGGCACGCGCAGACGACGCCCATCCACGTGATAGTCGGCCAAGCCTTCCGCGTCCAGCGCCTGACAGACCGATTGCATCGCGGCCTCGCCAAGTTCCTGGCCGCCGAGCACGTACACCCAGGTCGGCTCCGGCGGCTGCATCCACCAGCAGCACGCCGCAATCGCCGCGGCGCCGACCAGTGCGGCCGCCGTCCACCGGGTCGCTTGAGCGTGTGCTGCGACGAATGCACGCAGCCGCGGCGCCGTCGAGTTGTGGGGAGCATCCATGGTCATGTTCGTAGTTACAGTCGCCGCACGAGATTGGTCCATTGTTCCCAACGCTGTGGCGACATGCCGAGTCGGAGGTGTTCGATCTCGTCGGGCGCCAGTTGGTCGATGCGTGTCTGGGCGGCGCGCAGAACCGACTGGGCCGAGTCGTTCTGGCCCAATCGATAGCAGCAGTTTGCGACCTGCACCTGAGCTTCGAGCCACACGGCCGTGTCGTTGTACGTCTCGCCGATCGCCTGATACAGCGCTGCCGCGTCTTCGTAGCGGTCCGATTCGTAAAGACACTCGGCCATGCTCGTGCGGCACTGCTGCAGCCAGTCGGCTTGGAGCGAGCTAAGTCGCCGGGTGCGATCGATAGCCGCCAGTTCTCGCTCGAGCGCGCTAAGAACGCCGAGAGCCTCGTCCAAGTCCTGTTGTTTGCGTTGCTGGTAGTGCGATCGGACCTGAGGATTGTTCGACTCGGCGAGCTGATCGGCGGCCCGCCGCGCTCGCCGCCGCAGGCAGTCGCTGAACAGCAATCGGGCCTCGCGGTCGAGATCGGCGTCGATCGGCCCGCTCAGCAGCTCCTGAATCTCCGGAATCGCTGCGTCCGGTCGGTCCATGTCGTTCAGCAAGTGCGCCAGGAACAGTCGCGACTTGTGTACGATGGTCACATCGGTCGCCGTGTTGGCCATGGTCACGACCGTGCGCAGGCTGTGTTCGGCGGCCTCGAGTTCGCCGCTGGCGATCTGGCACCGGGCCAGGTGGTAGCACGCCCTGAGTGCCGCGGGGTGGCGGGGAAATTCGGTGATGCACTGCTCTGCCACGTCTGGAACGAATTCCGTCTTGCCGCATCCTTCGAGTGCGGCGCAGGCGAGCGCGAGCGCGTCGGCTCGCCGCCGGCCCACGGCCTCGTGTGTGAGCAGCCGCTCGATTGCATCGACGGCGGCGATGAAGCCCTCGCCCTCGACGAAATCCTGGGCGGCGAACCACAACGACTCGGCCGCGACCTCGGGCGATTCGGCCAGGGCCGCAAGCCGGACCCGCGACGAGCCCGCCCTTCGCAACAGTTCGTGGGCACGGTAACGCAGGCGCTCCGACTCGTTTGCGTCGGCCGAGTCGGCGTCGCTGACGAGAGCCGCCGCCCACGCCTCATACAAACCCGCTTCGAGCGATTCGCCCGCTTCAGGCCCGACTCCCTGACGATACACGGCGATCAGGTCAACCGCCGACTCGAACTCGCCCTGCTCACGAAGCTGCTCGATGGCCGAGGCCATGAGTTTCGCGATCGACTTGGCCGAGTGGATCGTCGCGACCGACTCGCCGATCGTGGCGATGTACGTCGCCGCGCGGCCGAACGCGGCCACCGCCTGTTGCGCCTCGCCGCGACGCATGTGCAACGTCGCCGATTCAGCCGCCGCCGCGGGCGACTCAGGTGTGTTGGCAAACCGCCACTCGACCGTCTGCAGCGCGGCCATCGCGGTGTCGAGTTCGCCCACGGCCGCGGCCGACAGACCGAGCAGATACCAGTTGCGCCGTTCGACGGGCTGCGGCAACCGTTTGGCCTCGGCAAGTTGCCGGCACAGGCTCATCGCCATGTCGAACCGCTTGGCATCGTACGCCTCACACACACCAACCAACGTGGCGACCCAAGCCGTGTCCGGCGACTGGGCCGGATCGATACCGCTCAGCAGGTCGGGGCGACCGAGTCGATCGAGCAGCGCAACACGAGTCTGCCACGCGTCCAGCAACTGGTCGCGTGCTAGACCAGGCGTGCGCAACAGTTCTGAATTGGCCCATGCAGCCATTTCGAGCTGAAGCTGACTTGGATCCAAGTATGCGAGCGTCAACAGGTGCAACGCGCGGGCGCGACCCGCAGGATAGAGGGACAGGCTTCGGTGCAGCAATGGGACGCTCTCGTGAAGTTGATTGCGCGCGTGCAGGCAACAAGCCATGTGGAAGATAAGCTTCGGCTCGTCGCCCGCGGGCACGCCGACTCTACGTGCTTCGAGTAGGTTGCTGCTGGCTGCCTCGAAGTGGGTCAGCCGGCTGGCTGCGTCCGCCTCGTCGGCCTGGCGGGATCGGGCGATTCCCAGTGCGAGCAACGATTCGCCGAGCAGCCGATCGGCCTTGCGCGCCTTGACGACGGCCAACTCGGCCAGCTCCACGGCCGTCGCGGTGTCGCCAGCCACGAGCGCCCCTTCGACCGCGTCCAGACGCTGCCGCATCTGGCCGGCGAGTTGGTCACGCAACCACGGCCGCAGCACGAGCGAACCGGCAGCCAAGGTCAAGCCGACCAGAAAGATCATCACCTTCCAACACACCGATCCCCGCTGCATCTCTGCCGCGCGATGCGGGCACGATCGCTGGGATCTGCCGGGTGACAGTGCTTCAGGGTTCACGAGATACCCGTCCAATGGGAGAAGTTCGGGCGCAGCCACACACCGTAGCGCCGATGAACTGGTCTAGGGAGAGAAATGCGAAACGCGCAGAGTTGAAAGACCAAAGGGTGCCTGGCCTCTGATCCGTCGACTATGGCGGGCGTTATACGAAAGCCGCGAGATTAGTCAAGGCGGCAAACTGGCCAACTGAACCGCGGCTAGTGGGGCCAATCTCCGTTTTTTCGATCGACCCGCTCCACGCCGTAGAACCTGCGCCGGCGGAACAAGACGGCCGACGGCGGCCTTTTTCCAAGCTATACTCACGCTAAATGGCTTTGCGTGATTCTGGGAGTCCGCAGGGACAGTAGCCCGACGCGCCAGCGAGGGACCGGGCCTGATTTCTTGTGATTTCGCCATGTGCTCCCTCGCTGGCGCGTCGGGCTACTGTCCCAGAATCGTGCAAGGCTATTTAGTGCAGGCCCGCGCCACACCCCACCGCGCCTGACCCCGCCGATGAGTCGCCTTGTAGGCTGAGTGAACCGCTACCTATACTGCCACTGAGGACATGCACGCTTCAAATCTCGTGGAGGTTCCGACATTGCCGCTCAGCCCCAATCTCAGACGGTCCGTCCTGTATGTCGCTCTGGTGCTCGGCGTGTTTGCCAGTGCGGCCGCCGCCCAGGAACCGGCGAAAGGCTACTGGGCCGTCGAGGACATCAAGGAAGGAATGAAGGGGTTCGGCAAGACCGTGATGCACGGCACCAAGATCGAGCAGTTTGATGTCGAGGTGCTCGGCGTGCAGCGCGGTTCAAGTCCCGGTCGCGACATGGTGCTTGTGCGATTGAGCGGTTGCCGGTTGGAGCAGACCGGAGTGATCGCGGGCATGAGCGGCAGTCCGATCTACGTCGAAGGCAAGTTGCTGGGCGCGGTCGCCTTTGCATGGCCGTTCGGCAAGGAGCCGATCGCGGGCGTCACGCCGTTCGCTCAGATGGTTGGGTTCGCGAGCAACCTGCGCAACGAGTACCTCGCCGACGCCGCCGCACCCGCGCCGGCCGCGTCGCTGCCCAACCTCAAGATCCTCGATTCACCGTTTCGCTCTCCACTGCTGCACTCGCCGCAACCGGCGCTCGGTGGAAACACCACGGGCTTCGGACTCAACCGAATCAAGACGCCGCTGGTCGCGAGCGGCTTCGCGCCGCGCAGCGTCGCGATGCTCGGCGAGCTGATGGAGCCGCTTGGTATGATGCCCGTGCTGGGCGGCGGCGCGGCAGCCGATGTACTCGACGCGGCCGCCGGCGAGCCGCTGCAACCTGGCTCACCGCTGTCGATCGCGATGGTCACCGGCGACTTCGACCTCTCGGGCATCGGCACCGTGACGCACGTCGAAGGCGATCGGGTCTACGGCTTCGGCCACCCGATGTTCTCGCTCGGCAAGTGCGAGTTCCCGATGATGACCGGCTACATTCACGTCGTCTATCCGCGCCAAACCGTGAGCTTCAAGATGGGTTCGCCGCTGCGCACCGTGGGAGTGATCGACACCGACGTAAGTACTTGCGTGGCCGGCCGGCTTGGCCCGCGTCCGCGGATGGTGCCGATGGATGTCACGGTCCACCGCCAAGGCCAGCGCGAACCGCACCGTTACAAGGTCGAGATCGCGCGGCAAAAGGACATGTTTCCGTCCATGGTCTTCGCCGTGCTCGGCGGCTCGATCGACACCGAAGGCGACCTGCCCGACGAGTTGACGATGAAGGTCGAGACGACCGTCAAGCCCAAGGGCCTCGCGCCGCTGGTCATCAGCGACGTTTATTCGGGCAGCCAGTACAGCGGATCGTTCGCGGCCGGCGCCGCGTATGGCATCGTCCCGAACCTGATCAACTCACTCGTGCGCAATCCGTTCGAGGAGGTCGAGATCGAATCGATCACGAGCAGCACGGTGATCCAAGAGGGCCGTACCTCGGCCGACGTGCGCAAGCTCCGCCTGCGTTCGGAAGTGTACGAGCCTGGAGACAAACTCATCGCCGAAGTGGAACTCGAACCGTACAAGGGCGCGCCGCGCAGCTTTGAGATCACGCTCGACTTGCCGCTCGGACTGCCGGTCGGACTGTACCAGGCGGTCGTGTGCGACTCGATGACCTCGGTGCGGGCCGATCTGCGCAACCAGCCGCAACTCTTGCAGCCCGAGAACCTCGCCCAGTTGCATCGCGTGCTCGCTCTGCAGGTGGCTGAGCGGCGCACGAACTTGTATCTGCGCGTGATGACTCGCGACATCGGCGTCGCCCAGGACGGCCAGGCGATGCCCAGCCTGCCCCAGAGTTTCGCCCAGATACTGATGAGCCGCCGCCGCAGCGGGTCGATGCCGATCCGAACCGAGCTGGTCGCCAAGACCGAGACGCCGTTTGTCGTGCAGGGTGCTCAGGTGCTGCCGTTTTCCGTCGTCGCCGACAAGAAGCTGTATCCGTAGGACCCAAACCATGGCGAGCTGCGGCTCGCCGAGATCTCCGAGGTAATCATGCTCAAGCGGAAACTCGCCGTCTGCCTGTCTGTCGCAATGGCGTCGCTGGCCGCCACGTCGCTGGCCGGCAAGGTCGATACGTGGCGGCAAGGCTCGGCGTCGGAGTTCCAAAAAGGCAAGACTGCGGGAACGGTCATCAGCGACCGCGGCCAGATTCGGCTCAGCCGTACGCTCGAACCGTGGAGCGACCTGGCCGCCGCGTTCGTCTGGGACCTGGTTCAAGACAAGGACGGCAACCTCTACGCAGCGACCGGCGACGAGGGAAAGATCTTCAAGGTGTCGCCCGACGGCAAGGCCTCGGTGCTGTTCGACAGCGAGGAGCAGCACATCTTCACGCTCGCGATCGCGCCCGACGGCTCGTTGCTCGCCGGCACGGCGCCGCACGGCTTGGTGTTGAAGATCAGTCCGGATGGCAAGGCCGCGACGCACTTCAAGACCGGCAAGACCTACGTGTGGAAACTTGTCGTCGACGCGCAGGGCACTGCCTACGCAGCCACCGGGACCAAAGCCGAAGTGTTCAAGATCGCGCCCGACGGACAAGGATCGAGTCTGTTTGCGACCAAGCACAACCACATTCTCGCCCTGGCACTCGGCAAAGACGGCAGCTTGTTTGCCGGCTGCGACGGCGATGGTTTGGTCTATCGAATCAGTCCGCAGGGCAAGGCGTTCGTGGTGTACGACGCAAACCAGGACGAGATTCATACGCTGCTGGCCGGCGATGACGGGTCGCTCTACGTCGGCACGAGCAGCCCCGCACCATCGCCGATGGGTCGGCCGCCGGGCGGCCTGCTGCCACCGCCGACGCCGCAAGCCGACTCGCAACAGCAATCGAGCGGCGCCGCCACCGAGGCGGCCGGCACGGCCGTTCCGGCCCAGACCGGAGCGTCGCCCGCCACTCGGCCCGCCACGTCGGGCGCGAGCGGTGGTGCTGCGAACGCGTCGCGACCCGAGCCGGGCAATAACTCCGTGCTCCGCATCGGCCCCGACGGCGGCGTACGCGAACTGTTTCAGGACCGCGTGCTTGTGCTGGCCCTGGCCGAACAGAATCGACGCCTGATCGTCGGCACCGGCCTGGCCGGCCAGCTCTTCGAGTTCGACGACGGCGCTCGCGAACGAAGCGAAATCGCCCGGCTCGATCACGGCGAAGTCCTCTGCTTCGCCCGGCGAGCCGACGGCGCGATCGTGCTCGGCGCCGGCGACCCCGGCAAACTGTATCTGCTCAAGCCCGGCTACGCCGCCAAGGGAACCTACCAGTCGCAGGTCTTCGACACCGGCATCACCAGCCGCTGGGGTGCGATCAACTGGCAGGCCGACGCGCCCGAAGGCACGCGCGTGACGCTCGCCGTGCGCACCGGCAACGTCAAGACCCCCGACGACACGTGGACCGACTGGTCGCCCGAACAAGTCGACCCGCACTCGGCCCAGGCGCCGTGCCCGGCCGCGCGGTTCGTGCAGTTTCGAGCCACGCTCGAATCGGCTCGCGGCGAACTGACCCCCATGCTGCGCAGCGTCGCCGTGCGATACATGACGCTCAACCAACCGCCCGAGGTGAGCAAGGTCGAGGTGCCCGACATCGGCGAGAGCGACGGCAGCAGCCGCACCGCAAGGCTCAAGATCAAGTGGGACGCCCGCGACCCGAACAACGACGAACTGGAATTCACCCTGTTCGTGCGCAAGGAGGGATGGAAGGACTGGGTCCGGCTGCCCGACAAGCTGACGAAGAAGGAGTACGACTGGGACGTCGACAGTGTGCCCGACGGTCGCTATCGCGTGCGCGTCGAGGCGACCGACCGAGCCGACAACCCGCCCGACAACGTGCTGAGCGGCTCGCGTGAAAGCGATCTCTTTTCGGTCGACCACACGCCGCCCGCCGTCGAGGTGAAGGCGGGCGAGGCCAAGCCGGGCGAGGTCGCGTTTGAAATCCGCGCCGCCGACTCGCTCACCCGCGTGGTCGGCGCCGCGTATTCGATCGACAGCGCGCCGTGGACCAAGCTCTTCCCGATCGACTCGCTGTTCGACTCCAAGGCCGAGTCCTTCCGGTTCGCGCCCCCCGATCTGCGACCCGGCACGCACGTCATCACCGTCCGAGTCGTGGACGCCGCCGGCAACGTCGGCGCCGGCGACATGGTCTTTTCCGTCGA
>DAIOWH010000133.1:0-18958 GCA_036758585.1 Planctomycetia bacterium
GTCAGCCAATCAACCCGGCGATCGGCCGACCCGCGCAGGCGGGGATCGCGCGGCCGGTGCGGTCGGGTACCTTGAAGTCCGGCGGGACGCCGAGCAAGTGCAGCAAGCTGGCGGTCAGGTCCATGGGCGCGACCGGGTGATCGGCCGGATGCGAGCCGGTCCGGTCGGATGCGCCGTAGACTCGACCCACCGGCACGCCCGCGCCGGCCAAGACGATCGACTGCACGTGCGGCCAGTGATCGCGGCCGCCCATCTTGTTGATGCGCGGCGTCCGCCCGAACTCGCCCATGCAGACGACCAGCGTGTCGGACAACAAGCCGCGGCTGGCAAGGTCATCGAGTAGGGCCGCAAACGCCTGGTCGGTCGGCGGCATCAGGCGGCGCCGCAGGTGCGGGAAGTTGTTCCAGTGCGTGTCCCAGACCGGCGAATCGTCCGGCCCCTCGTAGTGCCAGTAGACCGTGACTAGCGTCACGCCCACCTCGACCAGCCGCCGCGCGAGCAAACAGCCGAGGCCAAAAAGGTGAGGCCCGTAGGCGTCGCGGATGCGCTGCGGCTCGCGATCCAATTCAAACGCCGCGCGAACGGCCGGCGACTGGAGCAGGTCGAACGCCTGCGCGTACCATTGATCCATGCCCGTCAAGAGATCGCGCGAGCGGTGCGACTGGAGCGCGCGGTCGAGGTGGTGGATCAAGAACCGCCGTTGTTCGAGCCGGCTGGCGGTCACGTCGTCGGGCAGCACGATTTCGGGCGGCCGGAACCCGGTCCGCTGGTCGTCGGCCTCGACGAGCAGCGGCGCGAGCGACCTGCCCAGAAAGCCGCCGTCCTGGCCGGGGAAGTCGTTTACGGCCGCGTCGCGAATGTACTCGGGCAGCGACACGGCCGTCGGCAACCCGGTCCGCGCGCCGCGGAACTTGGCCACGATCGCACCCAAGTGCGGGTGGTCATCCGGCGTCGGTCGGACGAGCGCGGCGGTCGGGCTGTTCGCCTTGGGGTGAACGACGCCGGTAAGCATCGTGTAGCCGGCCGACGTGTGAACCGTGTCGCCATGCGTGACGGATCGGACAATGCAATACTTGTCGGCCCGTCGCGCGAGCCGCGGAAACAGCTCGCTGATCTGAATGCCAGCCACGCTCGTGGCGATGGGTCGCAGCTCCCCGCGAATCTCGGTCGGCGCGTCGGGCTTCGGGTCCCACGTGTCGTGTTGCGGCGGTCCGCCGGTAAGAAAAAGCAGGATGCAACGTCGCGCTCGGCCGAAGCTGCTCGCCGGCATGGCGCCCTTGGCGTGCGCCGCGCCGACCGACCGCGCCAGGGTCGGTGCACCGAGCAACCCCAACCCGCCCACCGTAATGAAGACCCGGCGGCTCAGGTGATCGCAGGTCCTGCATGGCGGACCGACAACACGGAACATGCCGAGTCCTCATGTGCGAAACAGACGACACGGCGGCCAGACTACTCCATCCGCGACTGTTCCGCCACTGGACCAACACCCGACAGCGCCATGGTCCGGGCTTCGTACCGCTCCACACTGAATAGGGTCTGAAATCGGCTTCGGTCGTTTAACCCGCAGCCGCAGGCGAGGCGTGGCTGGCGTTGGTTGTGCCTCGCCTGCGGCTGCGGGTTAAACGAATTCAAACCCCTTAAAGTGGAGCGGTACTTAGAGACAGGCTTCACACAGTGAGTCCAGCGCGTCGCCGAACAGCGTGTCGGTTTCGGTGCCGCCGGCCAGCGTGTCCTTGGCGGCGTCACTTGTTGTGTTCAGCGCGGCGCCGTGGGCAAGAATGTCGGAGCCGGCATCGCCGAACAGCGAGTCGGCGCCGGCGCCGCCCACCAGCGTGTCTCCGTCGCCGCCGCCGAACAGCGTATCGTTGTGGGCGCCGCCATCGAGGCTGTCGTTGCCGAGGCCGCCCAGCAACCTGTCTGGTTCTGAACCGCCCAACAACGTGTCGTTGCCGTCCGAACCGTTCAGCGTGTCGTTGCCTGCGCCGCCGTCCAGCTTGTCATCGCCTGTGCCGCCATCGAGGCTATCAAGTCCGACGCCGCCGGACAGGCTGTCATTGCCGACGCCGCCCAGCAGCGTATCGTTGCCGTCGGAGCCAGTCAGCATGTCGCTGCCCGCGCCGCCATCGAGCGAGTCGTTTCCCGAACTCGAACTCGGGCCACCCACCAGCTTGTCGTCGTCGTCGCCGCCATCGAGCGTGTCGTTGTGCGTGCCGCCGTCGAGGCTGTCGGCCCCGGGGCCGCCCGACAGGCTGTCGGCTTCGGTGCCGCCGAGCAATGTGTCGTTGCCGTCGCCGCCCATGAGCGTGTCGCTGCCCGCCGCGCCATCGAGCTTGTCGTAGCCCAGCCCGCCGTCGAGGCTATCAAGCCCGACCCCGCCCGACATGCTGTCGTTGTCAGCGCCGCCGGAGAGCGTGTCGTTGCCGTCGTAGCCGAACAATGTGTCAATGCCCGCGCCGCCGTCGAGCGAGTCGTTTCCAGATCCCGAGGTCGGCCCACCCACCAGGTTGTCGTTGTGGTTGCCGCCTGCGAGAGTGTCGTTGCCACCGCCGCCGGAGAGCGTATCGTTGCCGTCGCCGCCCACAAGGCTGTCGTTTTTCGTGCCGCCCACGAGCGAGTCGTTGCCGCCGCCGCCGTCCAGGGTCAGCGGCCCGGCTGAGAACGCCGACGCTACGATCTTGTTCGCGGCCGATTCGCCCATCAGACTGGCCTGCTCGATTCCCGACAACGTGTCGCTGCCGCGTCCGGTCACCAATGTGTTGGTCAGCGTTTGATTGACGTTCGCGGTCTGAACTACGCGATCGGCCGCGCCGAGGCCGCCGGTAAGTGAGTCGCTGCCGGCGCTGCCGGTGAGTGTGTCGTCGCCGTCGCCGCCGTTCAAGGTCACACGCGCCTTGCAGACTCCAGCCGCGTCGGGTGCGCAGAATCCGGATGCGTCGATCTGGTCGCCCGCGGAGCCTCCGGTTAGCACCGCAAGCTCGATTCCCGACAGGCTCGCAGTTCCATTGCCGGTAAGCAATGTGTCGCTCAACGTCTGAACGCCCGTCGCGACCTGTTGGATTTGGTCTGTTCCCAATCCGCCCGCGATTGTGTCGTTGCCGCCGCCGCCGATCAGCGTGTCGTTGCCGCCGCGGCCGTCGATCCAGTCGTCGCCAGGCCCGCCATCGATGAAGTCTCCGCCGCCGGCGCCAAGCAACGTGTCATTGCCTTCGCCGCCCAGAATCACGAACCCGACCGCCGGATGCACCACGGGGTCGCAGTCCACACGGTCGTTGCCGCCCAGCATGTTGATCGCTGTCTTCGATACGGCCTCTGCTCCGGTGCACGGCTTGTAGATGTCATCGGCGCTGGTGTCGTTGAAGCCCGTGAACAGGTACCCCACCAGGACGATGACGCGGTTGCCGGATGCGTCCGTGATGGTAAGCTTGCCCGAGGTGAGGCTGAGGGACGATTCGAGTGTGGACGAGACAGCGGAGAAGTTCAGGATGTCTAGTTCGGGGCCGACCTGGAAATCGCCTGAAACGGTGTCCGCGCCCCAGCTACCCTTGAAGACGAAGCTGTCGACGCCCGGCCCGCCGATCAGGCTGTCATTGCCGCTGCCGCCCACCAGGCAGTCGTCGCCGCCGCCGCCGAGAACCGTGTCGTTGCCGCTGTTGCCCAACACCGTGTCATTGCCGTCCAGGCCGAGGATCAGTTCTGATGAACTGCCGCCTGAGATCGAGTCGGGGCCTTCCGTGCCTACCTTGACCACCGTGGGCGACAGCGACCGCGCTCCAGAACAACTACTGACTTGCTGGTTTGAGCTGTTGACAAGGATGTCCTGTCCAGCGCCAAGGACGAGTACATCGCGACCGAGGCTGCACTGCACCGTGTCGGCGTCCACATCCGGCCCGGGCACTACGACGTCGTCGTCGTCGCCAGGATCAAGGCGATCATTGCCTTTCCCACCGATCAGTACGTCACGGCCTACGTCGCCGAGAAGGATATCGTTGCCGTCGTCGCCGACTAGTTCGTCATTGCCGTAGGCGCCGCCGAACAGGAAGTCGTCTCCCAAGCCGCCGAGCAAGACCTCGTCGCCCAGTCCACCCATCAGGACGTCCGTTCCAGCTCCGCCGACAAGTGTGACTGGTAGAACGGTCGTGAAATCGCCGTTGGCTTCGCCGATCAGAAGTCTGTCGCCACCGAGTCCGCCATCGACCCGGATCCGGGCGAACGCGTTCTGGCTGAGAGCGGCAAAGCTCACCGCGAACTCATGCTCCGCGACGCCGTCGTTGCCGTCGTCCACCTGCAGCGTCCGCGGGTCGCCCGTTTCGCCAGCCTTGAGTCGGACCACGATGAAATCGTTCGCGTCGTCGCCAATGATGTTCAACGTGCCGCCCACGATCGACGTCGTCGACAACAGCGTTCGAGCTTCCAACTCTTCCGGTCGTAGCGGTCGGCGGGCAGGCGGCTTCCGCGCTCTCGGCCGTCCGAGGCTTGGCGAACACAGCGCGAACACTCGATCCGACAACCGGTGAACCCATGAGTGGACCGAATGGTGTTTGCGACCAATGTCCATGGCGTCGTTCCACGCTTAACTCGAACTGCGCCCGGCACCGGTAATCGTGATGGCCAGCCGCAGCGGACAGAATCCGTCGCCGCCGAGGTTGATGCCGGTCGGGTGCAGACGTTGAACAGGTCAGAGTGGTCGGTGTCTATTCTAACGCGGCGAGGGGTTTTCTCAACGGCCCGACTTGGTTCTACCTTGCCAGCGCGGCTGCCTTGAACGCCCGAACTCGCTCGGTGATTGCCGGCTCGGTGGGCAGTCGCTCCATGGAACTGGCCCCGAAGAAGCCCGCAATGCCGCGGGTATGGCCCAGTATGTACTCCACGTCACTCGGTTCGGCAATCGGTCCGCCGTGGCACAACACGAGTACGTCCGGCCGTTCGGCCTTCGCTGCGTTGTGCATCGCCTGCACGCGCCGGGCCGACTCTTCGAGCGTCAGCGCGGTGCGGGCGCCGATCATGCCCTTGGTCGTCAGCCCCATGTGCGGGATCAGGATGTCGGCGCCGGCCCGCGCCATCGCGCGGGCGTCGTCTTCACAGAAAACGTACGGGCAGGTGAGCATGTCCATGTCTGCCGCCAGGCGGATCATGTCCACTTCCAGGCCGTAGCCCATGCCGGTCTCTTCGAGGTTCGCGCGGAACACGCCGTCGATCAGTCCGACAGTAGGAAAGTTCTGGACGCCCGCGAATCCGGCCGCCTTCACGTCGCGCAGAAACAGCTTCATGACGCGGAATGGATCGGTTCCGCAGACGCCCGCGAGCACCGGAGTACGATCGACAATGGGCAGGACCTCGCGGGCCATGTCCATCACGATCGCGTTGGCGTCGCCGTAGGGCAACATGCCCGCGAGCGAACCGCGGCCAGCCATCCGAAAGCGGCCGGAGTTGTAGATAATGATGAGGTCAATGCCGCCCGCCTCGGCGCACTTCGCGCTCAGTCCGGTGCCGGCCCCGCCGCCGATGATCGGCTTGCCCATCGCGACCTGTCCGCGCAGCCGTTCGAGGATCTGTTGTCGGCCAAGCTCCAGCATGAATGCGGCTCCTTGCTTCCTTTGGAGTGCTCAACGACGGCGGCAACGTACTGCAAAACGAACGCGTCGTCCAGCGACGTCAATCCGAACCGCGTCGCCAACGTGCAACAGCAAGTGCGACGGCCGTCCTGCCGATCGACGAGGTCCAACATCAATCGACGCAGCCGGGAAAGCTGTGATAGACTTCCAACGAAATCGGAGAGGTGACCGAGCGGCCGAAGGTGCAGCACTGGAAATGCTGTGTAGGGGAAACTCTACCGCGGGTTCGAATCCCGCCCTCTCCGCTTCGATGGGTTGCCGGCGTCGAGCCGGAAACACGTACCCGCCTGCTTGCCCCAATCCCGCGTGTGTGCGAGCGAGTCGCGAGAGCGCACGACGGCCAGCGGACCAGTTGCTAACATATCGCCATGCCGAGGCATTGGGACGTCGTGATTCTGGGCGGCGGGTTCGCCGGCTTGGCCTGCGCAAAGGAACTCGAACGGCTCTGGGGCGCGAAGGCGTCCGAGCGAGTGCTGCTCGTGAGCCAAGAGAACTACTTCGTGTTCCAGCCGCTGTTGCCCGAGGTCGTCGGGGCAAGTCTGGAACCGTGGCACGTGATTAACCCGATCCGGTTGCTGGTGCGGCGCTGCCAGGTGGAGCGTGCCGAAGTGGCGGCGGTCGACGTGGCCCGGCGGCGCGTCGAGTTTGTCTGCACCGGCGGTCGTCAGATCGAACCCGTTGAGGCGGAACACCTCGTGCTGTCGCTTGGCTGCGGAACCGACATGCAGGCCGTGCCCGGCATGATGGAGAACGCGCTGTTCATGAAGAACCTGGCCGACGCACTGGGCCTGCGCGGGCACATCATCCGGCGATTGGAAGAGGCGGTGGTGGAGCAGGACGCGGCGCGGCGACGCGCTCTGGTCCATTTCGCCGTCGTGGGCGGCGGCTACAGCGGCGTCGAGACGGCGGCTCAGATTCACGACTTGTTGCACGCGGCTCGAAGGTTCTACCCGACGTTGCCGGCGGGCGAATCGCGCGTCACGCTGATCCACAGTCGCGATCGGTTGCTGCCTGAGTTGGAGGAACGCCTCGGGCGCTTCGCCCAGCGACTACTCGAGCGACGCGGCATGACCATTGTGCTCGGCGCGCGCGTCAAGTCGGTCAGTGCCGAGGCGGTGCGACTCGACGACGATCGGCGCATCGAGACCCGCAACGTGATTTGCACGATCGGCAACGCCCCGCACCCCGTGCTGCGCAAGCTGCCGCTGGAGCAGGATCGCGGGCGAGTACAGACCGACGAGCTTCTGCGGGCCAAGGGACAGACGCACGTGTGGGCGATTGGCGACTGCGCGTCGAACCCGGACGGCTTCGGCGGCACATGTCCGCCGACGGCGCAGTTTGCCGGCCGAGTCGGACAGCGGACGGCGCGGAACATCGCCGCCGTGATCGACGGCCGACCGCCTCGGCCGTTTCAGTATCGGGCGGCCGGCCAGATCGCCTCGCTCGGTCACCGCAACGGCGTCTGTTCCATGTTCGGCGTGCGTTTGAGCGGTTTTCTGGCGTGGTGGATCACGCGGACGATTCACCTGATGAAGCTGCCGGGCCTCGAGCGCAAGCTGCGCGTCGTGATGGACTGGACGCTGGACCTGTTCTTCCCGCGCGACCTCAACTACCTCGACTTGGAGAAAACGCAGGGCGTCGACCAGATCTATGTGGATGCCGGCGACGTGCTGTTTCGGCAGGGCGACCGCAGCGAGACGTTCTACGTGATTGAGGACGGCGTGATCGAGTTGACGCGCCGCGATAGTCTCGGGCGCGTCGTGTTCTCTGAGCAGCTTCCCGCCGGCTCGCACTTTGGCGAAGGGTCGCTGATCCGCGACCGCGTGCGCACCACCACGGCCGTGGCCAAGACGCCGGCCCGCCTCTTGGTCGTCGGCCCGAAGGACTTCGGCTCGTTGGTGGCGAGTTGCGCGGTGCTGCGCCAGGCGCTGCACGAGACGTCGTTTCGGTTCCGACCGGACGAGGAATTGGCCAACGCGCCGTGGCCCGAGGAACTGCTCACGGCCACGGTGTCTCAGATTATGGCCACGCCGGTCGAGACCTTGCCGATCTCCGCCACGTTGGCCGACGCGTTCCGCGCCGTGGCCGCTCACCGGCGCGGCAATCTGCCGCTCGTCGATGGCGACGGCCGGTTGATCGCCATGATCACGCGCACCGATCTGTATCGAGTCGTCGCCGAGGGCCGCAACCTAACCGGTCCGATCGCCGACGTGGCGTCTCGCCAGATCACAACGCTGAGACCAGACCAGAACGTTCGCGATGCGATCAGTGTGCTGCGCCGCAAGCGACTCAAGCACGCGCCGGTAGTCGACGCCGAGGGCAAGCCTGCGGGAATGCTCAGCTATCTGGACGTAGCTCTGGCTTGTGTTCAGATGGTGAGCTGACCTCGTTACGGGTCGGCAGGTCTTGTCCGTCGATCGAGCGCGCGTCGGCAGTACGCCAAGAGACGCAGGTCGATGAGTTCCTGTTCCAGGTTTTCCGGGGTTGGGTCTTCCAACGACCGTGCCAATTCGTCGAGCAGGATCTCCTCGAATTTTTCGCGGGCGCGTTGCAGCGTCTTGCGAATGCCGGTCTCGGTGAACGGCCGGTCCGGTCGGAGTTGCGAGGTGAGCTGCGCGGCCATCTCGGCGATGCTGGCGTCCGGGTGCTCGGAGCGAAACTGCAGCACGGCGTAGTACGGCTGGCCCGACTGCCGCTGCCACGCATCGAGGCCAGTCCAGGCATGACCCAACAACTCGCGACGCCAGTTCTCGATGAACTCCCGATCGAGGTCGACCTCTTCAGCGGGTGACTCGACTTCTTGAGCCTCGCTCAACTCGATTGCCGGCCGGCGCTGGCGGCTGCGGTGGCGGCTGACCAGGTGGCTGAGCGTCATGCGTAGGTAGTCTCGGAAGCGGCCCCGCTGCGGGTCGGCATGGCGCAGGCCGCCGCGCACAAAGTCCAGGGCGAACTCCTGGAACAGTTCATCGGCCAGGTCTGGGCTTCGCGTCGCCGCGAGCAAGTAGCGGTAGATGGCTTCTTGGTAGCGTCGTAAGAGGTCGGTCTGGGCCTGCAGCCGGGCGTCGGGGGCGTCGTCGTGTGCTCGACCCACCTGAGTCCAGACCGTCGAAATCCGGCTCAGCCGTGCGTTCAGTTGGTCCTGGTCCACGCGGTCCAATCTACCGTGGCAGAAGGCGAAAAGCGACCTGCCAGGAAAAAGTGAGAATCCCAGTCACAACCGCCAGCGGCGGTCCTTGAGAGGGTAGAGAGGCACGGCGATGGGCCGGGCCAAGTGCAAGCGAGAGAACCTGCCACACGCAGCCAGCCAGCAAAGGGGTCTCCAATGTTTCAGTTCCTCATCAAGGTCTCGCAATCGTTTCAGAAGTCAACTCGACGCCACCGTTCGGATCGCAGGCCGTCGCATCGTGGATCCCAGCCGCGTAGGCTCCAGATGGACATCCTGGAGCAACGCATGCTGCTGAGCCGGACGGCGGTGCTCGATTTCGACGGCGCGTCGCTGACGGCGGCGGAGATGTGCACCGGCGGCTGGTGCGACAAGCCGGCCATGTCCTTCGCCAGTTTCAAGGATCTCTTCAACTCATCGCGGCCCAACCTGGACATGAACGCCAATTCGGTGGTCGACGCCAGCGACGCCAGCCTGGCGATCAGTCGAATCGCCCAGACGGTCAAGACCATGTTCGCACCGTACGACTTGAACATCGTCACCGCCGACTGGACCGTCAACAAGTTCCGGCTGACGGACGCAGTGGTCGGTGACGTGATCGTATTCATCACGGGGGACATGGGATTCGGCGGCGGCGGCATCGCCCCGTGGAGCGACATCGGCAACGAGAACGAGGAGGTCGTCTTTGCGTGGGGCCAGACCATGTACAGCCCGACGGACACGGCCGACCGGTTCGTGAGCAAGATGGCGGTGGTGGCCGCGCAGGAAATGGGACACGCTTTCGGGCTGGGCCACCAGTTCAAGATCACCGAAAACCCCGACGCTGTGCGGCACAACATCATGACCTATGTGTATCCCGACTACAGTCATTACATGAACTTCCAGGACCTGACCTACACGACGGACGTTTTCGAGTACGCGAACAAGATGAGCACGCGGCATCCGGAGTGGAACGTCGCCGAGCAGAACCAGCACCAATATCTGTCACATCCCGATGTGCTGGGCCCGTCGCCGAACCCCTGGTACGCGGTGCTCCAGCCCGGCACGCTGACGGTCATGGGAAACGCCCTGGCGAACAGCATCTCGGTGAAGACGGGGCTGACCGCGAATACACTCGCCGTCACCGGGGCCTCGGCGTTTGTCTACAGGCCCAGCACGATCAGCACCAGCAGTCCCGGCCTGCTCTCGCTCAATCCGTTCAGCACCGCGCTGACGAGGATCGATGTCGCGGCGGCCGGCGGCAATGACCGGGTCACGATCAGCACGGCCGTCGCCACCAGCGCCGCTATCAACGGCGGCGACGGCAACGACACCATCACCGGCGGTGCGGGGGACGACGGCGTCAATGGCCACACCGGCAACGACAGCATCAAGGGCGGCGCAGGCAACGATCTACTGATCGGCTTGGACGGCAACGACACCATCGACGGCGGCGCCGGCGACGACAATCTGTACGGCAGCCAGGGCATCGACAAGTTGACCGGCTACTCAGGCAACGACTACCTCGACGGCGGCAGTGAGGTCGACAGCCTGTACGGCGGGTACGGCCACGACGAGCTGGTCGGCGGCGACGGCAACGACTACATGAAGGGCGACGCCGACAACGACACGCTCGACGGCGGGATGGGCGACGACTACCTCGATGGCGGCTATGGCAACGATGATCTCTGGGGCAACTACGGCGTGGACAGGCTGCTCGGCGGCTACGGCAACGACTATGTGGATGGCGGCATCGACGGCCAGCGCGATGTGGTCACAGGCGGCACAGGCTGCGACCGATTTGTCCAGCGAATCCTGGCACTGGATCCCGAGCCGGTCTATGAAGAATGGATCACTGATTTGGCGACCGACGACACCGTGATCTACAAGTAGCAGGTGGACGCGGGGTGGGGGCTGGGTCCGAGCCCAATCCCCAGTCCCCCCCCACTGGCTGACACCGGCAAGCCACTGCATAATGGCTCGCGTCACTCACGAGCGACGCTCATGCAGGTCAAGTGCCCACAGTGTCAGCACGGCATCGAGTTAGCGGACCCGGATTCCGACACAGCGGAGTGCCCTGGCTGCGGCGGTACGTTCCGGCTGCAAGAGATGCCGACGCCCACGTTCGTTCGGCCTCGCGTGCAAGTGGGCAAGTTCCAGCTCACTCAGCAGGTTGGGTCCGGTGCGTTTGGTGCGGTCTGGAAGGCGCGCGACCCGGAGCTGGACCGTACGGTGGCGGTGAAGATCCCACACGCGGGGCGGATGGCGACCGATCAGGAGGTGCAGCGGTTCCTGCGTGAAGCTCGCAGCGCCGCCCAACTCCGCCATCCCGGCATCGTCTCGGTCCACGAAGTGGGACACGATGCCGGCGTCGCGTACCTGGTCTGCGACTTCGTGGATGGCATGTCGCTCGCCGACCTCTTGGAAGTGCGACGGCTCGGCATTCGCGAGGCCGCCGAGCTGGCGGCCCAACTGGCCGAGGCCGTCGGCTACGCACACGCGATGGGCGTCGTACACCGCGACATCAAGCCGTCGAACATCATGCTCGATCGCTCGGCGGCCCGACCCGGCGACGGCCCGACGCCCGCGCTCGGTCGGCCCATGCTCATGGATTTCGGCCTCGCGCTGCGCGACGAAGTCGAGGTGACGATCACGATGGAGGGCCAGATCCTCGGCACTCCGGCGTACATGAGCCCCGAACAGGCCCGCGGCGAGAGCCACAAGGTCGACGGGCGCAGCGACGTCTACAGCCTGGGCGTGGTGCTCTATGAGCTACTGGTCGGCGAGTTGCCGTTTCGCGGCAACAGCCACGTGCTGATCGCTCAGGTGTTGCACGACGACCCGCGCCCGCCGCACCGGCTCAACGACAAGGTCCCGCGCGACCTCGAGACGATCACGCTCAAGTGCCTGGCCAAGCAGCCGGCGCAGCGATATCAGACGGGCGATGAGCTGGCGTCGGACCTGCGCCGCTGGCTGCAGGGCGAACCCATTCGCGCGCGGCCGGTGGGTCTCGCGGGCCGCGTCGCCGCCTGGTGCCGCCGCCGACCGGCCGTCGCTGGCTTGCTGGCCGCGCTGGCGTGGGTGATCGTGGGCGGCTTTGCGGGCGTGGCCTGGCAGTGGCGACGAGCGGAGGCGGCCAAGGATGACGCGACGCGGCGGTTGACTCAGGTCAGCGAAGTGGTCGATTCGTTGCTGACTGGCGTCAGCGAAGGGATGCGAGACGTGCCTGGCGCCCAGCGCATCCGGCGGCAACTGCTCGAAGAGGCCGCGAAACAGTACGAACGCATCTCCGCCGAGCAGAGCGACGACCCGGCTCTCCGCGCGGATTCCGCCTGGGGACTCATTCGGCTCAGCGACGTGCAACGATCGCTGGGCGAGTTGCCGGCGGCGGAGCGGCACGGTCGATCGGCCGAGACGATCTTCGCCCAGTTGGTCAACGAGTCGAGAGCGATCGCCCCGCACCGATTCGGGCTCGCGCACAGTCGGTTGAGCCTAGCGATGGTGTTCACCAGCCAGGGCAATCACCAACAGGCCCGGTCTTGCTACGAGCGAGCGATCGCCGACTTCGACATGCTCGTGAAACACACGCCACGCTCGACGGCCTACCGCGAGGGACTGCTCACTAGCGTCGTCAACCTGGCATACCTGCTCAGCGACCTGGGCCAGGAGGCTGCCGTGGTCGAAACGCTCGACAGTGCGGCCGACGAGTTTGCCACGCTGGCCGATCAGCACCGCGACGAGCCGTGGTATCGTTCCGCGCTGGCGACCACACACAGCATGCGCGGCCAGATGCTGCGCCGCTTGGGCCGCTGGCAAGATGCGATCGCGGCGCATCAAGCATCCGTCACTCATCGGTCAGCACTGGTTGAGTCGTCGCCGCACAATCTCGAATATCGAGTGGGCCGAAACGACGAGGCCGAGTCAACCTGTCGCGAGGCGATCGCCGAGTACGATGCGCTGCTCAAGATAAATGCCTCCGCCGCGTTGTACCGACAGGGGCTGGCCGTGTGCCGCAGCAGCCTCGGTTACACGTTGCAGAAGCTCGCTCAGTATCCCGAGGCAGAGACAGAGCACCGCGGTGCGATCGAGAGTCTTCGAGGGCTGGTCGAAACCTATTCCGATGTGCCCTGGTATCGCGACTCCCTTGCTCGCGGCTATGTCCGACTCGGCGAGTTGTACTGGGCGACCGAACGGCCGGAGGACGCCCGCAAGGCGTTTCGAGACGCCATCACCGTGCGCGACGCCGGGCGAGATGCGTGGGCCGACCTGACCAAGTACCAGATTCAATCGGCTTGGCTGCTGGCGACGTGCCCCGACGCGGAACTGCGCGACCCGGAGCGGGCCGTCGAGCTTGCGAAGCGGACGGTCCGGATCGCGCCGCAGCACGAACTTTATCACGCCGCGATGGGCGTCGCCCTGTATCGCGCCGGCAAGTGGCATGAGGCGAAGAAGTCGCTCGACGACGCCGTGCAGTTCCGTCCCGGCGCCACCAGCGTCGAGGCGTTCTTCCTGGCCATGGCCTGTTGGCGATTGGGCGAGAAGGAGCGTGCCGCGGACCATTACCGACAAGGCGTTCGCTGGATGCAGAAGAACAAGCCCGATGATCTCGAACTCGAGCGGTTCCGCGCCGAGGCCGCCGGGCTGCTCGGCAAGAGTGCGGACGCAGATTAGTCCCCAAACAAGCGAACTTTCGCGAGATATCGCGAGAGTCCAGCGTTCTCGTCGTGAGGCGGCGAACTTTGGAGTGCGGTGGCTTGACACCGCTT
The DNA here is from genome assembly GCA_036758585.1 of Planctomycetia bacterium. Classification (GTDB taxonomy): domain Bacteria; phylum Planctomycetota; class Planctomycetia; order JALXBF01; family JBGPMX01; genus DAIOWH01. The sequence goes on from DAIOWH010000133.1 coordinate 13,521, forward strand.
TGGATCGATCGCCACGGACATTCCAGGCAAACCAAAGCGGTGTCCAGCCACCGCACTCCAAAGTTCGCTTGTTTGAGGATTAGTTGTCGGCCGCCATTTCCTGAAGAGGTTTGCCGAAAAGTCCGAGATTACACCTGGGACCGACTTGCGCCGCGGCGAGATTCCCGTGCGCGCACTGTCGCGTCGGCACATCGGCCAAGGAGGGCCAGGAGTGCCCCAGTCGTTCGCGACCTGTGTCGTGGCTCTGGCGCTGTCGGCTGTCTCGATCGCTGGGACGGGCGATCCCGACGATTCGCCCGCTGGCGATGATGCGATCGACCAGGCCGCGCAGGAGGTCCAGCGCCCGCCGATCGAACGGATTGAGCCGCGTCGCCCGGTGCCGGCCGCCGCAGCCGAAATGGCCACCCGGCTGTACGGTCCCAGCGAGGTCACTCGCCGCTTTCTGGCCCAGGAACGGATCGAACGTGCGACGCGACCCGGCGCCAACGTGGTCGTCGGCGCTGAATCAAAGGTCCGTCCGGCGACCGATGTGGGGAATCTGTTGGGCAAATCGCACGCTACGTTCGGCGTGGGCGTTCAGAAGCGCACGCCGATCGTCACCGACACGCGTACCCGCGGCAATCGCGCCGGCCAGCTACTGGCCTCGGGCTCTTACTGGGTGCCCGCACGAATGGACCTCGACACGCTGCTGAGCAAGATCGACGCCAGCGCGCTCGGCGACATCATCGTGGTGAAGGGGCCGTACAGTGCGCGCTACGGGCCGGGTCTTTCGTTCGCCGACTTTCAATTGCTCACCGCCCCGCGCTACCTCGACGGGCCGCAGTGGCACGGCAGCACGGGGTTGAATTACCAGACGAACGGTCAGCAATGGTCCGGCCGCCAGACCATCGCGGGCGGCAGCGACGACTGGGGCGCTCGCCTGGGCTACACCCACCGCACCGGCAATGACTACGACTCCGGCGACGGCACATCCATGCCCGCCAGTTACAAATCGCGCGAGTTCGACTCGAGCATAGGCGTGGACCTCTCGGCCGATAGCCACGTGGAATTCAGCTACCTGCGGCTCGACCAGACCGACGTCGAGTTCCCCGGCCAGATCTTCGACATGGACTTCCTGGTCACCGACGGCTTCGAGGTCGAGTATGTGCTCGAGAACCAGCCGCATTTCGATCGGCTGACGCTCGACACGTGGTACAACCGCACACGATTCGAGGGCAACGCGCAGCGCAGCGGCAAGCGCGAACAGATTCCTGAACTCGACACATTGCTCACCTTCACCGGCTTCACCGATGTGGACAGCATGTCGAGCGGGTTTCGACTTGCCGGCGAGTGGGGCCAACCGGACTGCCCGCAGTTGACCGCTGGAGTCGACCTGCGCTACCTGGAACAAGAGCTGAACGAGATTGACACCTTCGAGGTGACGCCCGGCTTTTTCCTCACCGACAACTTTCCGATCCCGCGTTCGCACTGGTCGAACCCCGGCCTCTTTGTGGAAGAGGTGCTACCGCTCACGGATCGCCTGACGCTGCGTGCCGGTTCGCGGGTCGATTGGGTCTCAACGAACATCGAGGGGACGCCGGCCGGACGCACGCGCGCCGAATTGGAAGGGATTCTGGGGACCGACGGGTTCGACAAGGACTTCGATCTATGGTCGGCGTATGTCACAAGCGACTACCAGATTTGCCCCCATCTGACCGCGGTGGTCGGCTTCGGCCATGGCGAGCGACCGCCGACGCTGACCGAGCTGTATGCGGTCGCACCGTTCCTAGCCATCCTGCAGCAAGGGTTCAGCTCGGTTGTCGGCAATCCCGACCTCGACCCGGAATCGCTTTGGCAGATCGACGTCGGCATGAAGGCCGACTGCGGCCGATTCCGCGGCGGCGCGAGCGGTTTCTACGCCTGGGTGCACGACTACATCACCTATCGAGCGTTCAGCTTCGCGTTCAACGAGCCGACAGCCTTGGCCGTGCAGTTCGTGAACACCGACCTGGCCACTCTGTCGGGCGGCGAAGTGTACGGCGAGTACGACATGAACGAGTGGCTCACGTCGTTCGGCACGCTGAGTTACGTGGAAGGGCGCGATCACTCGCGCGGCAACCGCGGCGTCGTGCTGAACGATCCCGGCGGCGTGCCGGTGCCGGGCGTCTCGGCGTTGGGCAGTTCCGAGGAGCCGCTGCCGGGCATCGCGCCGCTCGAGAGCCGACTCGGAGTGCGATTGCACGAGCCGGGCCCGCAACCACGTTGGGGCATCGAACTGGCCGCACGAATCGTTGACAATCAGGACCGCGTCGCCAGCAGCCTGATCGAGCGAACCACACCGGGCTTCACCGTTTTCGACGCGCGTGGCTACTGGCACGTGGCCGGCGACTTGCTGCTGGTCGGCGGCGTCGAAAACCTCACCGACAAGGACTACCACGAGCATCTCGATCTGCGCACCGGAACGGGCGTGCGTCAGCCGGGAGTGAACTTCTACACCGGCGTCGAGTGGAGATACTAGCCCAGACCGCGCACCTCGCGCAGGTCAAGTTCGCGGAAAACAGCAAAGAAACATTGATTTCCTCGACTCTCGCGAGCACAATAGCGGCCCCGCTGAGACATCATCCGCGCGATCCGTCTCGGTTCGTCTCGGCGTACACGGAGGTTGAGACTCTATGACCGCAGCCACACGAGTTCAGCGATCGGCTGACTTAGTCCGTTCTGACAGGATCTAGGATTCACTCGTGCTAAGGAGGGTTGGGAAATGAGAGTCTGCGACCCAGTGGAACCGCTAGCTGTGTCGGCACTCCGGCAGAGTCCGATTTCGGCGCTGCACAATCTGGAGGTCGCCGCCGAGGGTGACACGATCGTTCTGACGGGCCAAGTGGGCAGCTACTACTACAAGCAGCTCGCCCAAGAGGCGGTCATCTCGGTAGCCCACGGCCGTGAGATCGTAAACCAGATTCGAGTGCTCAAGCCGTCGCGACCGGCCTGAGGTGCAGAATCGGTCGGCGGTTGACGCAGGCACGACGCGCGACCGCGCGAGTAGGGCACAATAACCTCGCTGACACCGTTGCGCTTCGGGCCTACCGGACGAGCCGCGCGTCACCCCAGTCTGCGTGGTCTTGCACGTCTCCCAGTTCGGCGAAGTCGACGACCAGTGTGATTCTCTTCGAGGCGCCCAGTTCTACGCGAACCGGCTGCGGTCTTGACCGGCCGGTGAGCGGTTCGCTTTCCCAAGCGACCTTGCCGTCGAGCACCACGCGGAAGACGACACTGCCGTGCCCTCCAGTTTCGTCGTCAACTCCCGCGACGGCTTCAAACCGGCGATGCGATCCGTTGAGGTCGTAGCTCAATTCCGATCGGCTGTGAACGCCCACGCCCTTGCGGAACACTTGGCCCCGGATCGACTGAACGTTGCCCAGGACCGATCGGTCGCGCTGCCAGTCATACTCCACGCCCAAGTACGGCGTGTGGCGATAGTCGGCCGGCTCAAGGTCCGAAACGTAAGTTGCCCGGCCGTTGCGAAACTCCATGGCGATGACCTGGCTGAGTGGAATCGATAACTCGCGGCCGAAGGCCGATTGACCGCGCAGCCGAAGCCCTTCGGTCCATGCCTGGAGCAAGGATACCTCCGATCCGTCGGCCAGCATGATCTGAGCGTAGAGGTGTTCGGGTCGCGAGGCGGAGACCAAGTCGGAACTCATGGCCACAGCGCGGACCTCGGCGCGGTTGATGTCGATCGCCCCCTGGGCCGTCTCGATCCGCACGGCAGCGTCGCCAAGTTCCAGAAACGTGCCGGAAATCTCGTCGCCGTTGCCAAGGACGACGATGTCGTGCTTGCGACGGTCGGCCGCCAACCTGCTACAGAATCGTTCGCGCGCGGGACGGTCGGCGGGCGGGTTGGGCAACATCGCACGAACCTGTTCGAGCGGGATCGACACGTCGCCGAGCAATTCGGAATTCAATTCCAGATTCTCCGCCGTGGCACGCTGTAGAATGCCCCGCAACCGGTCGCCGTTGGCAAGCAAGACCTGGGAGCCGGAAGGGCCAAGTACCGGCCACGCCGCGCTCTTTCGCGCCCAGAGAAGGTCGCGTCCATCGAGTGCGTTGCCGCCGATCACCAGCAACCGCCAGGGACGCTCAAGGCCGCCGAGTCGTCCACGTACCGCGGTTCCGTCCACCGGCTGAAACTCAAACTCATCGGCGCATGTGACCGGCGCTCCGACTAGAAACAGCACAACCGCAAGCAGCTTGCGAAGGGCGCGAGTCGGCATCGCTTCGTTCCGCGGTTACTTTTGGAATATCGGCAGGTGGGTGTTCGGCGTCTGCAGGATGATGACCGCCATGGCCGTTCCGTATTCGTTGCACACCGAGCTGTCTTCCCAGAAGCCCTGCGGCATTTGCGTGCGATGCAGTTCGTCACGAATTGCCGGATACCATCGGGTCCAATAGTCGCCGCCGGCCTGCCACATCGCCTGCACGGCGTAGTAGTGACCGTAGAAGTAGTGGCTCTGGCGTCGCGTAGCGCGGCTCGACGGCAGCGGCAAGGCGTTTTGCAGCAGGTAGTCGAGGCCCTTTTCGATCTCCTTGCCTTCGTAGATGCCGGCAGAATACAGCGCCACGACGCCGGCCGCCGATCGGGGCGGCGCACTCGACCCGCCGTGCGCCATGTACATGAACCCGCCGTCGGCGTTCTGGCTGCGTCGCACGTAGTCGGTGCACTTCGCGGCGACTTCGCGCGGCACCGATATTCCCGCGTTGCGCGCGGCGCGGAGGGCCATGATCTGCGTGACGGTCACCGACAAGTCCGCATCGAGCGAACCCGGCTGATAGCGCCAACCGCCTTCCTTGTTCTGGCTCGATATGATGAGCAGCACGGCCTTCTTGAGCTTCTCGCGAATCTCCGGGCGGTGGGTCATTCCGTAGGCTTCGGCCAGAAAAAGGCAACCGAAACCGTGGCTGTACATCGGGCCGTGCGTGGTCGATCGCCGCGACTCAATGAACCCGGACGTGTTCGTGTTTTCGAGCACGTAGCCGATCGCCTTGTCGAGCACTTCGCCGTACGGCCCTTGCCCGGGCATGTGGCCAGCCGTCATGAACGCCAGCCCGGCCAGGCTGGTGACTGCGATGTTGCCGACGTAGCCGCCGCTGCCGAACGATCCGTCGGGTTCCTGTCGCTCGGCGAGCCACGCCAACGATCGCTCGATCGCCTCGCGTGATTCCTGACTCATGGCCTCTACGGCGGGCCGTCCGCGGCTGTCGCGCGACGGCCCGTCGGCAGTCGCCATCGGGATCGCGGCGGCAAGCATAACTGCAGCGTACATGGTTCGGCGACCAATCATGATTCCGCAACTCGTACGTGAGCAATCTAGGACAGACGTTGGCGCGTTGAGAAACGCGCCCAGGCTCCCAAGGAAGTCGTAGTGCAGGCGGCTCGCCTGCGGCTTCCTTTGACGACA
>DAIOWH010000134.1:0-18952 GCA_036758585.1 Planctomycetia bacterium
CAGCCATGCCTCGCCTGCGGCTGCGGGTTAAACGACCGAGGCCGATTTCAGACCCCTTTCAATGTGGAGCAGTACTCAGTACAGCGACTTCGTCTTCGGGTCGATCCCCTTCTTGTCGAGCGGCCCCAAGAGCGGCGCGGCGCCGGACCGCATCAGGCCGAGGTCGCTCGGTCCTTGGAAGAACCGGAACCCCTGTTCCATATACTTCTTCACCTCGTCGGGCGTGCCGGCGGGGCGGCCCAGCACCTTCTTATGCCGCTTGGCCGCGGCGATGATCTTCTCGGTCGCGGCCTTGACCTTGGGATGCTCGCCATCGCCGCCGGCCAGTTGCCACGACAGGTCGCTCGGCCCGATGAAGATCACGTCGACGCCGGGCACCGCCGCAATCTCGTCGACGTGATCGACGCCCGATTGGTCCTCGATGATCGTGATCACCATCACGTTGCGGTTGGCGAAGGCGTGATAGCCTTCGTCGGGCGCGGGCCAGCGGAATGAGGCGAGCCCGGGGCCTGAGCCGCGTCGGCCTTCGGGTGGATACTTGCACGCGGCCACGGCCTGACGCGCCAGTTCGGGCGTGCTCGTGAACGGAAAGATCACACCCATCGCGCCGGCGTCGAGCGCCCGCTTGGCCGTCCACAGTTCGTTCACCGGCACGCGCACAAACGGCATCGCCTTCAGTCCGCGCGTCGCCAGCGTCATGTTCCGCAGCGTCTCGAGCGTGATCGGGCTGTGCTCCATCTCGACCCACAGGAAATCAAAACCCGCGTTGGCCAGGTGGGCGGCCACGTCTACGCTGCCGACCGTGATCGTCGCTCCGACGACCGGCTTGCCCTCGGCCAGCAACGTGCGCACCGGGTTCTGCCACTTCTCTTCGGCGGCGGGCGCGAACGCAAACAGCCCCAACGACAAACATGACCCCATCAATGCCAGTCGTTTCATCGGTGTGTCTCCTTTGCTGCGAGGGATACGCGGGGACGACCACAGACGACACAGATTACACAGAGCGGCTCAGAAGTCGGTGCTGTACTTTCGCAGCCCTTCTGTGTCTTCTGTGTCATCTGTAGTTGCCTACCTGGCCGAGTCTGGATACAGGCTTGCGATGACGCGATCGAGAATCTGGAACTGCTCCTCGTACTGGACCTCTTGTTCGAGCGCGGAAGGCTGCCGTCCGTTGGGCAAAGACGCTGCGATGCTCCAGCCGATGTAGATGAGCTGGCCCTTGCCGACAGGGGCGCGGCATAGCGTCGTCGCGCCCGCCGCGGTGCCGATAATGTTCTCGGCGCGGCTCATCTGCAGCACCGAGGCCGCCTTCGCGTTCAGCCACGCGTGCGGCGCCCGCGGCGCGAGGTGGCTGACCCACGGGTGATCGGGCTTGCGCAGTTCCAACTCGGCCGCCGGTTCGCGCGCTGCCGGTCCGACGATCTCGGCTAGGAAGTCGCGCCCTTCCGGCGTCGCGAACAGATCGGTCCGCTCGCGCATCAGCACGAGCGTCCCGCCGTCTTCGAGAAACGACCGCAGCCGCGCTAGTTCGTCGGCGTTGAACTTGTTCGGCTCGATCTTCGCCCGCGCAAAACTACCGTCGATCACGACGACGTGGAACTTGCTGAACTCGCGAGGGTCGAGCCACGTGCGTTCGATCGAGGTCACGGGCGCACCGCGGCGTCGCAACGCGAACTGCACGAGCGGCGAGTCAAACGCCGGGTACCCTTCGAGCACCAGCGCGGGCTTCACCGCAGGGGCCGGCCGGGCGAGTTCCTCGCCGAGCGGAAACGCCCGCCTCGGATCGGTCGGCATGTCGCCCGACTCGGCCGCGCCGCCGCTTGCATTCAGCCGCCCGCCAACGCCGACGCGCCACACGGCCGCGCCCGACGGAATCGCACCCGCGTCTGGTGCTCCCGCGTCCGCTCCAAGCGCGGCGTCGGGCCATCCAGGCAACTCGACTCCCGCGTCGATCGCCGGGCTGTCGGGCGCGAGCCGCAGGTCGCAGGCCGCTCGCCAGTCGCCGTCGAATCGGACGAACTTCGGATCGCGGAACTGATCGTGAGCGGTCCAGCCCGGCTTGTACCGCGCCCTCGTCGCCTCAAACGCCGCGGAACGTCGGAACTTCGAGTTCCAGTCGCCCTGAAAACCGGGACCATCGGAGACGCTCCAGTGCACGTTGCCGTCGCCGTTGAAATCGGTCGCCGGGTCGGGCATCGTCTGGCCGGGCAGTCCGTGCAACTGGTGAACGATGTTGTTGAAGACTCGCTTCTGCGTGCCGTGGCCCATCGCGCCGGCCAGACCGCTTGTGCCGTAATCGTAGCGCGGCGGCTCGCCGGCGATGATCGTGTTGTGGTAGATCCGCATCGGCTCCCACGCCGGGCTGCCATGATCGCTCGCGACCCGCCCGTACGACGAAATCTCTTGCGGCGCGTCCGGCCCGGTCGGCCAGTAGTACATCACCGGCCGGCGAAAATCAAAAACGTTGCGGTAGACGTGAACACCCGCCCCCATCTGTTTGCCCGTCGCAACCGTCTTCTGCCGGCCGTGGCCGACCCCAAACGCGAACGTGGTCAGACAGCGCGACAGCACGTTCTGGTAGATGTGTGCGTCGCCGCCGTGCGTCGTGCCGTCGAAACCAGTGGTCGCGGTCAGGAAGATGCCGTCGTCGCTCACGTTGTCCAGCAGATTGTGATGGAACCGGACGCCGCGCACGTTGCCGATGAACACGCCATCGACGCAATCGGTGAACTCCGAGTAGGCCAACTCGAAGTCGCGGTTGTCGGCGCCGGTGGGCAACCAGCCGCTCGCCGAGAAGATGCGGGCCTCGATCGCACGATACTTCAGGCTGCCGCGAAACGTCCACGGCGCAGCGATGCCGCGGCAGGCGGTGTGCAGCACCCGCAGATTGACGGTGTCGCGCACCTCGACTGCGGTCGATCCGCCGTAGATCGTCAGGCCGTCGAGTTCGACGTGGGCGGCGTCGTGGATCGCGAGCGTCGCCACGCGCGAGCCGCGCAGCACGAGGTCCTGCAGCCGCACATGGCGCGCGCCGTCGATCGCGAGCGGCGATCCTCCGCGATGGCCGGCGATGACCAGCGGCAGCTTGCGCGGGTCAGTCTCGCCGCGGTAGTTGTCGTTGCCGAGGCCCGCAAGCCGCGTGTGCGCGAGCCGCGCGTGGATACGGCCGCTCGCCGGGTCGTACCACACGCCCGGTCCGCAGTACACGCCGGCGTCGCCGCCGATCTCGTTGCCGACGTTCCAGTACGGGTTGTCGCTCTCGAGGTCGCCGCGAAACCGATAGCCCTGGAGCGGCAGCATCGAATCGCCAAAGTTGCCGAGCACGTTCGTCTCATCGACGCCGCCGCCGAGGTCGGGGTATGTCTTGGATGATTGAAACTCGCCCGGCGCGCCGTCCGGACACGGCGTCCAGGCGGCGGCCGGCTCGTCGAAGAACTCACGCAGGCCGCCGTCGATCACGACCAGCTCACCGGGATAACCGCGGATCGTGATGGGCCGCGCGATCGTGCCCGACCGCGAGACGACCACATGCTCGTAGTAGGTTCCGCCGCGCAGGCAGAGCGTGTCGCCCGTCCGCAGGCGCGTGATCGAATGAGCCAGCGTTTTCCACGGGTGCGACTTGGAACCGTCCGCCCGGTCGTCGCCCGCGGCGGCATCGACGAAGAACGCCGGCCCCTCGCCGAGCGGTCGCCCGCTCGGTCGCGGCAACGGCCGCGTGGGTGGGTGCGATGCGAACGGGCCGCGGGCGTCGCCGACGGCCACTCGGCCGCCGCAGATCGCTGCGAACAGCACGGCGGACCGCAGCCACCAGACGTTGTTGCCGGATCGCTTCATGGAATACGCGGCTGAGCATAAGCCACGCCGCGACGACCCGCAAGGACGGCGCGACCTCCACAACCCGCGATCTCGAAACGCCGCGGCCATTCCGCATTTCTTGCCCATCGTCGAATGCGTGGTATGGTTGGCTGTCGGAACATCATGCATGTCGCCGCCGTGTCGCGTGAACGAGCATTCGCTCGAATCAATCTCAATCAAACCCATCGCAAACACAGCTTGGCCAGGCCGGGAGCACGATCAGTGGCCATAGGTACCGTTGCCGAAGCGACCCGCTTCGCCGCCGACGTCCTTGACGACGCCTCTAACGGCCGTGCGCCGACCGTCGCGGGCGACCATCAGGTGCGGCAATACAACGACTGGGCGCTCGCCGAGTTGCTGCGCGGACTGAAGACGTTGGGCCAGTTCATCGACGACCTGCCGCGTCTGTCGCAGTTCACCGTGGACCTGGCGGCCCGCGAGTTGCAGTCGTCACGCACCAGCCTGATGGTGCTCAACAACGCGCGGTTGCTGCGTATCCTCGCAGCGCGCGGAGTGCCCGACGGCGTGGTGGCGAACACGGTCGTTCGAGTGGGCGAGGGTGTGGCTGGCCGCGTCGCTTCGATCGGCAAGCCGCTGCTCGTCGACGCCGGGGCCGAGCACACCGACCGGAACTACCGCAGCGATTCGTTCATTTCGGTGCCCGTGAACGGCGACCGCCGCGTGGTGGGAGTCGTGAACGTAACCGAGCCGGCGCGACGCTGTTCGTTTGAACCGCGCGATCTGGAACTGCTCGTGAACATCGCCGACTCGGTCGGCGGCGTGTTTCATCATGCGCTGCGCTACCGCGAGGTCGAAGATCTGGCGATCCGCGACGATCTGACCGGGTTGTACAACCGCCGTTATCTCTGGGAATTCCTCGACGCCATCCTCGATCGCGCGCGAGGGCAGAACTTCGCGGTCACGCTGCTGCTGTTCGACATCGACCACTTCAAGCGCTACAACGACCAGTTCGGCCATCCCGCGGGCGATCAGGTGCTGCGCGAGGTGGCCACGTTGATGCGGCAGAATTTCCGCACGCACGACGTCGTGTGCCGCTTGGGCGGCGAGGAGTTCGCCGTCGTGTTGTGGGATGGACGCGGCGAGCAGTCGGGCAGCGGCTGGCAGGGCTACCCGACCACCGCGTTCGCCTTTGCCGAGCGGCTGCGCGAGGCGACGATGAAGCACCGATTCGGCGCGGTCAACTGCGACGGCGTGACGCTGAGCGGCGGCTTGGCGACGTTTCCGTGGGACGGCGTCTGTCGCACCGAGTTGCTCGAACGCGCCGACGAGGCGCTCTACCGCGCCAAACGCGACGGCCGGAATCGCGTCTACCTCTACGGGCAAGCGCAAGGGAAGCGAGGATAGAGGATCGAGGATTGAGGATAGACCAAGGACCTCATCCTCAATCCTCAATCCTCTATCCTCTATCCTCAATCCTCATCCAGCTGCCTCCAACGGTCGCGGAAGGTCTCGCGCGCTGGCGCGGGAAAGTCGCGCGCTTGGGTCCAACCGGCCAGTGGGCCGGGCATGCGTGCGAGCCACCCGCCCTCGCGACCGCCGAGCAGTCGGCTGGCCAGCCAAAGCCCGACGCGATAGAGCATCGGCGAACGCAGAGCGAGCGACCACAGCCGATAGATCAGCGACTCGGCGAACCCGCCGGCCGGCTGGTCGTGCAGGTCCTTGCGCAGGCTGATCAGCATGTGCGGGATGCGAATCTTCAGCGGACATGCCGCCTGACACGCGCCGCACAAACTCGATGCGTGCGGCAGCAGCGGATAATCGCCGAGTCCGTCGTAGAGCGGCGTGATCACCGCGCCGATCGGGCCGGCGTAGACGCCGCCGTAGGCGTGCCCGCCCACCTTGCGATACACCGGGCAGGTGTTCAGGCACGCGCCGCAGCGAATGCAGTAGAGGCTCTCGCGATACGGCCCGGCGAGGATGCGCGACCGGCCGTTGTCCAGGAAGATCAGGTGAAACTCGGTGGGGCCGTCGAGCTCAGGCAGTAGGCAGTTGGCAGTAGGCAGTAGTAAAGATTCGTCCTGCACCCGACTGCCTGCTGCCAACTGCCTACTGCCTGTGATCAAGCTCGAATACACCGACATCTTCTGCCCCGTCGCTGCACGCGCGAGCAGCTTCAGAAAGATCGGCAGGTCTGCCAGGCGCGGAATGACCTTCTCGATGCCCGCAATCGCGACGTGAATCGGCGGCACGGTCGTGGTCAGTCGCGCGTTGCCTTCGTTCGAGATGATGCAGATGGCGCCGGTCTCGGCCACGACGAAGTTGGCGCCGCTGATGCCCATGTCGGCGTTGCGGAACTCCTCGCGCAGCCGCTGGCGAGCCGCCGCCGCAAGCGTCTTTGGGTCGGGCGGCAGCTCACGGCCGAGCGCCTCCGAGAGCACCGTGGCCACCTGCTCGACCGTCATGTGAATGATCGGCGCGACCAGGTGACTGGGCCGCTGACGCGCCGCCTGGGCAATGAACTCGCCGAAGTCGGTCTCGACGACGGCCAGACCGGCGGCCTCGATCGCCCCGTTCAGATGAATCTCTTCCGAAGTCATCGACTTCGATTTCACGATCCGTTTCACGCCGCGATCGCGGGCGATGCCCAGCACGATCTCGCGCGCCTCGGCCGCATCGGCGGCCCAGTGTACGTGCCCGCCCGCCCGCTCGACCGAGTCCGCCGCCTGGGCCAGGTAGTGATCGAGCCGCGCCAGCGTCTCCGCCTTGATCTGTCGCGCCCGTTCGCGCAGCAGGTTCGATTCCGGCAGCTTCTCCCACGCCGCCCGGTTCCCGGCCGCCAGCGTGCCGCCGAGCCGCTCGAGCGCGATTTGCAGCGTCGGCGTGTCGAGCGCGGTGCGGCTCGCGCCGGTGAAGTCGGTGTGCTCGCGTTGGGCGTAATTCTCGGTCATCCGGCGTGCCGGCTCCGCAGCCGTTCTCGCGTCCATTGCGCGACGAGCTTGCCGGGCGCCACACCGGATTGCTCGCTCGCTGCGAGCAGCCGTCGCAGGTCGCGCGGGGAAAGGGGTATCCACACTCCGTCGCGCGAGCCCATGATCGCGGCGAGCGATTTGGGTATTTCGTCCGCCGGTACGACCTCCAATTGGCCTTCGGCGAGCCGATCGAACACGGACCGCGAGGCAAACTTCTTAACGTACTCCTGATCCGTCTTCGAGGCCTTGGGCAGTCTGCTTTTCCTAGCCATTTGAGGGTCCTCGGATCGCCCGGTAGCGTCGCCGATCGCGATCGTACATGCGATCTATGTGAAACACGAAAAACGGTTTGTCGGTCGCGTCGACCAGGGCTCGCCCGACAGCATGAAGATACTCGCCGGAGGCGTTTCGTCCAAGGATTTCGTAGCCGTGCTCCAGACCGCGTCGCGATTTCACGATCAGCGGCCGCCGCGCGAGCATCTCCGCACGTCCGCTGGACCGTAACCGTGGCGATAGGCCGAGTCCGCGAAACGAAGTCGTCCGAATACTCTTCGGTCAGGTCGCGAGCAACTCGACCAAGTGCATCGCACGAACTGATGAACCGATTCGATGCAGGCGGCCGGCGATGTTCATAAGGCAACCCGAGTCGGTGGCGACGACCATGTCGGCACCGGTGTGAAGTATCGCCTGGGCCTTGTCGTGTACGATCGCCCCCGAGATTTCTGGGAATCGGACCGCGAACGAGCCGCCAAACCCGCAACAATCCTCGAGCCCGGCGAGCGGAACGTACTCGACGCCCGCGACCGATCGGATCAGACGCACGGCCTCGTCCTTCAAGCCCAGCGCCCGCAAGTGGCAAGCGTAATGATAGGTCACCTTGCCGTGGAAGCTGGCGCCGACGTCGTCGCGGCCGAGCACGTTCACGAGGAAATCGGTCAGCTCATGCGTGCGCGCGGCCAGGTCGACCGCGCGGGCGTGCCACTCGGCGTCGTCATGAAACAGCTCGGGATACTCGACCTTGACCATGGCCGCGCACGAACCACTCGGCGCGACCACTCGCTCGGCCCGCTCGAACACGCGGATCGTATGCCGCGCCAGGTCTTGAGCCTGTTTCGGATAGCCGCTATTAAAGAACGGCTGACCGCAACAGGTCTGGGCCTCGGGGAACTCAACCGCGACGCCGAGCCGCCGGAGCAGCCGGACGGTCGCAACCCCGGCCTCGGGCCGGAATGCGTCGCCCAGACAGGTGATCATCAGCGCGACCTTCATGTGCGGCCGCCGATTTGACCGAAAACGGAACGCTGACGCAAAGGGAAATCCATGACGCTGAACCTCGCGTCCATCGTGCAGAACGGATCGGCTTGGTTCGCCGACGAGCCGGCGCTGATCCACCCTGACTTCCGACTGAACTACCGCGAACTCGGCGACGCGGTGCGTCGGTTCGCGGCGGCGCTGGTGGACGCGGGCGTCGGGCCAGGCGACAAGGTCGGGCTGATGATCCCGAATCGGCCGGAGTTCACGATCGCGTACTTCGGCATCCTGCACGCCGGCGCGACCGTGGTGCCGCTGAACATCCTGCTCGTGGCCGACGAGGTGGCGTACACGCTCAGCGATTCCGACGCGGTGGCGATGGTCGTGTGGTCGCCACTTGAGGCGGGTACTCGCGGGTTCGACCGGGTCGAACGCTGCCGCACGCTGTTCGTCGCGGGCGCCGGCGCGGCGGGGTCGTTGCCGCCCGGCTCGATTCGGTTCGAGCAGGCAATCGAGCGAGCCGGCGGGCTGCCCGAGCTGCACCCTGCCGCCGCCGAGGACACCGCAGTCATTATATATACATCCGGCACGACCGGCCGACCGAAGGGCGCCGAGCTGACGCACCTGAACCTGTGGCTCAACGCGTTGTGCGTCTCCGAGCGCCAATTCTGTCGCTGGCCGCACGATGTCGCGGTGATGGGGCCCGGCCACGTTGGGCTGGCCGCGTTGCCGCTCTATCACAGCTTCGGCCAGACGGCGATTCAGAACGGCATGCTGTTCGGCGGCGCGGCCGTTCGCTATGTCGAGCGATTCGACGCCGAGACCGGGCTGGCGGCGATCGAGCGCGACCACGTCACGTTCTTCGCGGGTGTGCCGACCATGTACTTTGCGATCCTGGCCGTATCCGACGCCGAGCGGCGATTCGACCTGGCGAGCCTGCGCTTCTGCGTGTCGGGCGGAGCGGCGCTGCCGGTCGAAGTGAAACGGGCGTTCGAGTCGCGGTTCGGCGTACGCATTCAAGAGGCGTACGGCCTCTCCGAGACCTCACCGCTGGCCTGTTCTCAGGAAGTCGATCGCACGGCGAGGGCCGGTTCGATCGGCCGGCCGATCTGGGGCGTCGAGATGATGATCGGCGACGACGGATGTCGGCCCGTGCCGGTCGGCGAGACGGGCGAGGTGCTGATCCGCGGGCACAACATCATGAAGGGCTATTACAAACGGCCCGACGCGACGGCCGAGGCCATGCGCGGCGGGTGGTTCCACTCCGGCGACATCGGCCGGCAAGACGACGACGGCGATTTCTACATCGTCGATCGCAAGAAGGACCTGATCATCCGCGGCGGATACAACGTGTATCCGCGCGAGGTGGAGGAGGTGTTGTACCAGCACCCGGCCGTGCGCGAGGCCGCCGTCGTCGGTGTGCCAGACGCCAAGTACGGCGAGGAGGTCAAGGCCGTCATCGCGTTGCGCGACGGCCGGTCAGCGACCCCGGACGAGATCATCGCCTACTGCAAAGAGCATCTCGCCGCGTACAAGTATCCGCGCATGGTCCAGATCATCGACTCGCTGCCCAAGGGGCCGACGGGAAAAATCCTGAGGCGAGAACTGAGGTGCTGATACAACGTCCTTCATGCGAACTTGTGCGAGTGCTATGATAAGCGAGCAATGTGATCGGAGGATGTTCGCAATGCTTGACTGGAATCATTGTCCTTCGGTGGAACGGTCGCCGGCCAAGGTCAGCGGCGCATGGGTTTTCCAGGGAACACGAGTGCCGGTGAAGGCGCTGTTCGAGAACCTCGAAGATGGCGCGACCGTCGACGACTTCCTTGCATGGTTCCCTGGGGTGCGTCGCGAACAGGTTGTCGCAGTGCTCGAGTTTGCCGAGCAGAGCCTTGTCTCGACATGAACAAAGGGGTGGCTGTGCGCATCCTGTTTGACCAAGGTACGCCCGCGCCGCTGCGTGATTCACTGCCGACACACGCCGTCTCCACAAGTTACGAAATGGTCTGGTCCACGCTCGAAAACGGCGACCTCTTGCTGGCCGCGGAGTCACAATTCGATGTGTTGGGGGTGAGCAGGTCCCGACCGACGCTGCGGCGTTGAGCGGGCTGCGCACGCCAGTGTTTCCAGCGTCTCGGGCGTGCATTATCATTCCGCCATGAACAAGCATGGTGGCTACCTCGTTGCCCGCTTTCTTGCCGCCGAGCGCGTGCCGGTGATCTTTACGCTCTGCGGTGGGCACATCGCGGCGATCTATGACGGGTGCGTTGACTTCGGCATCAAGGTCGTGGACTTTCGCCACGAACAGGCGGCGGCTCATGCCGCCGATGCGTGGGCGCGGGTGACGGGCCAGCCGGGCGTTGCGGTCGTGACGGCCGGGCCGGGCGTGACCGGGACAGTGACGGCCGTGGCCAATGCGTTTCGCGCGGGCAGCCCGATCGTTGTGCTGGGCGGGCAGGGCGGCGTCGGCGATTTCGAGAAAGGGGCGCTGCAGGAACTCGATCACGTCGAGCTGATGCGGCCGATCACCAAGTGGTCGAAGCGATGTCTCGATGTGCGGCGCATTGCCGAGTTCCTCGCGATGGCGTTCCGGCACGCGACGTCCGGTCGGCCAGGTCCGGTGTTTCTCGAGCTGCCGGTCGATGTGCTGTTCGGGGTGGCGGACGCAGACAAGGTCACGCAGCCGACCGGATATCGGACCGACGTCCGCCCCGTGCCCAACCCGCGGCTCGTCGAGCAAGCTGCCCGCTTGTTGGCGGAAGCCGAGCGACCCGTGATCATGGCGGGAAGTTCTGTGCGATGGAGCGACGCGGGCACGGAACTCGCCACGCTGGCTGAGTCGCTGGCCGCGCCGTGTTTCCTGAACGGCATGGGTCGCGGCTGTTTGCCGACCACGCACCCGTGTTACCTGTCGCTCACCCGCAAGCGCGCGCTGGCCGAGGGCGACGTGGTGTTGCTCGTGGGCGTGCCGCTCGACTTCCGCATGCACTACGGCGGCGTGATCGGGCCGGCGGCGAAGATCATCCAGGTCGAGACGGCTGCCGAAGACATCGGCTGGAACCGCGGCGTGGAACTCGGCATCGTGGGCGACGCGAAGGCCGCGCTGGCGGGCATCACCCAGGTGTTGAGTTGCGGCACCGGCGACCCCTCACCCCAGCCCTCTCCCCAAGAGGGAGAGGGAGAAGGAATCTCGACTGCGCATCTAGGTGGCGCGAGTCCGAAGGCCGCCGCGTGGCTGGCGGCGCTAGCGGCCGACGAGAAGAAGCTGCGGCAGCGTGCGATGCCAAAACTTCTTTCCGATGAGACGCCCATTCACCCGCTGCGGTTTGCTTACGCCGTTTCGCAGGTCGTCACCGACGACACGATTGTCGTGGGCGACGGCGGCGAGATTGTCGCGGTGTCGGCGGCGGTCGTGCCGATCAATCGCCCCGCGCATTGGCTCGACCCCGGGCCGCTCGGGTGCCTCGGCGTCGGGATGCCGTTTGCGATCGCGGCGAAGCTGGCGCGTCCGGAGAAGGACGTGCTCATCATCTACGGCGACGGCGCCTTCGGACTGAACGGTTTCGAGTACGACACGGCGGTGCGGTTCGGTCTGCCGATCGTCGGCGTTGTGGGCAACGACGGCGGCTGGGGTCAGATTCGTCGCCCGCAGATTCACATGTTCGGCCGCGACCGATCGATTGCCACGGCGCTCGGCGCCAACGCCCAGTATCACAAGGTCGTCGAGGCGCTCGGCGGCTGGGGCGAGGAGGTCCGCGACCCGGCCGACCTCGTGCCGGCACTCTGTCGCGCCCGCGCCAGCGGCAAGCCCGCACTCGTGAACGTCCACATCAGCGACGCACCGGTCGATCCGAGTCGCGTGGTGGATTTGTCCAAGGTCTAAATGGCTTTGCGTGATTCTGGGAGTCCGCAGGGACAGTAGCCCGACGCGCCAGCGAGGGACCGGGCCTGACTTCTTGTGATTTCGCCATGTGCTCCCTCGCTGGCGCGTCGGGCTACTGTCCCAGAATCGTGCAAGGCTATTTAGCGCGGACGCCATGCCGTCGGCTTTCTTGGATCGGCATGTCCACGCCGAGCCAAGGGCATGCCATCCGGCCGCGCGTGCGCGCGTCACACAGGTAAGACTTTAGTTCGCCTTGGCCTGCAGCGGCGCCGGCGGACTGGGCGGTGCGATCTGGCGTTTCAGTTGGGCGTCGTTCGCGCCCCAGATGCGGATCACGCTCTCTTGGCCGCCGGCGGCGACCAAGAGTCCGTCGCGCGAGACCGAAACGCAGTACAGGTAATCGCCCTGGTTCGGGAAGTTGCGGACGTTGCCGCCGCTGTCGACGTCGAACATCTTCACCTGGGCGTCGCCGCCGCAACTGACGGCGAACTTGGTGCTGCCCTGAAAATCAAGCGACGTGACCTGCTTGTTGTGCCCGCCGATCGTCCGAACCTGTTCGCCGGTGCCCATGTCCCAGACCTTGAGCGCGTTGTCCGCGCCGGCCGAAACGAGTTGCTTGCCGTCGAACTTCCAGGCCACGTCCATGACGTGATGCGTGTGACCTTCGAACTTGCGCACCTCGGCGCCCGACGTTACATCGAACACCTTGACGAGTTTGTCGGCGGCGCACGAGGCGAGTTGCGTGCCGTCGGGACTGAACTGCAGTCCGAATACGGTGTCGCTGTGCGGGTCCTTGAGTTCACGCACCAGCTTGCCCGTCTCGGTCTCCCAGATTTTTATCTCGCCGGTGCGCGACGGTTCGCCGCTGCCGGTCGCGAGCAGCTTGCCGTCGAGGCTGAAGTCCAGCGAAATCACGCGATCGCTCAGGCCGTCGAGCGTGCGGACTTCGGTCCACGCGCTCGTCGTGTCCCACAGGCGCACCGTCTTGTCCACCGACGCCGTGATGAATCGCGTCTTGTCGGGCGAGAACGCCAGCGCCAGCACCGGGCCGAAGTGGCCGACGTAGTGGTGCAGCAGTTTCGTGCTGGGCAGCTCCCAGACCTTGACGTAGCCGTCGGCGCCCGCCGCGGCGATCTGCGTGCCGTCGCGGCTGTAGCTCACGGCGTTGAGCGCGCCGGCGAACCCCGAGAGCACGGGACCGGCCGCGCCGTCGCTGTAGTTCCACAGCTTGAGGTTCTTGTCCGCGCCGACCGAGGCAATCTGCTTGCCGTCGGGTGTAACGGCGACGGCGGAGACGACTCCGCCGCCGTGAGCAATAGTGCGCAGGGCCTTGGCCGACGCGACCTCCCACACCACGACGTTGCCGTTGTCGCCGCACGACACGACCTCGGCGCCGCTCGGGTTGAACGCGACGCCGCGCACCGGCGCGCCTTGGCCGGTGAACGGGCGGATTACTTCGCCCACTTTCACTTCCCAGACTTTGATCGACTTGTCCGCACCGGTCGAGATGAAGCCGGTCTTGTCGGCGGTGGCGAGCACGCCGGTCACCGGCGCCGCGTGGGCCGCCACGGTTCGCAGCGGCCGGCCGGCAGCAGCGTCCCACACGCGCAGCGCCTGGTCTGCGCCCCCGGAAACGATGCGCGTCGAGTCGGCGTTCCATGCGACCGATTGAACCGGCCCGGAGTGTCCCTCCAGATTGAACAGGACCTGAGCGTTGGCGAGGTTCCAGACCTTCATGGTCTTGTCGGCGCTGCCCGAGACGATCTTGGTGCTGTCGTGGTTCGCCGCGACGCTGAGCACGGCGGCCGAGTGGCCGGCGAACTGGCGCACCGCGGCGCCGTCGGCCGGGTTCCAGAGCCGCACGGTGTTGTCGGCCGAGCCGGTCACGATCTGCGGCCCGTTGGCCACGAAGCCGACCGAGTGAACCGCGCCGGTGTGGCCCTTGATGTCGCGCACCAGGTTGCCGCTGGCGACCTCCCAGAGCTTGACGATCGTGTCTTCGCTGCCCGACGCGAGTTGCTGGCCGTTCGGGCTGAACGCCAGGGCGAGCACAGAGGCGCCGTGGCCCGATAGCTCGCGCACTTCCTTGCCGGTCTCGAGTTCGAACAGTTTGATCGTGTGAATCTTGCCCGCGCCGGCGGCCGCAATGAGCTTCGCGTCGGGACTCACGGCCAGCGCGAGCAGTTTGTCGGCATGCCCGGCGATCTGCCGGACTTCCTTGCCGGCGGCGACGTCCCAGATGCGGATCGTCTTGTCGAGCGACGCCGTGACGAGCAGCTTGCCGTCGGGCGTGGCGACCGTTGCGGTCACCTGATCGGCGTGGCCGGCGAGCGATTTCAGTTCGCGGTGACTCGGCAGTTCCCAGAGCCGCAACGTCTGGTCTTGGCTGGCCGAGAGCACTGCGTCGCCGGCCGGAGTGAACGCAACCGCGAGCACGGCGGCCTGATGTCCTTCGTAGACTCGCAGCAGTTCGCCCGACGCGACGTCCCAAAGTCGCATGTTCTTGTCGGCGCCGCCGGCGAGCAGCAGCTTACCGTCGGGACTGAACGTCACGGCATTGAGTTGACCGAGGCCCGCGGCGATCGTTTGCACCGGCTGACCGGTCGCGGCGTCCCAGAGCACAACCTTGCCGTCGAAGCTCGCGGTCGCCAGCAACTTGCCGTCGGGGGTTAGCGCGATCGACGGAATCTGTTCTCCGTGAGCGACCACGCCTCGTTGGGCCGTCGGGTCGCGGAACTGCATGAGTTCCTTATCCTGCGGCGCTCGCCACAGCTTCACCGAGCGAAACCCGCCCGCCGCCACCAACGTGCCGTCGGGACTGAACCGCAACGACTGGACGATGTCCTGATGGCCGGGCAGGGTGACGACCTCGCTGCCGGAACCGACGTCGTAGACCTGCACCACATTCCCGCGCCCGGCGGCCACGAGCTGGCCGGTCGGGCTGAGCGACAGGGCTACGATCGGATTGACGCTGGGCGGCAGCGTGATCCACTGCAGCTCCTTGGGCTTCTTGGCGATGCCCTCGGAATCGTCCTTGGCGCCTTCGTCGATCCACAGTTTCAGAATCGCCAATTCCTGCGGGGTGAGCGGCTTGTGTTCCTTCTTGGTGGGCGGCGGCATGTGCGGTTGCGCGATTCGGCCGGCCGACTTGTACAAGAGGCTCTGTTCTGCCTTGGCCGGCACGATGGGGGCGCCTCGCTTGCCACCCTTGACGATCTGCGAGTAGTCTTCGAGCTTGAGTTTCGCCTCGGCGAGTACCGAGCTGTGACAGGATTGGCACTTGTCTTCGAGAATGGGCATCACGTCTTTGGTCAGGCTGGCCGGCCGCCCCAGTTTCACCTCCACGACGGCAATCGGCTCGACCTGACCCTTGTCTTGAGCGAGCGTGGCGACGAGCATCGAGGTCGATACGGCCGCACAAAGGGCGATCGCGGTGGAAGCGCTGCGGAATTCCATCGTGAAGCTCCTAACGTTTTGAATACGGCGGGAACAGCAGGCAGGGTTGTGGTCAGGCGTGCTTGCGACTATGGCTCTCGCGTTCGCCGCATTTCGTGAGTTCCAGTGTAGACAAAAACGGCCCGATTGGAATACGAGTTTTCGCGGCCGCGGACGCGCGGGATGCGGCGCACTGGGCGAACCCGTAGGGGCAAGGCAAGGCGCGCTGAGGCTGGTAGAAACGGCATCCACTTTTGATTCCTTCTCGCGCGTCATAATTGTGCCGTCAGGCGTTCCAATTCCGCGGTCTCCGCGGCGGCTCGCGGTTCGTCGAGTTCGTAGACGTGTCGGCCGAATCTGAAGAAGAGGGCAGGGGTGACGATCTGGTCCAGTAGGGTCGCGCTTAGCAGGCCCCCGATGACAACGATGGCAAGTGGGTGCAGAATCTCTTTGCCTGTTTCGCCCGCTCCGAAAGCCAGTGGGACGAGGCCGATCATCGCGGTCAACGCGGTCATCAAGACTGGCGCGAGACGTTCCAGACTGCCGCGGATGATCATGTGGTCGTCGAACTTTTCGCCTTCGAAACGCATCAAGTGAATGTAGTGCGAGATCATCATGATGCCGTTGCGCGAGACGATGCCGATCAGAGTGATGAAGCCGACCCAGTGGGCGACGGATAGGCTCGTGGCTTCGATCCAGACGCGAGGCCACTGCCACCAGGACGCGGCGGCCAGCGCCTCGGAGGTGGGCCAGTTCGTCAGCAGGAGGGCGAGGACCGAACCGATCGCTGCGAGTGGGATGTTCACCATGACCTGCAGCGCGGCACGCCAGGAACCGAGCGCCTTCAAAACGACCAAGAAGATCGCGGCGACAGAAACCGTGCCGAGCACAAGAAGTCGGACGTGCGCTTGCCGTTGCGCCTCGAACTGGCCACCGTACTCGATAAAGTAGCCATCGGGCAGTGCCGGGACGATCTTGTCGGTGATCCGTTGCTGGATGTCTTCAACCACGCTGACGAGGTCGCGGCCCGCGGTGTTGCATTGAACCACGATACGGCGCGTGACGTTTTCTCGGTTGATCGTGTTTGGCCCGTCGGTCTGCGCCACGTCGGCGACGCTACTGAGGGCGACTCGCGCGCCGGTCGGCGTGCTGATCAGGGTCGAGCGGATCACGTCGACGTCGTTGCGTGAGGCTTCGTCGAACCAGACCACTAGGCTGAAGGTCCGCTGGCCTTCCAAGACCTGTGAGACCCTGTGCCCTTGGAGCGCCGTTTCAAGGGCCCGGGTCACGTCTTCGGGCGGCAGTCCGTAGCGAGCGGCCTCCTCACGCCGGACCGTCACTCGGATCTGAGGGATATCGACCTGCGGCTCGATCTGAAGATCGACCACGCCGGGCACGGCCGACATGGCGGCGGCGATCTCCTGGGCCTGGCTGCGCAACTCGGCGAGGTCGGGGCCGAAGAGCTTGACGGCGACCTGGGCACGAATGCCCGACATGATGTGGTCCAGGCGGTGCGAGATTGGCTGGCCGATGTTGAAGACGACGCCGGGCACGTGCGCGAGTTTCTCGCGGATGTCGGCCAGCACTTCTTCGCGCGGACGCCCTCTGCGTTCCATGCCGAACCGCTCAAGGCCCGGAATCGCTCGCAGCACGGCCCGATGGATGCCGGGCGACGGACGCTCCGGCTCCACAAGCCCGACGTCGATTTCCGAGAAGTTCACGTTCTCGGCGTGCTCGTCGAGTTCCGCGCGGCCGGTACGTCGGGCCACGTGCGTCACCTCAGGGACTTGCCGCAGCAGTTCTTCCAGTATCTTGCCGATCCGATTGGTCTCGGCGAGGTTGGTCGCCGGTGGCGCCGTCGCGCTGATCGTCAGTGTGCCTTCATTGAAATCCGGCAGGAATTCGCCGCCCATCCACAAGATGCTGACCACCGCAAGGACGACGACCACTGCGACCGCGGTCAGTATCGCGACCGAGTGGCGAAGCGTGAACTTCAAGAGGCGACCATCGAGTCGTTTGAGCCACCGGAGCAGGAACGGGTCCGTCGCCTCGCGGAGAAACCGCGCACGCGGTAGCAAGTAGGAGGCGAGCACCGGCGTGACGGTGAGCGACACGACCAGCGAAGCCAACAGCGTCGTCACGTACGACAGTCCGAGCGGCGCGAACATCCGCCCTTCCAATCCGGCCAGTGAAAAGAGCGGAAACACCACGAGCACGACGATCACGGTGGCGTACACAATGCTGTTTCGGACTTCGGCCGACGCGAGGAAGATCACCTTGAGCGGGTTGGCCGGGTTCGACTCGAGGCGGTTTTCTTTCAAGCGGCGGTAGATGTTCTCAATGTCCACGATCGCGTCATCGACGAGCTCGCCGATCGCCACGGCCAAACCGCCCAGGGTCATCGTGTTGATGGAAACGCCGAAGTAGCGGAACACCAGGGCGGTGATCAGGATCGACAGCGGGATCGCGGTGAGCGTGATGAGGCTAGTGCGGAAGTCCCAGAGGAAGAGGAACAGGATGACGACAACCCAGATCGCTCCGTCGCGAATCGCCTCTTGCACGTTGCCGATCGCGGCTTCGATGAAGTTCGCTTGTCGAAAAATCTCTCGCTCGATTCTGACGTCGGCGGGCAGGGCGGCCTGAACTTCGTCGAGCGTTCGATCGATGCGGCGCGTGAGGTCGAGCGTGTCCGCGCCCGGCTGCTTTTGGATCGACACGATCACGGCCGATTCACCGTTGACGCCGCCGTCGCCGCGTTTCACCGGCCCGCCGTAGGTCACGTCGGCGACCTGCCGGATGGTCACCGGCGCCGGGTTGCCGAGCCGGACGACTGTGCTGCGCACGTCATCAAGGTTCGTCACGCGACCGACGACGCGAATCAGGGCCTCCTGATCCTTGCTGAGCAGAAATCCGCCGCCCGTGACGGTGTTCGTTTTTTCCACTGCGGTGACGAGTTCGTCGAGCGTGACGTCGTACTGGGCCAGCCGCTCGGGCGAGGTGAGCACCTGGTACTCTTTGAGGTCGCCGCCCATGATGCTCACCTGCGAAATCCCGCCGAGCGCGAGCAGTCGCGGCCGCACGACCCAATCGGCCAGCGTGCGCACGTCCATCGAGCTCGTCTCGCCCTGCGAGCGCAGGCCGACGAGCATGATCTCGCCCATGATCGAGCTGATCGGACTCATGACCGGCTCGACGTCGTTGGGCAGCCGCGTTCGCACGAGTTGCAGCTTTTCGGCGACGACTTGGCGATCCACATGGATGTCGCTGCCCCACTGGAATTCGACCCAGACGATCGAAATGCCGATGCCCGACGCCGACCTAACCCGCTCGACGCCGGTCGCGCCGTTCAGCGCCGATTCGATCGGAAACGTGACGAGCGTCTCGACCTCCTCCGGAGCCAGCCCGTGCGACTCGGTCATGATGGTCACCGTGGGCCGATTCAAGTCGGGGAACACGTCGATCGGCAACTGCGCAGCCTGGTACGCGCCGTACATCGCCAGCACAATCGTGCCGGCGAGGATCAGCAGTCGGTTACGCAGCGCAAATGCGATGACGCGATTCAGCATGGCGTATTACGGCTCTCCGCCACCTTTGGAAC